>CAZMWI010000201.1:0-4669 GCA_964569945.1 uncultured Ignavibacteriaceae bacterium
ATTTCGGACTGTCTGGTGTCGCTTAACGCCTGCGCGGCGATAATTACATCCGACACGACAGCAGCACCGTCGGCGTATTGGGCCTTATTCAGTAGATAATTATTCTCAGCCGTTTCCAGAACCTTCTGGATTGATGATAATCGCTTCCGGGCATTGGTCAGATGGTTCAGGTTGTCATTATATTCAAAGATAATCTCGCGACGTATCAGCCCGATATTGTCTTCGGCGGACTTTAACTCAATCCGACTCTTCGCCACTTCTTTGCTGCGATTGCCCCAGTCGAAGACGGGCATTTCGATATTAATTCCGACCGAATATCCAATTGAGTTATAACGATCGGCCGGATTGGCCAGTAGATTATCTCGTGATGTCATTACACCGGCATCGGCGGCGATGCCAACTTTTGGTTTCCACTGAGCGCGGGTCATATCGAGGGCCAAACGATTTTGGGCATAATCGAGACGCATCGCTTCCAGATCAACGTTATTGGTTGTATCCATTCGCGGTGCCGATTGGACGGTATCGGCCGCATCGATTAACAGGTTCTCAAGTGAACCATCAACGACAAGACTGTCGGCATTGGGATATCCGAGCAGACGGCCGAGATTCAGCCGGGCGCTGCTAACATCCTGACCGATTGTTTCCGCGTCTATTTGAGCCCGAGCCAGTTCCATTCGACTGTTTAGAACGTCGGTATATCCGACCGCTCCGGATTTGTTTAAAGCGGTAGCGAGATCAGTGAAATCGGTCAGGCGCGTGACATTTTTTTCCGCGAAATCATGCTTTTGCTCGGTCATCAGAAGCTCGATAAACGCCTGACGGACTTCGAATTCAAGGTCCCTCCTGGCTTGCTGCCAGGAAATCCTGGTCAGAGACTTGCCTATGTCGGCCTGTTTTATCTGGCCGGAAAAAATGCCGCCGTTGTAAACGGTTTGTTCGGCCACCAGCCGCGCTCCGAGTTCGCCGCCATTGGATACGGCCGGATCGTAGCCGAAATCGAGGGAATACGGTGCATATCCGGCTCCGCCAACAAAGCGCAATTGGGGCCACCGCGCTTTGGCTGCCAGACTGCGATCGAGCCCGGCGACGTCGATCGCGTTTGACGCCTTTTTCAATTCCAGGCTGTTAGCACATGCGATCGTGACGCATTGAGTCAGGGAGAGAGTATCAGACGCCGCCGGGGGTATGGTCGCAGTGGTCGCAGATGGACCGAAAACAAATATAGCCAAAACAAGGGTAAGAATTCGGTCGCGACCGAAAAACAAATATGGCTTAGTCTTCGTCGGCTTCACCGCTTTCGCCGCTTTCGGTCTTTTCGTCGTCGTCGGAAGTCGAAGCCTGCGATTTAATTACACCTTTGGAGTCGAGAAGGATTTCCAGATTGTTCTCACCGTTCTCCACCAGGACTTCGTACTCAGCGATGTCGCCGCGCGTAATTTTCTCGGCTTTGTGTATTTCGCCGTCGGGGTATTTGTCTTTAATCGTTTTAGTTATGCTGTTAGGCAGGTCTTTGACCGCGATAGCTTCTTCGATTTCGAAAACCTTGCCGTCGGGGAAATATAAAAGATCGCGACGCGTTTTTCCGTCAACGCTTTCGATCTCAAAATAAGTCTGATCACCCTTCGTTTCTTTCGAAATATCGCCAATTACAGCAGCAGGATAGGCCTTATGGAAGGCGGTCAGAACGGCTTCGGGGGCCGAAATTTCGGGCTTTTTGGCCGACTCATCGGCCCGGGTCGGCACAATGGCGGCACCCCACAACAGGGCCGTCAATGCGGCCGTAAACGTGAGACTTGTCCAAATCTTTTTCATGGCAGTTCCTTTTGTTTAGGTTCCTTCTTTTTTGCCAAAGCCCAATTTGTGGGTCAGGCTCGACCTGAGAATAACGAGCAAACATGAAACAAAAATGAAAACGGCTGAATTTTTTTCGTGTCGCAGAAATTTAGTGCGGAATTGTGGATTAGTCTGAAATGGAGTCGGTCGGTCCGCCGAAGGGAAGACGAATTATGACTCTCGTACCGACGCTTTCAGCGCCAGCAAGTTCGATTTTGCCGCCGTGCGCCTCGATCAGTTCTTTGGCAATGGCCAAACCCAATCCACTGCCATCGTGCATCTGCCGGGCTTTTGGTGAGCGGTAAAATCGCTTAAAGACCAGTTCGACATCGGAAGGATCAATTCCCGGTCCCTGATCATCAATGGTAACGATACCGTTTTCTTCCTCGGAACGAAGTGCCACTGCCACTTTTCCGTCGTCGGGGGAATATTTGACGGCATTATCTACGATATTTATAAAGGCTCGTCTGATATATTCGGTGTCTCCGTAAATTTCGATCGCATCGTCGATATGGAGGCCGATTTGCACGTTCCTCGCGGCTGCGGATGGCTGTTGGAGCCGGACGCATTCGGCCAGAATTTCATCGAGCCTGATGGCTTTTTTGTCGATCGGGAGTTTTTGAGCGTCGATGCGGGCCAGCAGCAGCAATTCCTGTATCAGGTGCGTCAGACGGTCCATCTCATGCAGCACGGTATTAATGCTGTCGTTGAGTTGGCCGTTGTCTATTTGGCGCTTTAAAAATTCCAGCTCGCCGATTACAACGGTCAGGGGCGTGCGAAGTTCGTGAGAGGCATCGGCTACGAATTGTCTCTGACTTTTGAAGGCAGCCTCTATGCGCCGCATCATGTCGTTGAAAGCATTAGTAAGACGGCCTACTTCGTCGCGGGTGGAAGGTTCATCGAGACGACGGTGTAACGTAGACGCGGAAATCGTCTCGGCGGTTTCGACCATACGGATAAGCGGCCGGAAAGCCCGGCCCGTGATAAAATATACGGCCAGCACCGAAAGCAGAAGGGCACCGGCAAGGCTGAATATCAAGACGAGCGTGAGACTTTCCAGACGGTCTTCCATCTCTTCGGTGGACGCCGCCAATACGAGGACAAAATTATCGTGATCTTCTATTTCTACGGGTCGGGCGAAACGACGAAAAGGCTCACGGCCTATTATGATGTTCTGCCATAAGGTCGAATTGCCGGAGACAATTTTAACCAGCGAAAAAGGAAGTGGCGGAAGCTCGCCTTTCTGAAATAAGACCTTTCCCGTATCATCGAGCAGTTGGATGCGTATATCGGTCTGCTGGCTGGTTGCGATCAATTCCATTTCATCGCTGTCAGGAAATTCATTGTTTTCCCATTCGTCTTCGAATTCGGTAATGAACCCCGCCGCGAATGTATCAAGCCGCGAATCGATCCTGGCCGTCTCGGTTTCAAGCGTGCGGTTGTAGACCACGACCGCGACGGCGACGAGAATAATCCCGAAGACTATTATATTGGCTAAAATGATTTTGGCGCGTATGGTCATTTTTCATCAACCGGCGCGTGCGGGTCGGTGTCCGAAAACATGTATCCGGCTCCCCGCATGGTATGAATTAATGGCCGATCGAATCCGAGATCTATTTTTTTCCTCAGGAATCTTATGAAGGATTCGATCACATTGCTTTTAGGGTCGAAGTTCATATCCCACAAGTGCTCGGATATTTCCTGTCGTGATAAAATCCGCCCCGGATGCAGCATGAATAATTCGAGTAGCGCGAATTCCTTGGCCGTCAGATTTATCTCGCGATCGTCACGAAAAGCCTTGTGGGTGTTAAGGTCGAGTTTCAGCCCAAAGCTCTCGATGTTCGTATTGCGCACGGTCGAATGTCGCCGGATAAGCGACCGGATTCGTGCCAGAAGTTCGCCGAAATGAAACGGCTTGGTAAGGTAATCGTCGGCGCCCGAATCGAGGCCGCGAATTTTGTCGGAAACGTCGTCGAGGGCGGTCAGCATCAGGATTGGTGTAAGAATATTTCCCTTACGCAGGATTGCGCACGTTTCCCAGCCATCCTGTTCGGGCAACATTAGATCGAGCACGATAACATCATAGTCGTTAACCTTGGCCAATTCCTCGCCGGATTCACCGTCGCGAGCGATGTCAACGGCAAAGCTTTCGGCCCGAAGGTTTTTGGCTATTGTCTCCGCAACTCTACGGTCATCTTCTATTATCAACACGCGCATATTTTATCTCATCGTTTTAGACATAATAACGTCCTATAAGATGAAATCCAGATGAAAATACGAGATTAGATTCGTCAAATCCTGGCCAACCGGCATCAGAGTCTGGATAATTTTAAATAGGGAAGAAATAGACAGACGAAATAATGAAGTTAAGAGGGCACTTATCCAGTTTCATGCCGCATTTTCGATTACCCAGTTGCGGAACTCGTCTCGTAGCCCCCGCCATAGACTAAGAAGCTCGATATTGTCGGGCTTTTTTGTTGCAGTTTCGGCACTATTATCCGTTTCAATTATGACATTAGTATGGTTGGCCAATATTTATAGCCATAGTATTTTTAACTTCAATCTCGTGCGACGACTCAGTGAACAACATTTTGGAACAGAACAAACAGATGGCGCTCTACCTTCATCGTGAGATCTGGAGTAATGGCAACCTTGATTTGTGCGACGACGTATATGCGCAGGATTTCGTATGCCACTTTCTTGTCGGGCCAGAGTGGCATGGACCGGAAGATGTAAAAGACCATATCAAGGCTCTCCGAGCCGCTTTCCCTGATTGGCGAGAAGAGGTGGAGGATATCATTGCTGAAGGGGATCAAGTGGTAACCCGGTTTACCTC
>CAZMWI010000202.1:0-4628 GCA_964569945.1 uncultured Ignavibacteriaceae bacterium
ACCGGCATAATCGGCTGATTTTCATGCACGATCAGCTTGGTTTCATCCGGGAACGAATCGACTACCCTGACATTGGTTGGGATCGCCCCACCATTGGTCTGGATTTGAATTTCATAGTCGATTTTGACGCCCGAAGTATCGCTCAGGTCGTCTTTATTTATGGCAGCGTTCTTGGTTACTTTAACCTTCGGTAGCAGCGAAGCCTTTTTGTCCACCTTGATGCTCGGAGCTTCGGGACAAATGCGGAAGATCACGTAGGATTCCCCGGCTTCGTGCACGTGCACGAAAACCGAAGCCTGCTGCCCGTCGGCCAATCTGTAACCCTTGAGGTCGCGCACGTCTATCGTAACCACGTGCTCACCGGCCATGACGGTGCTGAAGTAGAAGATTCCGCTCAGGTTGGCCTGGGACTGCGAGCCGTCGTCGAGGAACAGGTCAATACCGCGCGGGATCGAATCGGACTCGGCAACTCCGTCGTTGTCGCAATCGACAATGACCGTTCCGCGAATCGCACCCGGAAGCGTCGTCGTCCTGATATTTATGCGGGCCGACGTTTCCGGAGACATGATGCGCCCGTACATTTCGGATTCGGATACCGCCCAGGCGACATTTTCATTTATTCCCGGCTGAACCGAGGCACCGATAATGACTTTGTATTCGAGCTTAACTGTTTCACCCGGGTCGATGGAGCCGATGTTCCAGGTGTAGGGATCGTGCGATATCGGATTATCGGCCATCTTACCGTCGATGCGCGTTGAATTGTCGGCATAGTAGAATCCCGTCGGCATGCGGTCATACACCATGACGTCATCGGCGGCAACATCCGAGGTATTCTCAACTTCGACAGTATAGTTGACAATTTCGCCGGTCATGGCGCTGGCGCGGTCGACGGTCTTGATTGCGATCAGAGACGGCGCCTGATTAACGTTCACGTCGACAATCGTCTGCACTGCGTTGCCGGGCACTTCCTCGGGCGATGTAATATTGGCCTGATTGAGGATAGCAGTGGCGTTGGGAACCCCGGACTTGATTATCGCTTTGAATTCAAACTCGGTCGAGGTATTGCCCGCCAGCGTGCCGACATCCCAGGTGACAAAACCACTGGCCTGTACCAGGGTTATTCCGCCCGTGAAATATCCGCCGCCGGTCGCCGAACCGGGCACGAAGCTGACCTCATCGGGAAGCGTGTCGACGACTATGATATTATCGACGTCATCGGCTTCGGTGTTGGTCAGTGTGATGGTATACGTCAGCGTGTCTTCAGGAGCCGCCCGGTCTTTATCGACGGCGTTGACTATTGTGACGTCTTCTATTCCGGTCGGGAAGTTTACTAAAGTTACAACTTTATTGCTATGTGTACTTATCGGGTGAATCATTACGGCGATGTTTTCGACCAGTGCCCCTAACTGCGCGTCGTGATCAATACGCGCCTGATAGTGCAGCTCTATCGTGGTTTTGGGATCAATGGTTCCGAACAGCCAGGTCAGGATTTGGCCCAGCGGATCATATATGCCGTTGTGGGAAGCCGTGTTCAGAACGTAAGTCGTATGCGTCGGCATGACGTCTTTTACTACCACGTTGCGGGCTACATCTTCCCCGCGGTTGGTAACAAAGATGGTGTATGACAAAATGCTGCTCGGCGCGGCCACGGCCGAATCAACCAGTTTGGTGACCACCAGATCCGTTTCCGACGGCTCGGTAATCAAAGTCCTGGCTGAGTCGCTGATGGTGCTGTCCGGGAATACAATATCACCATAGTTGGTGATGTAATGCCCTATCGCCGCTCCATCGTTGACCTTAACCTTGAAGCTCAGATCGTATTCGACCCTTGTCATCACGGAAAAGAGTTCCCAGTTAACACTGCCGTCGTTCGAATTAAATGACCCGTTGCCGGAGGCACTTCCAGCGACGTAGGTGACATTATCGGGGATAATATCCCGGATAGCAACGTTTTCAGCGTTGGCGGTCCCGGTATTGGTTATTTTGAGATTATAAAGCAGGGTATCACCGGACGCCGCGGTCGGCCAGTTGACGGTTTTATCTATATGCAGAATCGGCCAAACCAGGGGCGTGATATGAGTCGCAGCGGTGTCGGTGATAGTAGAGTCTTTATAAGTAGCAAAAGCCGCGTTGTCGATATCGATTTCAGCGAATATATTCGATTTTACTTCGGCGTCGAACAGGAAGACATTCGATGCATCGATGCCGAGATTGTCTATGGTCCACTTAAGAGTTCTATTGTCGGCGTCATATTCAGCCGCCGGATTCGATGTATTCTCGACATAATCGACCAATTGCGGGAGAGTATCAATCAGCACAATATTCTTGGCCGAGGCCGTTCCAGAATTCCGAATCGAGATATTATAGTGTAATGTCGCGCCCGGATTGGTGTCGGTCGGATCGACCTTTTTGTCGATTTCCAGATGCGGCGCCGGAGGAGGAACAATCTCGGTTTGTGTCGTATCGCTGACCAGCGTATCCGGTTCGAATATATGAGCCACGTTTCGGATAAAGGCGCCGATAGCAATATCATTGTCGACTGTCAACTTGAAATTGAGGTCAACCTTCTGGCCGATAGCCAGTGACGCAATGGTCCAGTCTATGGTGCGATTATCGCTGTCATACGTTCCGCCGTCCGTCGCCGAACCGTCAACGTACGTGGTCTTAACCGGTATCGTATCGACAACCAGCGCGTTTACGGCAGTGGCAGAGCCGTCGTTTTCAACGGTCACCGTATAGAGAAGCGTATCACCGGGTGAGGCATACGCCGTATCGACCTTCTTCGAGATTTTCAAATGAGGTTTCGGGGGTAGCACTATATTGGTTGACACGGTATCAGCTACGCTTGAATCGCCGAGGATTATCGAACCGATATTGGTGACAATATCACCCGTGGTCAGGTCATTGTCGAGGACAACCCGGAAATAAAGGTCGATATCTTCGCCGGGATCCATATCGCCGACGTTCCACTCGACCCGGTTTTGGCCATTGTTGTAAATGCCGATGGGATTGACACTCGACGGAACATAAGTCGCATATTCCGGCACCGGATCGAAGACAATCACGTCACCGGCCACAACCGCACCGGAGTTTTTCACGTTAAGCGTGTATTTAAGAGTATCGCCGGGGTATGCGGTCAACGAATCGACCGTTTTGTCGATTTCGAGTTTCGGCACCGGTGGCGCGGCGATTGCGGTCGTAACCGTATCGGCCAAGCTCGAATCGGCCAGGATTATCGAACCGACATTGGTGACAATATAACCGGCCGCCAGGTCTTTATCTAAAACTACGCGGAAGCTGAGCTGATCGGCGGACTCTCCTGCCGCGATATCTCCCAAACTCCAATCAAGCCGGTTTTCAATGTCATTATACGAACCGAGAGCGTCGACGCTTCCGGCGATATAGGTCGTATGTTCGGGGATATAGTCGTTTACGTTTACATCTGACGCCGAAGCATTGCCGGCATTTGAGACATCCAGCGTATAGGTCAGAGTATCACCGGCATAAGCGCGTGTTGAATCGACGTTTTTATCAATATGCAATTCCGGTTTCGGAGTCGGAAGAACCTTCGTATATGCAGTATCGCTCAACGATGAATCCGGCAGATTGATTGTAGCGATATTCATGATATCTGCCCCATACGGGGTCAGGTCATTTATCGACGATTTGAAATGAAACGTTTCCGATGCACCCGGCCAGAGCTCATCTATTGTCCACGAAATTGAATTGGAAGCGTTGTCATAGCTGCCGCCGCCGGTAATACTGCCGTTTACCAGAGTGGTGAACGCCGGTATAGCATCGGTGACGTTTACTTCGTGGGCGATATCATCACCGGTATTTTCGACAAGTATGCTGTAGGACAGAGTATCTAACCGGTAGGCCTGTGTTTTATTGACGTCTTTGGTGATTTCAAGAACGGCCAGAGCCGTCGAATCGGGATTTATTATCGTTTGAACGACATTACTTTCCAGCGAATCCGGTGAAACCACCAGGCCGTGGTTATATATTATCCCGTAATTGGGGGCGTTGTCATCAACCAACACTTTGAAACCAACCATAATGGTTTCATAGGCCGCCATGCCCGGAAACGTCCAGGTGACTTTGTTATCGACATTATCATAACTGCCGCCCGAATTGGCGCTGGCATCTATATAGGATGTGTACTGCGGAGTTACATCCTCAACAGCTACATCATAGAGAGCATAATTGCGATTATTGTGGATGCGCAGGTTATAGGTCAGAGTCCCGCCTTTGTCGATCTGATCGTGGTCGACATACTTGGTCAACTGCACCTGAGGTGTCGGGTCCGGCGGCTTGACAAGAGTGATAGCCGGATTGGACCGGCAGATTTTCGGCTCGATCATATCGGCGTAGTTGCGGATCTCATTGCCGCCCGCGTCGACGTCATCTATTGAGGCGCGGAAGGTGAACGACATCTCCCCGCCCGGGCCGATAGCAGGAATATTCCAGATAAGAACACGCCCCTTCGGATCGTATACTCCGGCCGCCCCGGCCGTCCCGGGAACGAACTCGATATATTCGGGAATGCTGTCGTGGACGACAATCCCGCGATAAACCGAATCACCGGTATTGGTCAGCTTGATCGTATACAGCAGGGTATCACCGAT
>CAZMWI010000203.1:0-4624 GCA_964569945.1 uncultured Ignavibacteriaceae bacterium
GGTGATGCGCGCTACTTCGCTGATCGAATAGTACAGTTTTTCTTCTTTTTGCGTCTTGGTTCGCGCCATATTTGCCTCGCCGTCTATATTGTTAGTAAAGAACTTCTTTCTTTAAGGTTCGGCCCATCAAATCTTCTATGGCTTCGGCCGGATTTTTGTCGGCGAACAGCACTTCATGAACCTGCTCGGCGATGGGCATCTCGACCTTTTGCTCTTCGGCCAGCATTTTAACCGAGCGGCAGGTATCCACGCCCTCGGCCACCATCACCATGCTGCTTAAAATGCTCTTGAGTTTCTCTCCCTTCCGATCCGGAACCCAACCTGCTGGTTGCGGCTGTGGCGGGAAATGCACGTCGTGACGAGGTCACCGATGCCGGACAGTCCGGCGAAAGTCAGCGGATCGGCCCCCAGACTCACCCCCAGACGGGTTATTTCTACCATCCCGCGCGTAATCAATGCCCCCATAGTATTGTCACCCAGTCCCAGCCCGGTAATAATACCGGCGGCGATGGCTATAATATTCTTGACCGAACCGCCCAGTTCGACGCCGACTATATCGGTGCTGCTGTACGCCCGGAAGGTGTTGTTGGAGAAAATGCCCTGCACGTATTCGGCGAGGTCCGGGTTGGCCGAGGCTATCACTACGCTGGTAGGAATTCCGCGCGAGACTTCTTCGGCATGACTCGGTCCGGAAAGGGTTGCGATGTTTTTGGCATCGGCCGATGTCAGACACTCTTCGATTACTTCCGACATTCGTTTGATCGTTTTAATTTCTATCCCTTTAGCGAGGTTTACGAAAATTCGCGGCTCGGAGACGACGCTACCCAGCTGCGTACAAACAGACCGCATGGTTTGAGCCGGACTGGCCAGGACTATAATCTGCGCTTTAGCGACGGCTTCGCCAAGGTCATTGGTAATAAAAATCTCCGATGGGATTCTTATGCCGGGTAGTTTCTTTTCGTGACTGCGCGTTTTCAACAGCGCCTGGCAATCGGCTGGATTAAACTCCCAAAGCGTAACATTGTGGCCGTTGGAGGCCAGAAGGTTGGCTGCGGCGATGCCCCAGCTGCCTGCACCTAGGACGGCAATTCTGTCAGACATTGGACCCGGCCTCCTTGTGTTGCGAATGAAAGCTAAACCGGTTTTCGGTGCCTTTAATCAGCCGTTTGATATTCGAACGGTGTGCCACTATAATGAGTACTGGCACGACAGCGGCGACAATCAGGTACGACAGCGGCACGAGCATAAAGTCTGTCAAATACCCCAGCAGTACGATCCCGAAAAAAACCAATGAGGCAATCATCGATCCCAGCGAAATATATCGCGAAATAAGCACAGTCACTATAAATGCCGCCAGGCCGCTCATGGCCGCCGGAGGCATCAGCATGAGCATCACGCCGAGCGCCGTATTGACACCTTTGCCACCTTTGAATTTTAAAAAGACCGGAAAGATATGGCCGATAATGGCCGCCAGACCCGCCAGAAGGCAAAGCGTTTCGGTGTCAACGACACCGCGTCCCAATAGACCTGCGATAAGAACAGCGACGACACCTTTACCCACGTCACCGGCCATAACAAGCAGGCCCGGAACCACGCCAACCGTCCGCATGACATTGGTGGCACCGACATTACCGGAGCCATGCTTGCGGATATCGGGCACGCCGTAAATTTTCGGGATCAACAATCCAAACGGTATCGAGCCCAACAAATAGGCGATAAAAATTAAACCATAGTCGATCATTTTAAAAACTCAAAATAACAGGACTTATTCTTCCATGGATTTCTTAAGCAGCTCCAGAAATTCTTTGCCTTTTTCGGGGGTATAATTACCCTCTTTCATTATATCCTGCAGCTTGTTCGAAATTTCCTGCATTTCGTTCGCGTCGATCTTTTTTTCTTTGAAAGCGGTCCGAAAATCTACCATGACTGAATCGACACCGGCATCGGTGTAACCTTCGGGCAGGTCTTTTTTAATCTGCGTCGATGCGGCCTCGGTCATTTTGCCGACACCATAGCCGACCAGTTCATCCCTGTAGACGTAGCACACAATCATGGTGATGGCGAGAAGAACAATCATGGCCCCGACGATAATCAGAGCAACCATGCACCCTTTTGACATTTTTTTGCGTTCCTGCGACATAATTCTCCCTTTCAAATCAAAGCCGACGGCGGCCAATGATATATGACCAATAAATCATTAACTGACAATTTATTACCCGGCATATATAATCCGAGGGTTTAATCATTGAAAAGTATAAATAATCGCCCTGTCGTTGGCAACGGCTTTTTGAAATAAAAAAAGACCGCCGATTGTGGCGGTCTTTAAATTCAACTTCGCAAAATCGTCAGGAAGCGGCTTCGCTTTTCGTCTCAGCCTCGGCCTTAGCCTTGGTCTTGGCTTTTGCCTTTGTCTTGGTTTTGGCTTTACGTTTGGAAGCCTTCTTGGAATCGTCGTCGGATTTGGGCTTCGGTGTCAGAAGTTCCACCATCGAAATCATGGCGGAATCACCGCGACGGAATCCGACCCGCATTAAGCGAGTATAACCGGACGGCCTGTCTTTTAATTGGGGAGCTATTTCGCTGAACAACTTTTTGACTACGGCCTTATCCTTGATGGATTCCCCGACGTGCCGTCTGGCCGCCAGAGTATCTTTTTTGGCGATCGTGATCAGACGGTCAACCATACGCCGAAGTTCCTTGGCCTTGGGTTCGGTGGTGCGGATGGTCCGGTTGGCCAAAAGTGACGTGGCCATATTGGCAAGCATCGCTTCCCGATGAGGTTTGGTTTTGCCCAGCTTTCTGGTTTTTACCTGATGTCGCATTACAATACCCTATTTTATTTTACTTCGGCTGGCTCCATGTATTTGGAGATATCCATTCCAAAGGATAAATTAAGTTCATCGAGGATAGCATTCAGTTCATTGAGAGATTTCCGGCCAAAATTGCGATACTTAAGCATCTCCGATTCGGTCTTGGAAACCAGGTCGGCCAGCGACTGTATGTTGGCCGCCCGGAGGCAGTTCGACGAACGCACCGAAAGTTCGAGCTCGTCGACCCGGGTCTTAAGAAGCTGCCGGATACGAACCGTCTCTTCGTCCTCGACCGGTTCATCCTCAACGACGAAATCTTCATCGATATTAATAAACATCTGCAAATGATCTTTAAGAAGCTTGGCGGCGAAAGAAAGCCCATCCTCCGGGCTCGTGGACCCATCGGTCGTGATTTCCATGATGAGCTTGTCATAGTCGGTGCGCTGCCCGACACGGGTGTTCTCCACCTCGAAATTGACTTTCACCACCGGCGAAAACAGCGAGTCGATGAAAATAGTGCCGACCGGGGCGTCGGGCCGCTTGTTGCCTTCGGCCAAATTATATGACTGTCCCGAATCGACATCGAGTTCGATTTGAAGTTCACGATCCTCGACCAATTCACAGATATAAAGATCGGAGTTCATTATTTCAACTTCCGAATCGGTGGCAAACATACCGGCCGTGATTTTGCCCTTTTTGTTGGTCGTGAATACCAACGTGCGCATTTCATCGGCGTGCAGTCTGAGCCGCATTTTTTTAATATTCAATATCAACTGCGTGACGTCTTCATAAAGTCCTTCGATAGTCTCGAATTCGTGCTGTGCGCCGGGGATTCTTATCGAAACTACGGCCGCACCCTGAATCGAAGACAGAAGAACCCGCCTTAAGGCGTTTCCGAGCGTTACTCCAAACCCCCTCTCAAGAGGTTCGATTATGAAACGAGAATAATTCTCGGTGGCCGAAGATTGATCGGAAACGATCTCTTTCGGCATTGTCAGACTTTTCCACTTCATAAATATAAGCCTCCCAACAGGCTTTAAAATTTCCTGCTACTTAGAGTAAAGTTCCACAATCAACTGCTCGTTGGCGGTGGTCGGAATATCCTGGCGTTTCGGTACCTCGAGCAACTGGCCTTCAAGGGCCGCTTTGTTAACTGTCAACCAGCCCAATTCGCTGGTCTGGCCCATGTCTTTAAGCGACGAATGTATTATGTCCAGTTTTTTGGACTTCTCCCGAACCTTAATCAGGTCGTTGGGTTTGACATGGAACGATGGTATATCAACAATCTGCCCATTGACTTCGAAATGACGATGTCTGACGAGCTGCCGGGCCGATTTACGCGACGGTGCAAAACCGAGGCGATAAACCATATTGTCCAGCCTGCATTCCAGAAGCTGAAGCAAAGTTTCACCGGTAACACCGACTTTACGATCGGCCGTCTGGTAATAAAGACGGAATTGTTTTTCCAGTAGTCCGTATGATCGACGGACCTTTTGTTTTTCCCGCAACTGCTTTCCGTAGTTGGATATTTTATACCGTGAACTCTGCCCGTGTTGTCCGGGAGCAAAAGCACGTCTTTCGAAAGCGCATTTGTCGGAGAAACACCGACGCCCTTTCAAAAACAGCTTTTCCCCCTCACGGCGGCAAAGTTTGCAGTTGGCATCACGATATCGTGCCATTTAGACTCCTCTATATAATTACTACTTACTATTCTACTACAGGAATTATACCCGGCGACGTTTCGGCGGACGACATCCGTTGTGCGGAATCGGCGTCACGTCTTTAATGGCCGTGATATCCAAACCCGAGGCCGA
>CAZMWI010000204.1:0-4518 GCA_964569945.1 uncultured Ignavibacteriaceae bacterium
TTAATAAATTAGTTTCGATTGCAATTCAATGTTGATTTACGGCGTCCCGTACTTATAGGACTATAATTATGGCCAAAATATATTTGTATAATCATGGTTTCCCTGCGACGCTGTAATACTGTGGCGATGTTTAAAATAGTAAATCAGCAAATATTCAAAATTTCCAAAAACGAACCCATTTTGTTGTAATGTTATGGGAGATAGAATATTACAGATAAACGAAGAGCATAATACGCCACAAAATTGGTGAGTATGAACATGGTTAAGAATCCCATCGCTGAAGCGGTGGGGCACCCAGATGAGACATTTGTACTTAATTACCAAAGAAATCCGAATTGCAAATCTTGATCTGTTTGATATGCGACTGCAATGTCAACCTGTTTTTTTGTGCGAAATTGAAATCGATATCAAGCTTATTTTCGAATGCCTTTAGAATATTCGCTTTCAAATTCTCGGCGGTCAGGGATTCCATTTTCAGCGCAATTGCATCATCCATCAACTCGCCCGCGCCGACGTGGGGGGAGAGCACCACCGGCGTTCCGCACTGCACCGACTCAACCGCGGCCAGCCCGAACGGCTCGTACTGCGACGGTAAAAGAGTCAGATCAGCGGCGGCATAAAGCTTCGGCATATCGGTCACGTAACCGAGGTACTTGACCCGGTGCTCGGGCAGCGACTCATCGGGGCGACTGCCTGCGATGGCAAGCTGAAAGTCCCTTTGCGGAAGGGCCGCGAAGGCATCGAGAACCAGGTCCAGCCCTTTGCGTTTATGGCCGGTCGAGACGAACAATAGTACAAACCTGTTTTTATCCAGGCCGAATTCCTCTTTGAATTTTAATTGTTCGCCTTTCAGTTCCGGCCGGAATCTGTCGCAATCGACCGGGGGATAGATCACTCTCATTTTGTCGTCGGAGACACCGTAGAGCTGACCGAGTTCTTTTTTCATCATCTCCGAATGCGGGATGATGACCGGCGTGGAATCGTAGCAGTTTTTTTCGTGGCTGATTTCGAGCTGATCCATAAGGCTCGGCTTTTTCATGATATGCTGCAGGTATCCAATATGTGTCCCACCGCATACGATCATTTTTTGACCGGTCGAACGGGTGACCGACAGGCTGAGGTCGTACTTGAGTTTTTTCATGACGCTCATAAGCCGCCCGGAGAAAAAGATTTTGCGAAGCGGCTTGGGAATTATTTTGACATCGTTCTTGACCACTTTGCAGCGGTCGTAGTACGGGGTTTTCTCGTCGACTTTGGAAGTCACCAGCGTCACGTCATCTCCGGCGTCGGAAAATCCTTTGACCAGGTCGATTAAATATCTTTCCATGCCGCCCCGGCTGATGTACTGGTGATGTATAAGTGCGATTTTCATAAGTTTATTCTGTCAATATTGCTGTTCAAGTTTTGAACAGACCAATACCGATCATAATAGAGCCCGTCAGTCATTTAAACATGGCATTTTTTTTGCGCTTTATACGTTCGGAAATATAGACAATATACCTGTAACTGCAATAATATTCGGCACTTGGGCCGTGTAAAAAGGCAGGCCAATATGAAAAAAGCGCTACTTCTTTTCACAATTGGAATCTTTCTCTGCAGTATAACGCCGGTTCTGGCGGAATCACCTTATTATAGCGGCAAGATTACAGTCGAAAATAAGACGGTCGAGCCGGGCCAGTCGTTCGTGATCAAGGTTCGTTTGGAAAACAACAGCTTCAACCTTACCGGCATCAAAATTCCCCTCCGCATAAGCAGCCCGAGTCTTACCTGCAGTTACGTTGGCTTCGGCGGATCGATTAAAAATGCCGAGATGACAAGCTATTACAGGATCGACGGCCGCGATATAGAGATCGCGTATATTCCTGCTGTAATCGATCCTTTGGCCGCAATAAGCGCCGATTCCGGAATTATCGCCACATTATATATGACTGCCGCCGCCGGTGCGCCCGACGAAAATATTTCAATCTCGCCAATATCTGAGATAATCCCCGTGTCTTTCGCGGGACAGACACTTTATAAGGCGACCCGTCCGGAATTTATGGATGCGACCGGCCTGTATGTCCTCTCGCCACAGTTCGAGGGCGGCAATATCGAGATCAGGCTCGCTTCGGGTGTCGACGACGGCCCGGACATGCTCCCGACCGATTTCGCTCTTCATCAGAATTACCCTAACCCGTTTAACCCATCGACCCGCATCTCGTTCGACCTGCCTTCGCGCAGCTTTGTCAGCCTTGATATTTATGACCTGCTGGGTCGAAGGGTGGCGACGCTGGCCGACGGTGTTCTGGAGTCCGGTCGCCATGAACTGGAATGGGACGCGTCGAATCACCCCAGCGGGATGTATCTTTATCGCCTCAAAACCGAGGCCGGTGTTCTAACCAAAAAGATGGTTCTCATGAAATAAAGGTCTTGCTGAATTGTGCCGATTAATGGAGAGAAGGCCGTCGTGACGGCATTTTTTCCATATTGAGTGAAATGACACAAGCAGTAAAGACTTCAAAACAGCCGGAAATACCCGACTACGAAATAACCGCCAAGATCGGGGAAGGCGGCATTGCCGAAATTTTCAAGGCGCGCCAGATTTCCCTGAATCGTGATGTTGCGATCAAAGTCCTTTTCGCCGATCTTACCAACGATGAAGATATCGTCCGGCGTTTCGATCAGGAATCGTTTACGATTGCCCGGCTCAACCATCCCAATATCGTGCATGTTATCGACCGGGGCAAGGACGGCGACCGGTATTATTTTATCATGGAGTTCGTGGACGGAATCTCGTTCAAGGACATGATCCTGTCCGATAAATACACTCTTCAGAAGAAAATGAAAATCATTATCGGGGTTTTAAAAGGCCTCGATTATGCGCATAAAAACGGTGTTATCCACCGCGATATAAAACCGGCCAATATATTGATCGACCGCGAGGGTAATCCGCTCGTGGCCGATTTCGGGATCGCCCAGATAGTCAACAATACCGAACAGGAATCCACGTCGACCGATATTATCATGGGCACGCTGGCGTATATGTCGCCGGAACAAAAATTATCTTCGGCCAATGTGGATCATACGACAGACATCTATTCGGTCGGGGTCATGATATATGAAATCCTTACCGGGCAGAAACCGCACGGAAGGTTCAAGCTGCCGTCGGAAGTTGACCCGAAATTCAACCGGGCGTTCGATGACATAATCAACCGTTGTCTGGCGCAAAGCCCGGACGACCGTTTCCAGAGTGCGGTGGAGTTGAAAGATGCACTGCTGAATGCCCTGTCGATGCCGGGTCCGTGCGAGCAGCCCGCACCGAATAACCGGGCGTCGGATTCGTTTGTCGGGAAATGCCAGTACCTCGATACTCTCAAAGAGACCAAGTACAGCTCAACCATGCTGGTGGAAAACAAAGAGACGCATCAGCTTTATGTTATCAAGAAGAAAGAGCGGTCAAACGACGGGCTTCGCGAGGCGCGTATGCTGGCGAATTTGAAGCATAAAAATGTCATCGACATTCTTGGCGCCGGAGGGGACGCCAGGAAAACAGTTATCATGATGGAATACGCGCCCGGAGGATCGCTGGCCGACCGTATGGTACGCAAGTACGAGTACGAACAGGCGATGAATATCGTGTCGGAACTGGCCGAGGGATTGGATTTCGCGCACAAGCACGGAATTATCCACGGTAATATCCGACCGTCGAACGTGCTGTTCGGCAAGGATGATCAAATCAAGTTGTCCGATTTCGGTTTACCGCCGCACTACAACTTGAAAGACAAGAATTGGTACGCACCGCCGGAGAAGAAAACCTCCCGTCAGGGTGATATATATTCTCTTGGTGTGATTTTGTATCAGCTTTTAATGGCAAACAACCCGGCTTATGACCGGGGCGGCAAGCTCTATATCACACCCATCAATAGAACCGTCCCCGAAGAGTTTAAAAAGATTTTATCTAAAATGCTGGCGATCAGAGTATCGCGGCGTTACGGCGAAATCGAGGAGTTTCTCAAGGACTGGGAAAATCTCCAGAAATCATTGAATCGCCCGACCCGGCCGGTAGTGCCGGTCGTAGCTGAAGAAAAACCGAGCGGCATCGATAAAAAACAGATATTGATTTTTTCCGCCATTTCATTTGCCGTCGTAGTCATCACGGCACTGTTGATATATTTCCTGAAATAGACTTATCGGCCAAATCTCCTTAAAGGTATGACTTTTTCGTTCTTGTAGGTCGGCGTTCCGATCCCGACGCAGTCTTAGTAGGTCAGGAGCCGTGCGCTCCTGACATCTTCATCTTAAAAAGATTCTTCTTCTGATGGATAACGTCCGGCGCGGACGTCGTCGATGTACTCACGAGCGGCTTTTTCGATTTCCACCGGTAGATCGGCGTAGCGCCGCACGAATTTCGGCTTGAAGATGTCGTACAATCCAAGAATATCATTGATAACCAGCACCTGTCCGTCACAGTGCGGTCCGGCCCCTATGCCGATAGTCGGTATACCGACCGATTTGGTGATCTCGGCCGAAGTATCGCTT
>CAZMWI010000205.1:0-4363 GCA_964569945.1 uncultured Ignavibacteriaceae bacterium
GGTTGGTGACGGTCTGCTGGGGCGAGTGCTCGACGGCAGGGGTGTCCCGCTGAAATGGGTCGTGGCCGAGCATAGCGATCTCGACCGCATCCAGAAAGTCAGCGAGCAGGTGGGACTGGACAAGACGGTCGTCACTATCCTGTTCAACCGCCAGATCGATACCCCCGAAGCGATTAGCGAATTTCTTAATCCCAAGCTGTCCGATCTCCAGGACCCGTTCAATATGTTCGGCATGGAAGCGGCGATCGACAGGATTCTGACCGCCCTCCGTGAAAATGAAAAGATCATGGTCTACGGGGATTACGACGTCGACGGTATCACCGCTACATCGCTTTTATACCTTGTCCTCAACAAGCTCGGGGCGCAGGTAGTCTATTATCTGCCTAACCGGCTCGTGGAGGGCTATGGTTTGTCGATCGAGGGAATCAAAGAGGCCGAGTCGAAAGGTATATCGCTGATCGTCTCGGTCGATACCGGCGTGACAGCGGTCAGTGAGGTCGAGTACGCCCGTTCGCTGGGCATCGACTGCATCCTGACCGATCATCACGAGCCCGGAGAGGTTCTTCCCAAGGCCGTGGCGCTGGTCAATCCCAAGCAGAAGGAATGTACTTACGACGGCGGCGAACTGTCCGGGGTCGGGGTGGCATTCAAAGTGGCTCAGGCTTTGTATCAACGGCTGGGGCAGGACATCACGGAACTGGAAGAACATCTCGACCTGGTAGCGCTGGGCACGTCGGCGGACATTGTCCCGCTGGTGGGCGAGAACCGTACTTTGACGAAGTACGGCATCAAGCAGATCGCCCGGACAACCAAACCCGGCCTCAAATCGCTGGCCTTCGTGTCCGGCCTGATGGGCAAAGACATCGGCACCGGCCAGGTCGTGTTCATTCTGGCGCCGAGGATTAATGCCGTGGGGCGTCTCGGTGACGCCGAGATGGCTATCAAGCTTCTTACGACCAAAGACGAACGGGTCGCCGCGGAAATCGCCCGCAAACTCGACAGCGAAAATCAGCGCCGCAAAGATATCGACGAAAAGACATTAAACGAAGCGCTCGACCAGATCAGATTGCACGTCGATCTCTCCAATGACCGCGCCATCGTGCTGGCGTCAGAAGGCTGGCACCAGGGGGTTATTGGTATCGTGGCCAGCCGTTTGGTGGAACGTTTCCACCTGCCGACGGTCATGATTGCTATAGACGGTGAGGAAGGCAAGGGCAGCGCGAGATCGATACCGGGTTTGCACCTGTGCGACGCTTTGAAAGAATGCGAGGATCTTCTCCTTCGTTACGGCGGGCATAAGTACGCCGCCGGGTTGACCATACGGCCCGAAAAAATCGAACCGTTCCGTGATCGTTTGAAAGAAGTCTCTGCAAGGCTTCTGACCGATGACGATCTTATCGCCAAGCTGTATATCGACTCGGAAATCGAACTGACCGAAATAAGCAATCATCTTCTCGACGTGATCGAGACGTTCGCACCGTTCGGACCGCAGAACATGCGGCCTATCTTCCTGACGCGCAACTGCGAGATTCTCGGGCAACCGTATTGTGTCGGGCGCAACCACCTTAAGATGAAAGTCCGCAAGGGCGACGCCGTGTTCGACGTCATCGGTTTCGGCTTCGGCGACTGGGTACGCAATCTTTCCGGACGCGGGAATCTGGTTGACCTCGTTTATGTGATCGAGTACAATCACTGGAAAGATGTCACGCGGATTCAACTTCGACTCAAGGACCTGAGATTGGCCGCCGGAGATATAGGTACTTATAGCTAAGGCGATATGACCGTACTGGATAAATTCCTGCAGGGGGATCAGTCGGCACTGGCCCGCATTATATCGTTTATCGAGGATCGCGAGGACGGCTATCAGGATCTTCTGTCCCGGCTTTATCCCAAAGCCGGGTCAGCCAAACGCATCGGTTTTACCGGTCCGCCCGGGGCAGGGAAATCATCGCTGGTCAACTGCTTGGCCAAACTCCTCATTTCCCGAGGCAAACGCGTAGCCGTAATCGCCGTTGATCCGTCGTCACCGTTCACCGGAGGAGCCCTTCTGGGCGACCGTATTCGTTTGACCGATCTTCCGATGGACAATTCCATTTATGTCCGTTCCATGGCGACCCGTGGATCAAGCGGCGGACTGGCCGCGGCCACCAACAATGTCGCCATCGCGCTCGATGCCTTCGGGTTCGATTTTATTCTGATCGAGACGGTCGGAGTGGGGCAGGTGGAACTGGATATTGTCGATACCTGTGACGCGGTGGTCGTGACGTTGGTGCCGGAATCGGGCGATGCGATTCAGGCGCTTAAAGCCGGTTTGATGGAAATAGCCGACGTCTTCGCGGTCAACAAGGCCGACCGTCCGGGATCGAAAAATATCGTGGCGGCGCTGGAGATGACGCTCGAAATCAAGAGCGAAAAGTCCGAATGGCTCTATCCGGTGGTGCCGACCGAGGCGATCAACAATAAAAATATCGACGTTCTTTTCGATAAAATCGAAGCATTTCTGGAATATTCTGTGAAAAGCGGACATTTTGAAAGTCATCGCAGGGAACAGATTAAAAAGAAAATCATCAGTATTCTGCAATATCGTCTGAATGAATTGGTCAGGGATCGTCTATCGGATATGGCCGACATAGACAGGATGGTGCTCGATGTATATAACGGACAGAGCGATCCCTATACGGTCAGCGACAAGCTGTTCGAATTATCCCAGATAAAATAGGAGCGATTCTTACAGACCAGAAATGAGTTTCTCTTGAAAAACGGATATATGAGAAGTATTGGATATGCTGAAGATTCGTCCGAGCAGCAGCAAGGATAATCAGAGCATCGGTAGATTGATCGCGGATACTTATGCTCAATTCAATCTGTCAGAACTGACCGTAAAACAAAGAAATGAAATGATGGGCCCATTCCTTCATGCGTATTCGGCGGATCCTGCTCACCGAGACGCCATTGTGAAGGCGATTAAGGCTCCGACGGTCCTGGTGGCCGAATTGGATGGCAAGATCGTGGGAGTCTTAAGAGGCGGGAGAGTGGACTCACTGGGAAGAATCGTCGTCCAAAGTCTCTTCGTCAGTGGCAAAGTCCATCGGAAGGGAATCGGGCGGAAACTTATGAAGCATTTTGAGCGAAAATATATAAAAGACGGAGTAGTCGTATTTAAACTACTTTCGACTCTTCATGCTGTCCCGTTTTACCTGGCGATGGGGTATCGCCGATCCACCGGCGTCCGTTATATCCGGTCATTTGATGGAGCAGGATTGCCCGCTCAACCGATGAAGAAAACCGTTTCGGGTTAGTTTCGCAAGTCTGGTCGCCCATCCAAAGGCCCTAAACAATGCATGGGGTATCTAGACAATTAATTAATCTATTTGTCCGGTGGGTCTGAGGACAACCGGGCATGACACAGGCCGAATTATCTGCCGCATTCTTGCCTTTGCAATCAACTCCGACGTATCTTTTAAGTGTTTAAACGACGGTTATTTAATACACTAACCGGGCTGCCGTTGGGGCTTGATTTTTGGCTGTGAATTAGCTATTATTTAAAGTTAACCATTTTTGGAGTGAAGAATGTTTGAAAAGAAATTTCTGGATGATTTAAAAGATAAAAAATCCGGATGGAATCGCGATGCCGAGAAGTTTCGGGGCAAAAAATCGCGCCCGCAATTCATCACGGTTTCCGGTGAAGAAATAAACGAGCTTTATACGCCGGATGACATCGCCAATATCGATTTCGAGCAGAAAATCGGCTGGCCGGGAGTTTATCCGTACACGCGCGGCGTGCATCATACGATGTATCGGACGCGCTACTGGACGATGCGCCAGTTCACAGGCATGGGCACACCGCGTCAGACCAACGAGCGCTGTCACTACCTGTTGAAAAACGGCCAGACCGGGCTTTCGGTGGCGTTCGATTTGCCGACTCTTATGGGTTACGACAGCGATCACGTCCGTTCACTGGGCGAGGTCGGCAAGTGCGGGGTGGCGGTCGATTCGCTGGCCGATATGGAAATCATTTTCGACAAGATCAATCTCGGCGAAGTATCCACGTCGATGACCATCAATGCCCCGGCGTCGGTGGTTCTGGCGATGTATCTCGGGGTGGCCGAAAAACAGGGCGTGCCGTTCGAGAAGCTTCGCGGAACCCTTCAAAACGACATTTTGAAGGAATACATCGCGCAGAAGGAGTGGATTTATCCCCCGGAGCCGTCGATTAGGCTTATCACCGACATGATGGCGTTCTGCACCGAGCATGTCCCGCAGTGGAACACGATTTCGATTTCCGGCTATCACATCCGCGAGGCGGGTTCGACCGCGGCACAGGAGCTGGCGTTCACGCTGGCCGACGGGTTCTGTTATATCG
>CAZMWI010000206.1:0-4157 GCA_964569945.1 uncultured Ignavibacteriaceae bacterium
AATTACGCTGGGCAAAAACTTCTACTGGTCGGGCGGGGGGAGCTATCATTACATTAAATACAGTGATAATGACAACCCCCCATACACTCCGGAATATCAGACCTTCACCAACCTTGAAGTGTACTATTATGTGTTGCCGCTGGATTTGCACTTGTACGCGTATGGTGAATTACTATATACAGGACCATACACCGGGATCAATGGAGAAGAGCTGGGCAAGGACCCGGTCTTCAACGCCAAGTTGTCGTTTGGGATAAAGAAGTTTCGGTTTTATTATCTGTTCCAAAATGTACTCAATCGCGAGTACCAGGCGCGCGAGGATTATTATCTTGTCGGACGGAACAACTATTACGGTATCACATGGGAGTTTCTGGATTAATTCATTTGTTGATAAAATTAAAGCGGCAGCCTTTTGGGCTGCCGCTTTTTCTATAGTACGAAATTCATAATCTTACAAGAACAGCGGGGCAAGCACCAATGATACCATCGCCATCAACTTGATGAGGATGTTCATCGACGGGCCGGAAGTGTCCTTGAACGGATCGCCGACGGTGTCGCCGACCACGGCCGCTTTGTGCGTCTCCGAGCCCTTGCCGCCGAGATTACCGGCTTCGATATATTTCTTGGCATTATCCCAGGCACCACCGGCGTTGGCCATCATGAGAGCCATCAAAACGCCAGACAGTGTGGCCCCACCGAGGAATCCACCCAGCGCTTCCTTACCGAAAATCAATCCGACCAGAATCGGGGCGGCGATGGCCAAAAGGCCGGGAACGACCATTTCCATCAGGGCACCTTTGGTCGCAATATCGACGCAGCGGGCCGTATCCGGCTTGGCTTTGCCTTCCATGAGACCCTTGATTTCCTTGAACTGACGGCGAACTTCTTCGACCATCTTGAAGGCCGCCTTACCGACGGCGGTCATGGTTAAAGCGGCAATCAGAAACGGAAGAATACCGCCGATGAAGAATCCGACCACGACGTGCGGATCGAGCAGACTGATGGTTTCGACTTTAGCAGCGGTGGAGTAGGCCGAAAACAGCGCGAGAGCTGTGAGGGCCGCCGAGCCGATGGCAAAACCTTTACCAATAGCGGCGGTAGTATTGCCGAGGGAGTCGAGCCGGTCCGTTATTTTGCGGATGTCTTCGCCCAGTCCGGCCATTTCGGTGATACCACCGGCGTTGTCGGCGATAGGCCCATAGGCATCGACCGACATCGTCACACCGATAGTTGAAAGCATACCGACCGCAGCCAAACCGATTCCGTAAAGCCCGCCCAGCTTATAGCCGAGCAATATGGCCATGGCTATGATGAAGACCGGAAGAGCGACCGATTCCAAACCGACGGCCAAACCCTGAATAATATTGGTGGCTGCGCCGGTTTCGGAGGCTTTGGCAATGCGGCGTATCGGCGCTCCGGCGGTATAGTATTCGGTTAAAAGACCTATTATTATTCCGGCAATATTACCGGCAAGAATTGCCCAGAATAATTTCTGATCCAGCCCGAGAAGGTTGATCAAATACCAGGCCGCGACAAACAAGACTATTGACGCTACATAAGTGACTATTCTCAAAACCGCCGCCGGGTTTTTCATCCCCGCGAATGCTTTAACCGACAGCACGCCGAGAATGGAGGCGATAATGCCGGCGGTCGCAATCGCGATCGGCAGTAATATTTTGCCGAGCATGATGTTGTCGGTCGGCATATTGTGCCCGAGCGATACGGCCGCAATGGCTATGGTCGCGATGATGGAACCGACATACGATTCAAACAGGTCGGCACCCATACCGGCCGTGTCACCGACGTTGTCGCCGACGTTATCGGCGATGACGGCGGGGTTGCGCGGATCGTCTTCGGGAATACCGGCTTCGACTTTACCGACCAGGTCGGCGCCGACGTCGGCCGACTTGGTATAAATACCGCCGCCGACACGAGCGAAGAGGGCGATCGAGGATGCGCCCATGCCGTAACCGGCGAGGTCAGGCCACGAGAAGAAATCCAGCCTGAAGACGAGATAAGTGAAGACGGCCACGCCGAAGAGGCCCAGCGATGCCACCGACATACCCATCACGGCGCCGCCGGTGAAAGCAATTGAAAGGGCTCCGCCCTGGCCCGAATCCTTGGCCGCGGCCGAGGTGCGGACGTTGGCTTTGGTGGCGGCTTTCATGCCGAAATATCCGGCCAGCATTGAGCTAATTGCACCGCAGATGAAGGCAATAGCGGTAGCGGGCGAAATGTTGGTTGCGAGCAAAATAAACACGATAATGATGAAAACGGCGAGAATAGTATACTCTCGTTTCAGAAAGACCATCGCACCTTTGGCAATTTGTTCGGCGATATCTTTCATGAGGTCGTTTCCGGCCGGTTTGCTTTTTATGGTGAAGTAGAGGACCAGCGCAAACAAAATCCCCACAACACCAAGCACCTGCGCAGAATACAGATAACTCCAGTGATCCATTTACGACTCCCTGAAATTTAAGCGGTTAATATATTTAGCTAATTTATGATCGAAAATATCCGTACCCGGAAGCATAGTCTTTCCCTAACCCATTACCAGGTTGTCAGGTTGTTAAATTTAAGCGCGGAATTTATGAGAATATTGGACAAAAGTCAACATGATTTTGGAGAAAAATGTGACAAATTTCACAAGGATGCCTACTTGGGGTTATTCATATTGGCAAATTCATTTGTTGTAATCATTTGAAGGGAAAAATAAAAAAGGCGGATGGAGGAGCCGCCCTCATTTACACCGGCACAGGTGTAAAACAGTATTCAGCAATATCAAGCCGGTGTTTTAAGATCACATTTTCAGCCTTAAGTTCTTTATGGCATTGAGCCTTACTCCAGCAAAAAAGAGAGCATGGGCAAAAATGCCTCAACGAATCCCGCTAATTTCACAAAAGCCCCTTGGAATTTGAACTTAAATGCCCCTGGTTATAAATATCGGACAAAATTGTAGATGTTTTAGGCATTGCTGGATGCTTGACAGATGTGGATTTATGGCTATATTTATAAAAAATGGGGTCCTGTGTCTATAAAGGCGGTCAATGCGTAAAACTCTGCTAAAGCTGCTGGTTCTATTTTCATTTATGGTTGTGTCTGTTTGTGGACAATCTATGGTCGGACAGGACCAATTGAAATCGACATCTATCGCGGAAAAACTGCTTGATCTTAACAATCTTGATATGTCAACAAACTCCGTTCCGCCGATAGGGATTGCCATAACTCGGGCAGACTCGGTAGAACAGGGGCAATATATTAGGGTTGATATAACTAAGCTATATGGGGACTATATATTCTCCGGATTCGATTTTCTTATTGGCTACGATGCCTATCCACTTATTCTGATGAATGTAGTACCCGGCATGATATTCGATACTACGTATTTTAATAAGTGGGAGTACTTCTCTTATCAGTCGGAAATCTGGGATGGATGCTCAAATTGTTCTGTGGATAGTCTGCACGTTATCGGAATGAAAGATATTGATGATGGCATATACAGCTATCCGGTCGATATAATTAAAGATGGTACGGTCTTGTTTTCTATCCTATTCTTTGTTACTAACGACCGGGATTATGCCTGCCAGAGAGTGCCGATCAGATTTTTGTGGGGAAAATGTGACGATAATACAATTGCTATAAGTTCAGATATTTCAGACTCTGATAACTATCATTGCGTATCCCAAAGCGTGTTTAATTACATCGATGAGGATCAGTCCGATCAATTCCCGCCTTGGGAAGATATTGATAATCCGTATGATCCCGACGGATACCCAACTTTTTTGGGCTATCAGAACTCGTGCAATGACAGCGTTCCCGAGTCCGACAGGATTCCGGCGATTAATTTTTATAACGGGTACATAAGAATTGTCTGCCCTCCGCATTATATTAATCATGGAGACGTAAATCTAAATGGTATTTCAAACGAAGTTGCCGATCTATTTGTATTTCGTGATTATTTTCTATATGGGCTAAGTGCCTTTATTATAAATCCCGATGATCAGGCAGCCTCAACTGATATAAATGTTGATTCGATACCTTTAACGATTGAAGATTTCGTCTATTTGCAAAGAGTTATTGTGGGCGATGCTGTCCCTATTAGCGTGATCGGCGAGCCATACACCGCCGAATTGAATTGTATTCGGGATAACGACAAG
>CAZMWI010000207.1:0-4133 GCA_964569945.1 uncultured Ignavibacteriaceae bacterium
CCTGTTCGGGAAAGGAGTGCAATGACCCCGACATTTATTCCTCTCTTTTCGAAACATCACTAACGTATTCCCGTAATCTCCATTAAACCTGTTTAAATGGAAAAGGGAGGGGTATGCATATCATCAGGATATTTATAGTCGGCATTATTATCGTAGTAATTGCCTGTGCATCTTCCGTCGCCGGCATGCTCGAGAAAAGACACGAGATCGGGCTCAATGTCGGAATGTGGAATCAGGTGGCCGACACACGGACGGAAATAAATCTTACATCTGTCAAAACCACGGTTGACAATTCCGGCGTCATGGGCGGATTGGAGTACAGCTACTGGCTGCAGGAAAACCTGGCTTTAAACATCGGGGTCGGCGGCTACAGCGCCAAAGTGGAGACCGACGACGGGCTCATTTATTCTAAAACCACGACAGCATCGGTAGGATTCATCCTGATGGGCCTCAAATATCATTTCCTGAGATCGTCGGCGACATCTTCAGTACGACCGTTCCTGAAAGCCGGGGTGGGGACTTTTATCGGCGATCAGTCGAAAACCGAAACGGGACTGACGATCCTCACCGAATCGCGCACGGAAGCGGCGATGGGCGGGCATGTCGGCGCCGGGACAGATTTTTTGATCAGCCGTCGCTTTATGACCGGTATCAACTTCGGATATAACTTCATGACCGACTTCGATGAACCTATCGGCGGAAGCAAAAACTACAGCGGCCCGGAATTTTCATTCGCTTTCGGTATTTTGTTCGGCAAAGGCGTACAATGATCCGGTAGGTCGGGTTCCGAATGAGTGCCAACGAATGAGAAACCCGACATTTTGATTATGTTCCGTCAGGTCTTTCGCCGAAGGCGTGTGGCCTGACGGTTCTTTAATATGTCAGCGCTTTATCCGGTGCAGCACCAAAGGATCACCGAGAAAGGCACCCTGTGTATCGAGGTTGGCCGCGATAAACTCCTGCAATTTTTCCGTCGGTGACGTGAATACCATCCTTCCGTGAATTTCCAGAAAATCCAGCGGCGCCGGTTGCTTTTCCATCGCATCTACCAGCCAGCCGTAATCATAGGTGTCGATCACAAGATCCGGATCGGTCTTCAATACCCGATAAACCGAATGCACCGGAATCAGGTGCTCCTTGTACGTTTCATTCATCTGGAGTTCATCGGCGTCGGGGAACAGGTCCAGAAACAGGACGCCGTTGACCTTGAACAGATGTCCCTCGAACGCGGCCCGTCCGGTTTCATCTTCGAGGCTTATCCGGTACGTCGACGAATCGACCTGCTCGATAAAAGTCGTCTCGGTATTGTTTTCGCCCCACGACCCGATTATGTTCGGATCAAATGTCAGATTGTCTTCGGAATAAAACGGATTTATGGAGCAGGGAATGCACCCGGTAAGAGCAAAGACTGCCCCCAGTGCGAAAAGCAACATATACTTTTTCATCGCACCACCTCCCACAGTTAGATTTATATAATTTCCACCATATGATCGTTCAACAGCCGTTCGTTGAGCTCCCACAAAGCGGTCTGATTGCTCTCCCAGCGAAGCATTTCCATCGCTTCCTCGAACGGCACCCATTTGAATGTCGTATGTTCGCCGGATATTTTTATTTCCTGTTCGCCGACGTCGATCGCGAAACAGACCTCCGGGATGACATACAGCTCATCCGACCAGTTGACCGCTTCTGCGAAATGGTAGACTGGCACCGACGCCAGCGTCTTGAGCGAATAAATCGGCGCCCCGGGATTGATTCCGGCTTCTTCGAAAGCCTCGCGGCGGGCGGCATCGAGCGGGATTTCTTCATCCTCCCCTCCCCCGGCTATCCCCTGCCAGATGTCCATGTCCTTGCGGTGAAACAGGGCGTACTCGATGGAACCGTCGTCGGTCTCCCGAAACAATAATACCAGAACCTGAAACGGGGCTCGCGGCATCGGCAAATCCTTTCTTTAAAAGGCCAATCGGTCGTTGTCACAATCGGAAATCAAATCAGTTTTTAACTTATATGCAAACAAAAAGCTGACATTCAACGCCATTGACGGCCTATTCGTATTATAATATATTTGCTCGCCGCGATTAAGAAAGGAGCTGCATTATTGGACACATCGCTTGAAACCCTGCTGATTACCGCCGCCAGCCTTGGATTTATTCATACCATATTGGGGCCGGATCATTATATCCCTTTCGTGGCATTGTCCAAAAGCCGCAACTGGTCCAATACCAGGACGGTCTTCATTACATTTCTATGCGGCCTTGGGCACGTTTTAAGTTCGGTCGTGATCGGCATCATCGGTATATTATTTGGCATCGCCATATCCAAAGTACAGGGGATGGAATCGTTTCGCGGTGATATCGCGGCCTGGGCGCTGACAGCTTTCGGATTGGTTTATCTTATCTGGGGCATACGTCACGCCTACAAAGGCAAAGGCCACACGCACCTGTTCGGCCTCGGTCACAAGCACGATCACGATCATCATCACGACGGAGCGCCTCACGACCATGACCATGACGACCACAACGCCAAAAGCGTCACGCCCTGGGTGATATTCTTGATTTTCGTTTTTGGCCCGTGCGAGCCGCTGATCCCCATTCTGATGTACCCCGCGGCGCAGAGCAGTGTCTCCGGGATGGTGCTGGTGGCGTCGGTTTTCAGTTTCGTGACTATAAGTACGATGATCGTTACGGTCATGCTGTTATTGAGTGGTCTGAAAGTAGTCAGTTTTTCAGGCCTGACCCGCTATTCCCACGCCCTGGCCGGTCTTACGATTCTACTCTGTGGCGTAGCGATTCATCTGGGGTTGTAAATTTCGGGGATTAATGTAACTGGGGCAATCTTTAGTAGGCAACCTACAAGAAAGCTACTCGGGGCTTGACGCCAATGAATTAATCTATTAATATTTGATGAACCAGCCTCAGCGAAGGCCTGAAAACGAAATTGTTGGCGAGGTTCACTTGAAAGCACTGTGCATAATCGGAAGTCCTCGAAAAAACGGCAATACCACTGTACTGGTTGATAAAATCATTGAGGGTCTGTCAATCGGTCAGGCGGACATTGCGAAGTACTTTCTCGATGATTTGAAAATAAATTTCTGCAAAGGCTGCTATTCGTGTGAGACACATCGTGAATGTGTACAAGATGACGATATGGGCATTTTGATTTCTGAAATCATGGCCTCCGATGTGATTGTAATGGCCTCGCCGTCGTACTGGGGCGGCGTCACCGGCCAAATGAAGGTTTTCATCGATCGATGCCTGCCGCTGTGCAACGCAAAAACCGGCGAAACCCCCGTGCCGGCTGGAAAATTGGGTATCTCCGTAGCAGTAAGAGCGGGGTCATCGCCTTCGGAGAACAAGCATATAATGGAGTCATTCGAGCATTATTTTCGGCATCTGAACATCGAGCCGGTCGGAAGTGTCACCGCCGAATCGGTCGATTCCGAGGGCGAGATATCAAACAATAAAGAGATCCTCGAAAAGGCGCTTAATCTCGGAAGAGCAATCGCTGCGCAGCACTAATTAAAAAAGACAGGACCGTTAAAGGGTCCTGCCCTACTTTAAGAGGATTAACAGCGTTGTGCCCGGCCTGTCCTGAACTTTGAAGGGTCGATCCTCAGATCGACCGGGTTGGCGGCGGGTCTGAGGACCCGCCGATCACAACCTATAAATTATGACTCTTTAATCGCCGCGATTATATCCAAAATCGCTTTCTTGCCGTCGGAAAAGAGCATCAAAGAATTATCCAGTGCAAACAGCGGATTGGGAATACCGGCAAAACCGGGCGATAAAGACCGTTTGATTACGACCACCGTCCGGGCCTTGTCGACGTCGATAATCGGCATCCCGGCGATGGGCGATTTCGGGTCGGTGCGCGCGACGGGATTGACCACGTCGTTGGCACCCAGCACGATCGCCACGTCGACCGTATCCATCTCCGAATTAATCGTATCCATTTCCAGAAGTTTATCATAGGGGATGTTGGCCTCGGCCAACAGCACGTTCATGTGACCGGGCATACGACCCGCCACCGGGTGAATACCGAAAACGACCTCGATGCCCTTGGAATTGAGCAGGTTAGTCAGATCGCGGACGGCGTGCTGCGCCTGCGCCACGGCCATACCATAACCCGGCACGATC
>CAZMWI010000208.1:0-4129 GCA_964569945.1 uncultured Ignavibacteriaceae bacterium
GATTCTCTCATCGATAATGGAAAGCGGGGGCGAGCTGTTTCGGTTAGTGGAAATCATAAACTTAAATCGCTTTCGGACATTCTTCACGGAAAGCAAGGACGTTTCCGTCAGAATCTGCTCGGTAAGCGCGTCGATTATTCCGGCCGTTCCGTGATTGTGGTCGGGCCGGAGTTGAAACTGTACGAATGCGGTCTGCCCAAAAACATGGCGCTCGAGCTTTTTAAGCCTTTCATTATTATGAAGCTTGAGGAAAAGGGCTATGTCCAGACCGTCAAATCGGCCAAGAAATTAGTAGAGAGAGAAAGACCGGAAGTCTGGGATATCCTGGAAGAGATCATCAGCGATCATCCGATATTTCTCAACCGCGCTCCCACCCTGCACCGCTTGGGTATTCAGGCGTTTTACCCACGCCTGGTCGAAGGCAAGGCTATACGTTTGCACCCGCTGGTTTGTGCGGCGTTCAACGCTGACTTCGACGGTGACCAGATGGCAGTGCACGTGCCGCTGTCATTCGAAGCCCAGCTAGAGGCGCGCCTGCTGATGCTGTCATCCAATAACCTGCTTCTGCCGTCGTCGGGTCGCCCGGTGGCGATCCCGTCGCAGGATATGGTCATCGGTAATTATTACCTGACCAAAATGCGGGCCGGTGAGCCGGGTGAAGGCAGCAATTTTTATTCTAAGGACGAAGCGCTGGCCGCTCACGCCGCCAAAAAACTCGGACTCCATGCCCGGGTTAAGGTCATGATTGACGGTAACCTCGTGGAAACGTCGGTCGGCCGGATTATTTTCAATCAGATACTGCCTGAAGAAATGCCGTATTTCAACGACGTCGCTTCGCGCGGTAAAACCGAACAGCTCATTTTGAACTGCTTCCGGGCCGTCGGCAATACCAAGACTGTCGAATTTCTGGATCGTCTGAAAAAACTCGGTTTTGAATACGCCACGGTATCAGGCACGACGGTTTCAATCGACGATATTATCGTCCCCGATGAAAAAGACAAACTTATTACGGCTGCCCGTAAGGAAGTCGAAAAAATACAAAAGAGATACGAGCGCGGTGTTATTACCAACGGTGAACGTTACAACCAGGTTATTGATATCTGGACCAAGACTACGTCCGAAGTTTCCGACGTGATGTTCAGTAATCTCGCCCGCGATAAAGAAGGCTTTAATCCCGTCTATATGATGGCCGACTCCGGCGCTCGTGGTTCGAAAGAACAGATTCGGCAGTTGGCCGGTATGCGTGGTCTAATGGCCAAACCGCAAAAGAAGATCACCGGCGGTATGGGTGAAATTATCGAATCGCCGATTATTTCAAACTTCCGTGAAGGTCTGTCGGTTTCGGAATATTTCATTTCCACGCATGGTGCTCGTAAAGGTCTGGCCGATACGGCCTTGAAGACGGCCGACGCCGGGTATCTTACGCGGCGACTGGTCGACGTGGCGCAGGATGTAATCATCACCGAGCCCGACTGTAACACTATTCTCGGAATCAACATTGCCGCCCTGAAAGAGGGTGAAGAAATTATCGAGTCGCTGTCCGATCGTATTCTCGGTCGCGTGGCCCTAGATGATATCTATGATCCGATCACCGATGAAATCATCGTCGAGGCAGGTCAGGAAATCGACGAGGACCATGCCGATGCTATCGAAGAATCCGGAATCGAAATGGTCAGGATTCGTTCGGTGCTGACCTGTGAATCCAAACGCGGCGTGTGTGCCAATTGTTATGGTCGCAATCTGGCGGTCATGAATCCGGTCGATATCGGCGAGGCGGTTGGTGTTATTGCGGCTCAGTCCATCGGTGAACCGGGCACGCAGTTGACCCTCCGAACCTTCCATATCGGCGGCACGGCTGCGCGCATTGCCGAGCAGTCCAAAGTGGAATCGAAATATCCCGGCAAGGCCGTTTATGTAAACCTCAAACTGGTCGAAGGGCCCGGCGGCAGCAAGATTGCCAGTGGCCGTGAGGGAGAGGTTCACGTGGTTGACGACAAAGGCCGCATCCGGGCGCGTTTGAACGTTCCTTATGGCTCAATCATGAATGTAAACGACGGCGACAATATCGAAAAAGGCGCAGCCATTTTCGAATGGGATCCGTACTCGGCCACAATCGTCGCCGAGCGCGGCGGCAAGGTTGCATACAGGGATATTATCCCTGACGTTACTCTTCGCGAGGAACTCGACGAGACAACCGGTTTGATTCAGCCTATTATCGTTGAAGAGCGAGATAAATCCTTGTTCCCGACCATCATCATAATGGATTCGAAGAAAAAAGAGCTGGCCAACTATCGTATCCCGACCGGAGCTCAGTTGCTTGTCAATGACGGCGATACGATTGAACCGGGAACGTTTCTCGTCAAGATTTCGCGTGACATATCCAAAACGCGCGATATCACCGGCGGTCTGCCGCGAGTGGCGGAACTGTTCGAAGCTCGCAAACCGCACGATCCGTCGGTCATTTCCGAGGTCGACGGTGTCGTCGAGTTCGGAAAAATCGTCCGAGGTCAACAGCAGATATACGTCCATGGTGATGAAGGTGAAACTAAAGACTACCTGGTTCCGCACGGACGTCATATCCACGTCCACGAAGGCGATCGCGTTTACGCCGGTGAACGTCTCTGCGAAGGTTCGATTGATCCTCACGACATTCTCCGGATTTCCGGGGTTAACGCCGTGCAGGAATACCTCGTTAACGAGATCCAGGAAGTTTATCGTCTGCAGGGTGTTAAGATCAACGACAAACACATCGAAGTGATTGTGCGGCAGATGCTTCAGAAGGTTCGTGTAACCCAGCCGGGCGACACTAATTTCCTTGAAGGCGAGCAGGTTGACCGCATTCGTTTTGCCGAGGAAAACGCCCGTGTCATCGCCGAAGGCGGTGAACCGGCCCTGTTTGAACCGTTGCTTCTGGGTATTACCAAGGCATCGCTTTCCACCGAGAGCTTTATCTCGGCGGCTTCATTCCAGGAAACGACCAAGGTTTTGACCGAGGCGGCGATCAACGGCAAGATTGACTACCTGCAGGGTCTCAAGGAAAACGTGATTATCGGACATCTGATTCCCGCCGGTACAGGTATTGAAAAATATCGGAGTGTTGAGGTCTTGTCCGAAGACGATGAAAATATGACCGGTGACGGAGATGAATCACTGGCCAACATTTTCAAAGAAAACGCTTGACAACATAGGATTAGATGATAAATTACTGATCTCTTTTTTGTGCGAAAACGTGGATAGGTAAGAAGGAGAAAATGTGCCGACTATAAGTCAACTGATACGAAAAGGACGAAAGCAGATTAAGTCCAAATCGAATACACCGGCTTTGAAAGGATCGCCGCAAAAGCGTGGCGTGTGCACCCGTGTTTATACTTCCACTCCCAAGAAACCGAATTCGGCTCTGCGCAAGGTGGCTCGTGTCAGGCTGACCAACCAGATTGAGGTTACGGCCTATATTCCGGGTGAAGGTCACAACCTGCAGGAGCACTCCATCGTGCTTATTCGCGGCGGGCGTGTTAAGGATTTGCCGGGCGTTCGTTACCACATCATTCGCGGCACCATGGATACGTCCGGTGTCGCCGATCGCACCCAGAGCAGATCGAAATACGGCACCAAGAGGCCGAAAAAGTAGAGAACTGAAAGACACAAACAGGTAGGTTGAATTAATGCCAAGACGATACAAACCGGCCAAGAGACAGATTACACCGGATACAAAATTCAGCGATCGACTGGTTACGCAGTTTATCGGGTCTTTGATGAAGAGCGGCAAGAAATCCATCGCCGAACAGCTTTTGTACCATTCCTTCGATCTTATTGAGAAGAAAATGGGTCAGCCGGGTATCGAGGTCTTTCATAAAGCGATGAACAACGTCAAGCCGGTTCTGGAAGTTCGCTCCCGCCGTGTCGGGGGCGCCACATACCAGGTGCCGGTTGAAGTTCGTCAGGATCGCCGGGTAGCTTTGGCCATCAGGTGGCTGATTTCGTATTCCCGGGGCCGGGGCGAACATACGATGTCCGAGAGATTGGCGGCGGAATTTATCGCCGCGGCCAATAACGAGGGCGCATCTATCAAGAAAAAAGAAGATACGCATAAAATGGCCGAAGCCAATAAGGCTTTTGCCCACTTTAGATG
>CAZMWI010000209.1:0-4051 GCA_964569945.1 uncultured Ignavibacteriaceae bacterium
AGCAAATTACACAATGAAACGGTCCCCATTCATATTGAAGTATTATTACCGGCCTTCGTACTGGGATGCATGATGGTTCGACCCAAAGGGCATGATCCTCACCAGGACGATCCCAGAGAGGGACATCAGGAAGGCCCGGAAAGTGCAAAAGAGCAGAAAGTTGCCACAATAATATCTGCCGCCTTTATGGTTTTGGTTGGTCTGTCTATGCCGGCAGTCAGCATGTCGGGCGGAGAATGGCAATCAATATTATGGCATGTACTGATAATAACACTCCTGGCCAATGCCGGGAAAATGTTTCCGCTATTCGTGTACAGAAAAGAAACCAACTGGAAAGAAAGACTGGCAATTTGCATCGGCATGTGGCCCCGGGGAGAAGTCGGGGCCGGAGTGTTGATAATATCTCTCGGATACGGAATTGGCGGACAGATAATAACTGTGGCGGCCCTTTCATTGGCGTTGAATATCCTGTTAACGGGCGTATTTATATTAATTGTCAAAAGGCTGCTGCGATCATCATGATCTTCCCGCCTTGCCAATGCTGGTTGCTCCGGCCAAAGATTCATTTGAAAAATCTCCGGATAGCGAAAAATAACGAAGATTCCTTCTGAAATAAGGCAGGTCAAGCCTACTTATAATAATAAGGCGTCGCCTTCGTCCACGGTGAATCGGGATATAGCTTGTGTAATCGTTCAAACGCTTTTTTGCTTCGGGCAAGAACCGTATCATCGTCATAAGTATATTTCCAGGTGCACCGTCGCTCTGATTTTCCGTGTTTCCCTCCAAGAACGATATAGTGCAGAGCTTTGGCTTCCGCCTCACTTTTCATATTCGTGCTTTTTGAAATTTCCACCACGGACTGGAAGAACGATATCGGCGGGGTGTAGCTTTTGGTTCGTTCGCCGAAGTCCTGGCACGGTTTACAGCGCGGCAAATCTTCACGGGGGTCACCGGTCCAATGACTATTACCAAAGTTCCCGAGTAACACGCGTGGATTAATATCTTTTTCATATAGGAATTCACCCACGTCGGCAAGTGCCTCAACATTGCGAGGATTAGCCGCGAGGCTTTCGGCTGCCAGCTTGATTGGGAAAAACACAAATACGAGATCCTTAGCAAATAAACGGGCTAATTCCTTGAAGCGCCCCGAAAGAATGTATCGTCGCGCGAGCTCATCGGCCAGGAACCGCTGTTTTTTGCCGTCAATTTCACTCATGTCGATTCCGAATTCCAGCTCTTTATCGGTTAGTCCATACAATGCAAACAAGCGCAAATTTCTCTCGCTTTCAATCGGTGACTTATCGGTAAACAACCACAGCCCGTCACCCCTGTTCAGAGCCTGATCCGCTATCTCGACTTCCACCTCATCTTCGTGTGATATATCAAGCATCTTTTCAAGTAGATTCATCGAAGAGGTCTCGTCTCCGAGTCGTGCAAAGGCCCTCGCTCTTAATATTTGAGTGCTGAGCCACATCACGGTATCGGCGATCGGTTCATCGGGCGTTTTATCCAGCAACTCGCGATAGCGCTCCAGTTTATAAAGCCCGAGGGCCCGAACGTACCGGAACAAGCCCGGATAGACCACAAAATCTTTCTTTCGGCCTTCCAATTCAGTCATATCCCCGGGGTCCGGTTTATCGGGGCCCAGCCATGCATAGGCGCAGAGGATCGGTGAATCGTGAGCGAAATCGACTTTTCCACGGAAATACCTCATGAATTCTTGAATAATATCTTTGTTCACCGGTTTATCCGGCGAGTAATTGGTAGAGATTGGGTACTGCTCCAGGACAGCCTCCCTCAGCGCCTGATCCAAATACATTTGCTTACCCAGAAGTACATATATTTTTCGAAAGATATTGCGTGCGGAATTGGCATAGATGCCGTCGGGATATTCGTCGAGATATTGGCGATACGATGAATCCGCCGATACAACCATATTCCGGTTTATAAGCCTGGTCGAACCCCGGTAGCCGCTCCAATTTTTTTGCGCCATAACCAACTGGCACCGCGCCACCATATAGCTCGACGCCTCTTTGACCCACGAATGGCTTTTCCGATCAAAGAATTTCTCCCACCATCCCCGCTCGGGTTCGGGAGCGTTTTTCAATTGGGCAAAAACTTCAAGAGCTTGCGCATAGTCGCGCTCATTAAACAATTTGGCTCCCCGCTGGTAAGCCAGATAGGCGTCGGGCTCCTTCTGCGCGCTGAGCTCGCGGAATTGCTGATCGCTGGAGCTATCCTGTACTGACTGGCGGTGGTCACAATGGTCCAGAATCATCCCCAGCGTCGTTTTCCTGCCATACCAAACTTCCGCATAGCCCGGAACTCTATAATCAGGATCGATATACGATGGCATACTGAAGCTGGGATAGGGTGACGTGATACAGGCATGGCTTGAAATTGCGCACAGAATCGCTATCGCCAGAGAAAGTAAAATATATCTTTTCATTTCTATTTATCCTTTTGAATGAAGTAAATGGTCCCACGGAAATTAGGATTAGCCTCCATGGCCCGGACCGAAGCGGCAGCCGGGGCTCCGTAAAGCAGCCCGATTTTAAACGGCCGCGCATACTCCTTCAGTTTGAAGACGTAATCACCGACGTCGGGAAGCGACTGCCGGCCCTGATAAAGCTGGAATACGATCTCATCAACCGACGACGAGATCGAAAGCAGCGCGTCTTTATTTCCGCCGAAGACCCAGTCTCCCAGACCCGTGACGCTCAGGTCATAATTCCCCGGAAGCATTTTTCTGACATCGCTCAGAAAGTCACCGTAATCCGCCAGCTTCGACGTGGGCGAATCGAAATCGAGCTGAAGTCCGTTAACCGACACCGGATGGCTGTGCCACCACGCCACGTTTTTCAAAAACTGATCGACAACGAACCCGGCCTCCGGCAGTTGGCCGTCCAACCGGTACACCAAAAAGAGCCTGGTGCATTTGAGCGGATAGGGATACAAACCGAGGCGGCTATACGATGATCCGCCGTCGTCGGTATATATGCGCCCCTGATAGACATAGAGATCCGAGTTCGGCGGGGCATCTTCGGCAGATATGCCCGCCCACAACCAGTATGAAACCGGCCGGGGCTGGTCATCGGCTCTGCCCATTGACAGAACGCCGACAAGCACTAAAATAAGAATAAGTATAACGCTCAACCGCTGTATCATATTGACCTTTATTCTCTGTATGAAGCTTCCCAATTAAATCATGCAAGTTATACCAACTTAGAGCACGACATATTTGGCATCAAGCTTCGAATCGGCTTGACTTTGTTTGAAACAGACGGACAAAATGAAAGCGCTTAGCTGCGTTAATAATTGATACAATATAGGGAGGGGAAGGTTTCATCGAGGGGTTATTGCTCGGAGATACTTAAGAAATCTGTCAGGGCTGACGAAGGAAACCCACCTATCAGCTCGGCTTTTTTGCCTCGTTTCCATCCTTTTATTTCCAACTCCCGCCTTCGAGCGTCTTTTTCTGAATTATGGCCTTCGAAGTAAACAAGCCGACATGGACGACGACTGCGGGTATATTTGGCCCCTTTACCTGTATTATGTCGCTTTAATCTCTCAGCAATATTTATCGTGACACCAGTATAATATGAACCATCGCGACATTCAAGAATGTATAGATACCACTGATTTGTCATATTCTAGCACCCCCTCGCAGAGTTCTCCGATTCACTATGATCTGCTGACCCTTCGCTGCGCTCACAAGTGATTCTTCAGGCATGAGGCAGGATTCGTCGAAGGGCTATTGCCCGGAGATCCTGAGGAAGTCCGTCAGGACTGACGAAGGAAACCCACTCACACCTTTTATTCACTTTCAATACTTGACAACTTTGACCCTTCGCAAAGCTCAGGGTTTAAGAACGCATAAGTCATATAACTCCAGCGCCTACCAATAAAAGCTGAGGTAGGATTCGTCGAAGAGCCATTGCCCGGAGATCCTGAGGAAGTCCGGCAGGACTGACGAAGGAAACCCACACACACCTATATTCACTTTCAATACTTGACAACTTTGACCCTTCGCAAAGCTCAGGGTTTAAGA
>CAZMWI010000210.1:0-4040 GCA_964569945.1 uncultured Ignavibacteriaceae bacterium
CCGTCGATAATCAGACGGTCGCCGGAACGAATTCTGAGATGCGCCCGCTGGGCTCCGACTACAGTCGGTATTAATAGCGAACGGGCTACCAAAGCCATGTGCGAGGTGGCGCTGCCTTCACCGGTAACAATGCCCTTGGCCTTGCGGTCGTACAAACTCAAAATTTCCGCCGCCGTGAAATTGCGCCCGACAATGATCGTATCGGCCGGGAACTGACCGAAATCGCGCTCGGTGTGACCCCGCAAATGGCTGACCACCATCTTGCTGACCGCCTCAATTTCGTGAACCATCTGGTTCATGTATTCATCATTGGAATTCTTGAGCGGCTCGACAGTCTTTTCGACTTCGAGGCTGTAAATATATTCGGCGTTGCGTTGCCGTGAGCGGATCGTGTCTTTGACTTTGTTCAGAAAATCCTGATCGGAAGCGATCATCGACTGGGTATCGAAAATTCTCCCGATCGGGCCGCCCGACTTGCCGCCGGTCATCGTTTTCCACCGATTTATTTCCAGCAGCGTCTCGTTGATGGCATTATCCAGCCGGTCTATTTCCGGGTCGATCTCGGATTTGTTCAAAACCCGCTCGCCGACCGTTTTTTCCCAGCTATACACGATACGCGCCAGGCCGTAGGTCAGTCCTGAGGACGCGCCCGCGCCGCCGATTACGAATGTCTTCTTAGGATTTACCATAAATGTCTGTCTTCAGATTATAAACACCAAACCGTGGATGGAGCAAAATAAAAATCAGAGCTCTTTCAAATCGCCGAAACCGTCGAGGATCAAATCGACCAAATCCTCTACCGCGCGTTGTTCATCGTCGCCTTCGGCCGAAATTACCAGCTCCGAGCCTTTTTCGGCCGCAAGCATCATGACGCCCATAATCGACTTGCCATTGACCCGCAGCCCGTTCTTTTCGATCCAGACCTCGGATGAATACTTCGAGGCGTGCGACACAAACATCGCCGCCGGACGGGCGTGCATACCGAGTCTATTGATAACCTGTGCCGTTTTTTTATACATATGTCCGTCTATGCCAGGATATAACGCTTCCCGGACAGCTCTTTTATAATGCCTTTTAGCTCCAAAGCAAGTAAAATTTGCAGAAGGTCGGCCATGGGCGACGAGGTTTCCCTTGACAAAATATCTATGTGCACCGGGCCGTCACCGAGCAGATTCAAAACCGTTTTCTCGCTTTCGGTCAGGTTTTGGGTCACTTTGACTTTCGCGGCTTTGGCCCGGCCTTTCAGGCGGGGGAGATGCTCGAAAATATCCTCGACCGAAGTCACCAGCACCGCGCCATCTTTGAGCAGGCGGTTGGTTCCCCGGCTCTGTTTGCTGCGCGGCGAGCCGGGTACCGCGAACACCTCGCGACCTTGCGACAGGGCGTGATTGGCAGTCGACAACGCCCCGGATTTTTCGGCCGCCTCGACCACGACCACCCCCATCGACAGCCCGGAAATAATCCGGTTGCGACGAGGGAAATTGAAGCCGCTGGGTATGGTTTCGGGCAGAAATTCGGAGATTATAGCTCCCGACTCGATAATCCGGCGCGCCAGATCTTTGTTTTCCGGCGGATATATAGTGTCCATGGAACACCCGAAAATTGCCAGCGTCCGGCCGCCCGCATCCAGTGCGCCTCGGTGAGCCGATGTATCGACCCCGCGCGCCATGCCCGAGACAATCGTCACATTATTGCGCGCCAGTTCTTCGGCCAACTGATGAGTAAATATCAGCGCCGATTCCGATGCCAGTCTTGATCCAACAACCGCGACGGCATTTATATCATCGGGTTTCAAATCACCAGTATAAAAAAGATAGGGCGGACGGTCCTCGATATTTTTTAGCGGCTCGGGATATTCGGGATCATCGTACATTACGTACTTCCAGCCGAGCTTAATAATATTCTCGACGGTTTTCTCCGCGCCCGCACGATCAGCCTTGGACAGAATCGCTTTGGCCGTCTTCACCGACAGCCCCTCGATTTCGGATAGTGCGTCCTTGTCGGCCGTAAGTACATCCGAGGCCGACCCGAAAGCCCGCACCAGTTGGTACAACCGGCCCGGCCCGATTCCCGGAATCTGGTTCAGAGTTATTAGATCAGTCAGCCTCGCGGCGGAGTCGTTCTTTGTCGAGCTCACTTTCTATCCTTGATATCAAATTTTCGGTTCCGAACCCGGATTGTCCCGAAAACAGAATATAATTATCGTCATATTTTTTTGAAATCACTTTTATGGCGTCGTCATCCAGCAAATCGATTTTGTTCAATACCACCAGCGACGGCCTTTGGGCCAGCGTTTTATCGAATTCGGCCAGTTCGTTTTTGAGTACTTCCAGCGTTTGTTCGACGTCCGATACGAAAACGTCGATTAGGTACAATATCAGCCGCGTCCGTTGTATATGCCGCAAAAACTGTATGCCCAAACCCTTACCGTCGGAGGCGCCTTCGATTATCCCCGGTATATCCGCCATAACGAACGATTTGAACTCGCGAATAGGCACGATACCGAGATTCGGCACCAGCGTCGTGAACGGATAGTCGGCGATCTTGGGACGGGCTTTGGACAGCCTCGCCAGCATCGTCGATTTCCCGGCGTTGGGAAGACCGACCAGCCCCACGTCCGCCAGAAGCTTCAACTCCAGCGAGAGTTTGCGCTCTTCACCGCTACGGCCCGGCTCGGCCCGGCGGGGCGCTTTGTTGGTCGACGTCTTAAAATGATTGTTGCCCCGGCCGCCTTTGCCGCCGCGTGCGACCGTGACGCGCTTGAACGATTCATCGAGGTCGGCGACCGCTTCGCCCGTCTCGGCGTCTTTGAGTATCGTCCCGACCGGCACGCGGATGTATGTGTCTTCACCCGATTTACCGGTCTTGAGGCTGCCCTCGCCGGGCGCACCGTTTTTGGCCTTGTAGATGCGCTTGTAGCGGAAGTCGTGCAGCGTGGTGAGGTTTTCATCGGCGATGAATATGACATCACCGCCGCGACCACCGTCGCCGCCGTTGGGTCCGCCTTTGGGGATATTTTTCTCACGACGAAATGAGATGCACCCCGGCCCGCCGTTCCCGGCCTTGACTTCTATATCTGCAAAATCTATAAACATGGTTGGGGGAATATAAGCGTTAACCCCACCAATAGCCAACTGCAAAAATGAAGTGATTGGTGTTGTGCCCGGCCTGCCCTGAACTTTGAAGGGTCGGTCCTCAGACCGACCGGGTTTTTGTATGGAATTGGGTGGCCACTGCAAACTTGTTTGCGGTGGTATCCTTAAAATTGTCATCCCCATTGGCAAAAATGTCATCCCGGGCTTGACCCGGGATCCAGGTTTTAATTCGATTTCAAATTCATATTGCTCAAAACACAAAGGAGGTTATATTTATATAGACCGCCATACTGCAACGGGAGACAAGGCTATGATTAAATTTTTAACCGCTTTCCTGACGTCGCTTCTGATTTTTATACCCTCCATTTCTACCGCTTTTATTTGCGGCGATGCCAATTCCGACGGCAACGTCAACCTGCTCGACATACTTTATATGATAAATTACCGCTATGCCGATCCTCCGGGAAACCCGCCATACCCGGTCGTAAGCGCCGACGTCAACGGTGACGGCAGCGTCAATCTCGTGGATATTTTATACATGATCAATTTTGTTTACAACGATCCGCCCGGTCCCGCGCCCGATTGCGGGCCGAGTACTGGAACCGTGGCCGATATCGACGGCAATATATATCCAACCGTACGGATCGGCGATCAATGGTGGATGGCGGCTGACCTGAAAGTCACCCATTTCCGAAACGGCGATCCGATAGATCAAGTCACCGATGATGCCGTGTGGCGTAGTCTTTTTACCGCCGCCTATTGTAGTTATAATAACGACGACGCCTATGTTGATACGTACGGTAGGCTTTACAATTATTGGACCGTTGCTGACGAGCGCGATGTCGCACCCGATGGATGGCACGTGCCGAACAATGAAGAATGGCAGGCGATGGCCGACTATCTCGGGTTGACGGCAGCGCAGCTGCAGACCGAGTTGCGGTCGGG
>CAZMWI010000211.1:0-3996 GCA_964569945.1 uncultured Ignavibacteriaceae bacterium
CTTCCCGGTGGACTGGAAATTTCGCTGGAAAAACATATCCCGACCGAGGCCGGGCTGGGGGGAGGGTCCTCGGACGCCGCCTCGGCGATTTATGCCGTAAACCGTCTTTTCGATCTGAATATGACAGATTCTGACATGACGGAAGTAGGGCTTGAAATCGGATCGGACGTGCCGTTTTTCTTCTCGACCGGGCAGGCCGAAGTGACCGGAAGGGGCGAAAAAGTCAATAATATAGAGCTGCCGTTGGATTATTTTGTGGCTATTATAAAACCATCGCTCGGGGTATCCACGGCCGAGGCTTATAAGCAGTTGAAAATGGACTTGACAAGCCCAAACAGCGGTATTAAGTTATTACGTTATAGAAATTTCAGGGCTATGGTTGAGGCCGTTTCCGAGCATGAGAATGATTTTGAGGAGTTGCAGTTCGGACGTTTCCCGGAGTTAGCACAAATCAAAGAAAAACTGGTGGCGGCTGGCGCTTTATTAGCACGCTTAAGCGGTTCTGGTCCTGCAATATTTGGCTTGTTTGATAGATTGCCTGAGAGGGGTATTGTGCAGCGAATTGCCGGGGGAAATTGGCTGGCCTGTGATTTGAGGCCGATCTCCCTGCCCGCTTGGGAATGAGGGTTCGCTAATTTTAGCGTTAGGAGAAATCGTGGAGATCACAGAAATCAGAATCATCCTGCGAGATGAAGAAAGGTTGAAAGGTTTCGCCAATGTGACCTTCAATAACGCCTTCGTCATTCGTGGCATGAAAATAATATCCGGCAACAAGGGATATTTCGTTTCCATGCCCAGCAGGAAAAGACCGGACGGAACGCATCAGGATGTCGCTCACCCGATCAATAACGAGACGAGGCAGATGATCGAGGAAAAAGTCCTGGAAGCTTATGAGGCTGAACTGAAGACAAAGACAGCCGAAGCCAGTTAAAAAAATTTTCTGGGGTGTCGTCAAGTGGTAAGACACAAGCCTTTGGAGCTTGCATTCGGAGGTTCGAATCCTCCCACCCCAGCCAAATTTTAGCCAGGCCAATTGAGAATTAATGCAGGAGAGCAAATTTACTACTATTAGATAAATATCATGTCAGAATTAAAGCTAATCACCGGCAGATCCAACCGTCCCCTCGCCGAACAAATCGCCCGCTATATCGGAGTTGATTTAACCGCATGTGAATTGCGGAATTTTTCCGATGGGGAATTGTTTGTTCAGATAAACGAAAATATTCGGGGAGCGGATGTCTTTATAATCCAGTCAACCAATCCTCCGGCGGAAAACATGCTGGAGCTGTTGATATTGATCGAGGCGGCACGCCGCGCGTCGGCCTCGCGTATCACGGCCGTTATACCGTACTATGGCTATGCTCGTCAGGATCGTAAAGACAAACCGCGTGTGGCGATTACAGCCAAACTTATCGCGAATCTTATCACTACCGCGGGCGCGGACCGTATCATAACGATGGACCTGCACGCTTCACAAATCCAGGGCTTTTTCGACATCCCGCACGATCACCTGTATTCCACGCGGGTGTTCAAGGATTACCTGGAGAACATGAACATGGAAAACACGGTTGTCGTATCGCCGGACGTAGGATCGATCAAAATGGCCCGGGCCTTTGCCAAGGCTTTCCACTGCAGCCTGGCGATTATAGATAAACGCCGTCCGGAACCGAACAAATCCGAAGTTGTAAACGTTATCGGCGATGTTAAAGGGAAGAACGTTATAATCCGCGATGATATGGTTGACACGGCCGGGACGCTTTGCCAGGCGGCCGAGGCGGTTTCGGAATTGGGGGCGCTGGATGTTTATGCCATCTGTACCCACGCGGTACTTTCCGGAAGCTCCATCGACCGGATTGTAAAATCGCCCATAAAGAAGATGATTATATCGGATTCGATAAATGGAAATAAAAAGGACCTACCGGAGTTGTTTCAGGTCCTGAGCTGCGCCAAGTTGTTCGGCGAAGCTATTATGAGAATCTCCGGCGAAAAATCGGTGTCGTCGCTTTTCGACGATCTTCCGGTTTAGACCGCAAATTTTGTTAAGGAGGTTTATAGATCACGATGGAAGACATCAGACTCAGTGCCGAAAAACGCCAAACTACCGGAAAAGGCGACGCCCGCAAAACCCGAGTCGAGGGATTTTTGCCGGGCATCCTGTACGGACCGGAGACGGAAGCGATTTCGATTTCCCTGCAAACCCGGGAACTGGAGGCGCTGCTGCGGAAGCACGGCAGCACGAACATGCTCATCAACCTTGACCTGGCCGACGATAAAAACGGCGAGCGTAAGGTTCTCATCCGTGAACTTCAGCGCGATCCCATCGTCGGGTCGCTTAAGCACGTGGACCTGTACCAGGTGTCCATGAGCAAGAAGATCACCATGTCGATCAAGATTCATCTTACGGGAATGCCCGAAGGCGTCAAGCTGGGCGGTATTCTACAGCACATTATCCGTGACCTGGAAATAAGCTGCCTTCCCGGAGACATCCCGGGAGCGGTGGAAGTCGACGTATCCGCGATGAATATCGGTGATTCGATCCATGTGGGCCATATCGAGCTCGAAAACGTGGAAGTTCTTACCAACCCCAATCGGACAATCGTGACGGTCGTTCCGCCGACGGTTATCAAAGAGCCGACCGCTGTTGCAGCCGAAGGTGAAGCCGTCGAGGGTGAAGGCGAGGCCGCCGAGGGTGAAGGTGAAGAATCGAAGAAGGAAGAAGCTGCAGAGGAGAAAGAATAGTCCTTTTGTGTATATTCCGACATATAAGCCGCCTTCGGGCGGCTTTTTTAATGAATGTTAAATTGACTTTTGGAACATCCGATTATATAAATATAGTTATAAAGTAATAGACTGGTATAAATTATGGTTAGAAAACCGAAAATGATACAGATCGACGCGCGGACGTACAGCCGCTATTTCAAGGCGTTCGGCGAACCGACGCGGCTTAAAATCCTGTCGCTTCTCGCGGACGGCGAAATGACGGTCAACGAGCTGACTGAGGCGGTCGGATTGTCGCAACCGACGGTCAGCCGCCATTTGGCGCAGCTGCGCGACGCCGATATCGTCCTCGACCGGCGCGACGGGCAAAGAATTTATTACAGTCTCAATAAAGACGTTATCTCCGAGTGCTGCAACGGCTTCTGTGACTGTCTGCGGGTGGTCCAGATTACGCCCGATAAAAAATCCCGAAAAAAATAAATTTTTTTGGAAACATATATTGACATATACGTATATTCGTATATATATGTAATTAGAAAGGAGGTGAAAGCCGTGGAAAAAGAAATCGGTTCGATTAAAGTCACCGAAACCGACGATGGTTACAGAATCGACGTCGCCGGGAAGGACCTCAAAGGTTTGATGCCCTGCTGTATCCCGCTGGCGGGGTGCGGCGACACGAAAGAGGGCTCGTGCTGCGTGAAAATCGTCAAAGGCGAAAAGGGCTCGGAGTGCTGCTGAAATTCAATTTGTCTTCGGACCCTACGCGAAAACAATTTAACAAGGAGACGGTCGTGAGAAAGTTTTCGATTCCCAGAATAGCGCACTGCAGCGAAGGCTGTAGTATTCGGTCCCGGGCACGACCATAAACTGCCCACTCGTTTTATCTGAGTCGTCTGTTTATAGAGTATCATTGTCTACAATTTCCCTCAATTAATTATAGCCGTGTATGTTAGGCGTAAATGGGTTCGTTCTTGAAAATTCAATTTTCATTTCCTTCCCAATTAGTACGGCATTTTAGATTCAAAATTTGCGTCATATTAAAGGGGGACTCTCTGAAACAACATCGGTTTGGGGGCGGAATTGGGGATGGTTTTTCCACTCCAAACTAATTTGGAGTGGCCGCCCGGTCGTCTCAGTCCGAATGATGAACCAAAGCCGGCCCCCGAATAATATACCGGATAATACAGTCCATGATTTCCCATAAATTATTGTCATGTAGTTGCTTGTCGCAAAATGGGTTCGAATTTGAAAACTTGTTTGCCCCTTCCTCATCGGGTG
>CAZMWI010000212.1:0-3993 GCA_964569945.1 uncultured Ignavibacteriaceae bacterium
AAAGCGGTTGACCTTTATAACCATGCCGTCGATTTCGTAATCCAGCTCAGGCCGTACCTTTTCAAGTTTTTCAAAGGTCTTTGCCACCTGTTTGATACCGTGGACTTTGACGAGATTTTCATTTATGCGAAATCCCTCGTGTTTCAATAGTCGCATTGCGTCCGCATGAGTATCAAGGTCGGGAAGGTCGGAGGCGGAAATATTATAAGCATAGAAGATCAGCGGCCGTTCGGCCGTGATGCGCGAGTCGAGTTGGCGCAGCGATCCGGCGGCGGCGTTGCGGGGATTGGCGAACGGCTGAAGTTCGCGTTCGCTCATTTTGGCATTGAGCTTTTCAAAATCAGATTTGCGAAGGATCACCTCACCGCGCACTTCCAGAAGCGGGTATTTTTTCGTGGTTTCATCGGACAGCTTCAGCGGTATGCTTTTTATTGTCCTGAGATTAGTCGTGATATTTTCACCTTTGGCCCCGTCGCCACGCGTGGAACCGATCATAAATAAGCCGTTTTCATAAACCAGTTCCACCGCGAGGCCGTCGAGTTTCGGTTCCACCATATACTCGATGTCACCGTCAATGCCCAAACCATCATGCACCCGGCGGTCAAACTCTGCGAATTCTTCTTCGCTCGTGACTTTCTGCAAAGACAGCATCCGGACGCGGTGCTCCACCGTCTCGAATTTCCCGAGCGGTGGCGCGCCGACCCGCTGCGACGGCGAATCCTCGCCGATCAGTTCCGGGTATTGCTTTTCGATTTCGAGCAGACGGTCGAACAGACGGTCGTACTCGGCGTCGGATATTTCCGGCGAGTCGAGGACGTGGTACAACCGAATATGTTTTTCGATCTCTGCAACGAGCTTGCGATACTCTTTTATGGTACTGTCTGGGGCTGTCATAAATTAAATAAATATAGGGGCGTTGCCCCTGTCAACTAAATGAATTTGGCCTTTTTCAGTCCGGTTTCGGCCGGGTATATTTTTTCGGCGACGATGGCCGGGCTGCCCTCCTGAAGATTGACCCGGCCCACGACCGTGAGGTAGCGATAGCTTCGCACCGTCTCGCCGTACTGCCCCCAGATATCGGGGAAGAGGATAACCTCGAATGTATCGTCGAGGGCGTCGAATGTGAGGAAAACCATCTGTTTGCCGTCGCGTGTTTTAATTCGTTTGCGGTCGGCCAGCCAGCCCGAGACGATCAGGGGAGAATCATGGGCCATGTTTTTCAACGAACACGGGTCGAAATCACGGTAGCCCTCGAATAGTGATAGTGGGTTGAACGACGCCGGGATTTCGAGAATGCCGCGCTCGGCGTTGAAAATGTCGAGCCGAGAGAATTCCTGCAACGGAGGCAGGTCCTGGTGCTGTGGGGCCATCACCCGCCCGCCAAAAAGATCATCGTTCTTCCTTTTAGTCGTCCGGCCCCCCAGGCGGTACTGCCAGAGAAGTTTCGGCCGCGATTTTTCAATCGAATCGAAAAAACCGACGCGGATAAGATTCTCAACTTCGCGCTCCGACAGCGTAATTTTCGACAGGAAATCGGCCAGCGACTCAAACGGCCGGTGCTTTTCAATCTGCTCCAGCGTCTTATAAGTAATATCGCGGACCCGGCACAGCCCGAGATATAGCTTGTTATGGCGGACCGAGTCGAGCGTCTCTGATTGATGGACGTCGGGCGGGTGCACCTCGACACCCAGCCGGCGCGCCTCGGCCACGTAGACGGCCGACGGGTAATAGCCCCCGCCGTTGCGCAGGACGGCCGTTATGAAATAGGCCGGGTAGTGCGTTTTGAAATAGGCTGAAATATAGGACAGGTGTCCGTAGGTGGCCGCGTGAGCCTTGCAGAATCCGAATGCCGCGAATTGCCGCAGTTGGGCCAGGATATTTTCGGCGGTCCGTTCATCGACGCCGTTGTTTTTGGCCCCGTCAAGGAATCGTTCGCGTAGACGGTCAGCGGAACCGGCCTTACGTTTCTTGGCAATAGCCCGACGAAGCATATCACAGGCAGGGAGATTAAATCCGGCGATCTTCTGCGCCGCCAGAATGACCTGCTCCTGATAGATGAAAACCCCGAATGTCTCGGCCAGAGTTTCTTCGAGGTTCGGGTGAGGATATTCCGTTATGTCTTTACCGTGGAACCTGTTAAGGAATATCTTCTTCATTCCTGACTCAGATGCGCCGGGACGAATCAGCGCCAGCGCGAGCGTGATGTCGTCGAGTTGGCGGGGTTGAAGGTCGCGCAAGAGAGCCCTCAGGCCGGGCGATTCTATCTGGAAGACCCCAATAGTTTTGCCGGACCGGAAGGTATCGAATGTGGCGGGATCGTCCTCCGGGACCTCGAAGTTATCACCGTGAAGCTTGCGCGCCTGCTCCAGGCAATTGGCTATAACCGCCAGCCCCCGTTGCCCGAGGACATCGATCTTAACCAGCCCGATCTTCTCGGCCTGATACATATCACACTGGGTGACCACGATCCCCTTGGTCGCTTGTTCGAGAGCCACATACTCGGTTATCGGCCTCGGTGTGATAACAACGCCGCCGGAGTGGATGCTGAGATGGCGCGGGAGATCGGCGATAGACCTGGCCGCCGTTAGAATCTTCCGGAAGTTCTCCCATTCGTGGCGGGAACGGGTCAAGCGATTTATTTCCGACATGCCGTGATCGGGCTTGGCGAGGGGGCCGTAGGACAGCCGCCGGGTGAAGCGGTCGACCTCATCGGGGCTGCAGCCCATTGCCTTGGCGGTTTCGCGGATGGCCAGCTTGGGCTGGAAACGGACGTACGAGGCCATCATGGCGACATGGTCGTGGCCGTAGCGGTCGTAGATGAAATCCAGTACCCGGTCGCGATGGCGCCAGTCGACGTCGAGGTCGATATCGGGGCAGTCGGTGCGGGCTTCGTTTAAAAAACGCTCGAAATACAGATCGTGTTTGATGGGATCGACCCGGGTAATATCAAGCGCGAACGATACCAGCGAGCCGGCCGCCGATCCGCGCCCGACGACCGTTATTTTTTCGGTTTTACAGAATTCTATAATTTCCGCGACAATCAGAAAATAGTCGACAAAACCGGTGCGTTCTATGACCGTCAGTTCGTAATCCAGCCGCGCCAGGTATGGCCCCGAAATCTCACCGATCTTCTTGCGAAGACCCGCAAGGGCGTCGTGTCTTAGACGCTCACAGTGGTCGCCGTCGATTTTAACATCGGGCAGGATATTCTTTCGTTCCGGCAGGATAAGACGGCACTTGTCAGTAATCTCAGCGGCCCCGTCTCCGGCAGCGGGGAAGATGGTATAGAATTCATCATAATTCGATGGCTCCTGCAGATATTCGCTGTCACTGGCCAGTCGGTCGGGAGGGATGTTGTTTATAAGATGGCCGCCTCCGATTGCCCGCAACAGCCGATGCCGAGGCCGATCCTCCGGCGTCAGATAGCTGACCGCAGGCGTTGCGGCCGGTTTTAATCCTGCTTTTATGCCCTCTCGTAATGCGACAGTTGGTTTGGCAAGGTCTGTCGATATATAAGCGTCATTCCCGAATAGTTTTTTTATAGTTGCATGATCATCGCCGACTTTACTCAAAGCTATCAAGTCACTTGAGTACAGACACAAAGTATCCGGGTCGGGCTGGCCATGAAGCTGGAAATGAGTCACGAGGCGCAGGAGGTTCTTGAATCCATCGTGGTTGGTACAAAGCAGCGTCAGTCGCCCGATGGATGTATCGAGTCTTACGCCGACAATGGGTCTGATGCCCCGCTCCAGCGCAGCATGATAGAAATCATAGGCACCGTACAAATTGTTGATATCAGCCAGAACGACGGCTTCGAAACCGGATTGCACCGCCCGGTCAACAAGCTGCTCCGGCGTCGCCGTCCCGTAGAGGAGCGAAAAGCTACTGTGACAAACCGGGAGTACGCATTTCAAAGCCGGTATCGCCTTTCTTGTAGCGTTTTTCCAGCGACCAGGTGCGGCCGGTCATAAGCGAGAAAAAACCTTCCCGGCC
>CAZMWI010000213.1:0-3964 GCA_964569945.1 uncultured Ignavibacteriaceae bacterium
CCGGTTGGGAACTGGTTGAAAAATTCGACGACCATCGCCTGCGATTCAAAAGACGGGTGGACCGCCGTTCGATGGACTCGCATAGCGACATTGATCCCTATCGCAGCTCGGTCGATTCCTTTGACAATAACGCCAAAGCGATTATGGTCGGACTGGTTCTCCTGACAATCGGAATATTGGTCGCCCTGGGATTTTTCAGCGGCTTCGATCGGGGGATAATGGGCGGATTAACGGTTCCGGGCATTATTTTGATCCTGGCCTTTACTTTGGGTATAATCGCGATCGTGGCTTTTGCCCGCAGCCGCAGGTGATTATATTCTTCTGACCTGACAGATAAAAGACTTCAGATACGCCGCCTCCGGGAACGTAACCGGTACCGGATGGTCCGGCGATTGATGTACCACCTTCAATATGTTAATCGTAACTCCGGCTTGATCTGAGGCTTTTTGAAGAATCTGCAGCAGCATTTCTTCGGTCATAAAAGCCGAACAGCTCGATGTAACCAATATTCCGAAATCGTTTATAATCCGAAGCGCTGCCCGGTTCAGAAAATGATAGGCCTTGATGCCTGAATCGACATGCTTGTGCGATTTTATGAGAGCCGGTGGATCGAGCAAAACGAGATCGTACTTGGGTTCGTTGAGCGCTCCGAGCCATTGGAAAATATCCGCTTCGATCGTTTCATACGAGTCAGATGCAAGGCCATTTATTTCGGCGTGCCTGCGGCAAAAAGACAGGGCCGGAGCCGAGGAGTCAACAAAGTCAACCGACGATGCCCCTCCGGCCAAAGCCGCAATACCGGCCGCTCCGGTATACGAAAACAGGTCAGCAGTTTTTTTGCCTTTCGCCAGATGAAAAATCTCCTGACGAAGATCGCGCTGATCGAGATAAAATCCGGTCTTTTGGCCGTCGGCAATATCGGCCAGACAGGTCCGGCCATTTTCGCGGAATTCAATGGTCTCAATATTTGCGCCGTACAATTGCCCCGATGTCGTCTTAAGTCCTTCTTCGAGTCGTGAGGGCAGGTCGCTTTTTTCATAGACAGAGACTGGATTGAACAATTCGATCAGTATTTCCACAATCGTCTCACGCAGCCTGTCCATCCCGGCGGTCGAAATTTGAATAACAATCGCATCGCCATATCGATCAATTACAAGGCCGGGGAGACCGTCGGATTCGCCATACACAAGACGATAGCCGGTTGTATCAGGATTATCACCAAAGCCGAGGTTCTTTCTGGCTTGAGCGGCCGCCGAAATTCTGTTTTTTATAAATTCGCGGTCTATTGCTATTTTATCGAACGCCATGACTCGGACAGATATCATCGACTTTTTGGAATACAGGCCGGTTGCCACGATGTTATCGCCGTCGACCAGATAAACCGGCGCCCCGTTTTCAATGTCATCGGGGATCTTCTCGATAGCCCCGGAGAAAATCCACGGGTGTTTTCTCGCGATAACCTTACTCCCGGACGCCTTAAGTTTCAATTTTGGATATTCCATGTTGGGAGAAGATATGTTATCGAGCGGCAATGGTCAAATTACAAATCCGGCGGGTCTGATGACCCGCCGGAACAATACTCAGAAACCGTTTACAATTTTCATATCGGAGCATCGTAAATTCACGGGAACAAATTTAAAAAGCCGTTGTAATGAAGGATAATTGAATTTGCAAATAGCAAGTAATACGAAAAGGAGTAATAAAATGGCTTACGAATGGAAACTCAAGGCTCGTCCGTATAGCGACGATGAAGCAAAGACTCTTCTCAAGAACGTAATTTCACCCGAAACGTCCGACTGGCACTACAACAAACACCACGCCGGTTATGTGGCGGCCCTCAATACGATAGAAAAAGGCCTGGCTTCGGCAGACCGCTCCAAAGCCAACGGCAACTATTCCGAAATCGGCGAACTGAAACGCCGTCAGACCTGGAACCACGCCGGAGCTTTGCTTCATGATGTGTACTGGGAAGTTCTCGGCGGCGACGGCGACCCGAACAAGGGCCCTGAAATAAAGAAGGCTATCGAGAAGGAATTCGGCTCGTTCGACAAATGGGTCGAAGATTTCAAGGCGACCGCTTTTTCGGCCAAGCTGTCCGGCTGGGGCGTGCTGGCTTTCGATTCGCTTTTCAGTGGACGGCTGTTGAATGTTTTGGTCGACGAGCATCATTACGGTGCCATGTGGGGAGCTATTCCGCTCATTCCGTGCGACGTTTTCGAGCATGCCTACTATCATAAAGACGGCGCCGGACGGGCCACCTATATCGACAACTTCATCAAGAACCTGAACTGGGAAAGAATAAACGCGCGGTTCAAGAAGTTTGTGAAGTAATGAATTGGCAGTAAAATACAGTGATCACTTGAAGTTATCGTTCATATGGTCGAACGACTCGAAGCCGTCGGATTAAACGACGGCTTTTTTTATGGGCTGATCAGCAGGGGCCGATTGTCCGAAATAAGCGTCGATGATTTCAGAGAGCGACTGCTCCAGCGGCCTCGGATCATAACCCAACTCTTTCTTCGCTTTTTCAGATGAATAATAGAATTTCATCCCGGCCAGACGGACGAAATTTCTGTTCAATTTCGACGCCGGGAAAACCTTCTTGATCGGGCTGTAACCGGAGCCGAGAAGCTCGGTCAGAAGCGCCGCCATATAAAGAGCGCCGTGAGGGATTTTGAGAAACGGACGTTTTATATCCATGAATTTCCCCACGAGCTCGACCAGACGCTTCGACGATACATTTTCTCCGGCCAAAATATAGCGCTGCCCGGCGCGGCCTTTTTCGAGGGCTTTGATAGCGCCGTCGACGACATCTTCAGTCTGCACCAGATTAATCCCGAAATCAAAATAGATCGGAATCCTTTTGGGGATGCGGGCGCGATCGCCATCGGTTAATTTCCGGTCGGGCGGAGAGATCATGATGGCCGGATTTACGATGATTGTCTCCAGATCAGCGTCGTTGGCATCAAGCGCAATTCGTTCGGCCTCTTGTTTAGTGTCAAAATAGGGGATATCGAAACCTGATAGATTGAAAGGAGCGGTTTCGTCGAGGGGAGTTCCGTCGGTCGACGCTCCGACCGCGGCAATAGAAGATACATGCACCAGCCTTTTGATTCTGTTTTCCCGGCAGGCATCGACTACGGCGCGAGTGCCGTCGACGTTGATCTTCGCGATATTTTCAATCCTGCCCGAGCGGAGGCTTACTTTGGCGGCGCCGTGGATAACAAAGGCACAGCCATTGACGGCTTCAGACAACCACGACGGCTCGGTCAGGTCACCATAAACCGCTTCAGCTTCTTGTGGACACCAGCGCCGGGCCTTTTCTTCGGAGCGAAAATGCGCCCGGACGGCATAGCCGCGACGGATCAACTCCGGTATGAGTTTCCGTCCGAACTGGCCACTGGCCCCGGTTACCAGAACAATCTTGTTTTTCGAGGATAAATCCATAATCTTAAACCCCGTAACAAAGATGCGAGGAGATTGTTGCCGCAATTATGGACTTAAATTATCTACAAATCGGCTACGGCTTTATATTGGCTCTGACGCTGGGAGTTGTTTCTTATTATCTGAAAGCGCTGACAGTTTCCGGAGCGGTCGGGACTGTAATTGTCGGGACGATCTTCTTTGGGCTGGGCGGCTGGATTATGACTGTCCCGCTGTTATTTTTCTTCGTTTCCGCGAGCGTTCTGTCCCGAATTAAAAGCGGCCACAAAACCGAAGCGATGCGCCTTGCCGAGAAAACCGGCGCGCGGGATATCCGTCAGGTACTGGCCAACGGCGGCGCGGCCTCAGCGGCATTAATATTATTTCGTGCGACCGGGTCGATGGTCTGGCTGGCTGTTTCACTGGCGGCAATTTGCGAAGCGGCCGCCGACACCTGGGCGACTGAAATCGGGACTATCCGCAAAGTCAAAACTGTCTCGATAATTAATTTCAAACCGCTGACGCCGGGGCAATCGGGTGG
>CAZMWI010000214.1:0-3805 GCA_964569945.1 uncultured Ignavibacteriaceae bacterium
CCCATAGTCAAAACCGAATTTGGGCTCAGGGTTTGATACTCTTTGAAAAATTCGACTATGAACCGCCCCAGCGAATACAATGTCAGAAACAGCCCGGCCAGAAGACCGCGCGGGCGTTTTTCTTTTCCGGCCCACTTGTCGGCCAGATACAAAATCAACAGGATTATCATCCCCATGAGAAATTCATATATCTGTGTCGGGTGACGCGGCACTACGCCGCCGTCGTAGCGGACGAACCGCACCCCCCACGGCAAATCGGTTGGCCGTCCGACAATCTCGGAATTGAGGAAATTGCCGACCCTGACCGCCGCCGCCCCGAACGCCGCTGAAAACGAAAACCGATCCAGCGTATCGAGGAAGCCCATTTTGTATTTTTTGGAGAACCAAAACAGCGCAATAATCAACCCGACCATAGCTCCGTGCGACGCCAGCCCGCCCTCACGGGTATAGAGAATGTGCAGCGGGTGGGTCAGATAATACCCCGGATCATAAAACAGGCAGTGGCCCAGACGGGCGCCGACTATGACCGCGATTATGCCCCAGATGAAGAAATTCTGGGCGGTTTCGAGAGTCTGGCCGCCGCGAAGCAGCTGCCAACGCCACAGCCAGTAGCCGACCAGAAAGACGATGACAAATATCAGGCCGTACCAGCGCACGTCGAACGACCCGATCGAGAACATGGTCGGATTAAAATCCCAAACAATTCCGTGATGCATAACGAAAGGGATGGTAAGAAATTATGGAATAAAAAGCAAATTGGAATAATCCGAACTACTCTCCTAACTGCGCGGTATAATTGAATAATGAACGCCAGAATTCAAGTAGTATCGAAAATCGCTGAAACTATCAATAAGATGCAATTATCACATCCGGTGCGGGTCGGTATCGACGGCGTTGACTGTTCGGGAAAAACGACATTGGCCGATGAGCTGGCATCAAGGCTCGAAGAATTAGGCCGAGAAATAATTCGTGTATCCATTGATAAATTTCATAATTGCAGAAAGATTCGTTATCGTCAGGGCCGCCAGTCTCCCCGGGGGTACTATGAGGATTCATTCGATAATGACGCAATCATTTCTTGCGTTCTTGGCCCTCTGGGGCCGGATGGCAATTTGATATACTGCGATAGCCAATTTGACTTCCGTACCGACACATCTGTTGACGGACCTCTCCAAAAGGCCGCCGCAAATTCTATTCTGATTTTCGATGGAGTCTTTCTGCTAAGGCCGGAGCTGGCTCAGTATTGGGATTTCACGATATTCGTCGACGTCGGTTTTGAAGAGATCATTAAGAGAGCCCGCAACCGCGATCAATATCTATTCGGAAATGCCGATGAAGTTGAGGCCATATATCGAACGCGATATATTCCGGGACAGAAGCAATATCTGGAATCTGTGCAACCCGCCCAAAAGGCCAGTATTGTTATCGACAATACGGACTTCATAAATCCTTCAATGACGGTGAATAAACGCACCTGAGCAGCAGACCCGGTTTTCGCGGAAAATTGAATTTTATAAAAGAACATAGGCAATAGTCAGACGGCCGGGAATCCCATCTTTAAGGGCTTGACTGAAAAGGCATTATATATTATACTTAAAAGGATCTCATTTATCGCCATACTTTCGAGTTAAGAAACGACACTCACAAAAGGAGAATGCAATATAGAAATTTGGAAATTGCCGCAAGTAATTGCATAGCCTCACTAGCCTCGAGAATCTGTATAATTCGAACGCCTCAATTTATGAGAAAGCTGCCAGATTAATCGGAAACAACTTTTAGTGTGAGGTGATCTGATGTCGAATGTCTTATTTAAAAAACCTATAAAAACAATCGGATTATTTGCGGCGCTGTCTGTTGTATTATGCTCTTTTGTAATGGCGCAGGATCCATTCACGAAAATCACTTCCGGCCCTCCTGCCACTGTTGGGAAGACTTCTTTCGGGTGCGCCTGGATTGATTACAACAACGATGATTATCTGGATTTATTCGTATCCAATTACCCGGTCTATAACATGAGTGTACCAATAAGTAATGACCTTTATCTAAATAACGGAGACGGAACATTTACGGAGATTACGACGGATCCAATAACAACTTATGGTGCGTTAACCTGGTGCGGGACGTGGGCAGATTATGATAATGATGGCTATACTGATTTGTATGCAATAAACGGTTTAAGTCACGATAATCAGTTGTATCATAATAACGGTGACGGGACGTTTTCACGAATTACCGACGGCCCGATTGTAAACGACGGCATATCATCGAATGGCGGCAATTGGCTGGATTATGATAATGATGGTATGGTAGACTTGTTTGTGGCCAGTGATGGCTATGGCGGACCTTTGTCTGAAAGCTCCAATTCATTATACAGAAATACGGGACCGGGAACATTTACTCTCGTACCGGCCGGCGATCTATCCACACAACAGGTGACGACTCATAGCGCCGTATGTTGCGATTACAATAACGATGGTTTCATGGATCTATTTGTAGCAAATTATGATGATGTTAACAATCAACTTCTATTGAATAATGGGGACGGTACTTTTGCAAACATCGACGCCGGTCAGATGACCGGTGACGGTGTTTATTCCACGGGCGCAAGTTGGGCGGATTATGACAACGACGGTGATTTTGATCTGCTTGTAATAAATTATATCGGTAGTAACAACTTTTTCTACGACAACCTCGGCGATGGCACTTTTAACAGAAGAACTGATCTGGTGGTGGCGGAAAATACCGGTGGCGCCCTCAGTAGCTGCTTCGGGGACTATGATAATGATGGTGACCTGGATCTTTTTATTGCCAACGGTGATTTCTATACAGGCACCAGCGATAATAATAGCTTGTATGAAAACAATGGCGATGGCACATTCAGCAAAGTGACGAATAGTATTGTTGTCACCGATCCGGGGAAATCATGCGGCGCTTCGTGGGGCGATTATGACCGCGATGGTCAATTGGATTTATATGTGGCCAGGTTTTTCAGTTATCAAACCAACGGATTTTATCATAACAATGGCAACGATAACAACTGGATAGATATTAAATGCATCGGTAATATTTCAAACAAATCGGCCATTGGCGCGAAGGTGCGGGCCTATGCGACGATTAACGGATCACCGGTATGGCAGCTAAGGCAGGTGGAATCACAATCAGGTTACGCATGCCAAAACCTAAATATCCATTTCGGTTTGGGAGATGCTTCATTAATTGATACAATCTTAATCCAATGGCCAAGCGCACTCGTTGACACGTTAACCGATGTAGCGCCCAATCAATTCCTGAAAATTATCGAAGGCGATTATCTTGATTTGGACAATGACGGGATTATCGGTATCAGTGATAATTGTCCAAACAACTATAATCCGTTGCAGGAAGACGCCGATGGAGATGGCATAGGCGATGTGTGTGAAATTAATTGCTGTCACGCTTATGGAATTCCCGGTGATGCCAACAGCGATGGCGCCGTAAATTTGATCGACATTTTGTATTTGATTGCATTTAAGTATAATGATCCACCCGGGCCGGGAAACCCTGCAGGTTGCGATGAATTTATGGATGGCAATGGAGACGGAAATGTAAATTTGTTGGATATTCTGTATTTAATCTCATATAAATATGACTCTCCACCGGGCCCGGCCCCCATTTGCCCAAATTAGAAAACCTCGATATTTTTGTATTATTAATAGACGGATCAGGAGTGCTTAGCTCCTGACCCGTTGTGGTAGTTGAATCATTATCCAGGCCGACTAAATGGTCTATAATGTGATCTTTATTCCTCCGAAAAATTCCCTGCCCG
>CAZMWI010000215.1:0-3803 GCA_964569945.1 uncultured Ignavibacteriaceae bacterium
GGCGGTGCCTTTATTAGCTGTGATGCTCTGATTACAGCCGATAAAAAAGGCCAGGCAGCCCAAAATTGCCAGAGCCGGATATATCAATAGCCTCTTCATGCTATAATTATTGTCGGAATAAGGGGGCATCTTCTAAAGGTCAAAATAAAATATTCGGGCCGTTTCATGGCGGAACGACGTTCTTTCTAAGTCGCCAATTTAAATAATCTTAGCTCCAACAAAATAACGTCCTAAAGTCACAATTTTAGATCAAAATAATCCTTTTTTCGTTTTCGGCGCAGTCTTTGAGGTTGCAAAAATGTATATTATAATGTATAATTTAATACGCGGGTACCAATTCTATTTCCTATCGAAAAATGGGGGAATTGGTACCCGCAAATTGAATATAAAGAATTTTGAAAACGTAGCATTGACAGTCCAATAAATGGAACATCGCCGGGGCCAATAATGTTGTATAGGACAAGAGATAAAGTCACCCGGTGGGTTCCGGAATTGGCGCAAGCCTTGATAAAAGCCGGGGATCGGGTGACATGAAGAAAACCAAAAAGGAAGTTTTCGAAAAGGAGGCGATGGTTCATGTAGAAGCCCTGCATCGTACGGCATTAAGAATGACAAAGAACGAAAATGACGCCGACGATCTTGTGCAGGAAACTCTGCTGAAAGCCTATCGTTTCTGGGACAAATTCGAACAGGGCTCGAATTGCCGGGCGTGGTTGTTCAAGATAATGACCAACATCTTTATCAACAACTACCGCGCCAAATCGCGATCACCGCAGGTGGTTGACCTTCAGGATGTCGATGATGACTTCCTGTTCGGGCAGCTCTCGGCGCTGGGCCCGTCGGATGATCCCGAACGCCACTTTTTCGCGAAAGTATTCGATGACGACGTCAAGAAAGCAATCGAAGAGCTGCCGGAAGACTTCCGATTGGTGGTGGTTTTGTCCTTTTTGGAAGGATTCAGTTATCAGGAGATAGCGGACATTGTTGGACTGCAGATCGGGACAGTTAAATCGAGGCTTCACCGGGGGCGGAAGCTTCTTCAGAAGGCATTATGGGAATACGCAGTTAGAAACGGTTTCATCAAGGAAGCAGCTAAATGACCTGCGAAGAAGCATTAAGGCATCTATATGATGTAATTGATAAGGAAGCCAGCCAATACGATGTAGAAGAAGTCCAAAAGCATCTTGCCGAATGCAAGAGCTGTATGGCTCGGTACGAATTCGAAGAGATGTTCAAGGCTTTCGTAAAAGACAAGGCGGCTCCTTCAGACAAAGCGGATAAACTCAAACACCGCATTCTGGACAAAATCGACGAAGAATCGGAAGGACGATCTTTCGGCAAACTCGGCCCGTTTCGTTTTTCGGCGGTAGCCATCGCGGCCGCAGTAGCGCTGGTTCTGTGTGTCGGCGCGTCGTTCTGGGCGGCCGGTTATTACCGGTATACGAAGTACATCCACCCCTTCGAACAAAATCACTTCAATGGCGGCTGGAATATCATACCGGCAAATGCCGACAGCGAAAGTTTCCAGCCGTGCTCACCCGAAATCATGAAATTCATCAGCAATGATCTTTCCATGACTTTGGGTGACGTGCAGACGGTCGGGTATTATATGGTAGATTCCGGATTTGATGATATTCGTGATCATCATTTCGCGCATTTCAAATTCCTGCACGGTAATATGCCGGTTTCGCTGTATGTCGGAAAAAAGGACGGGGTTGAAATGCCCGGGTTCGAGGAAACCAAGGTGGGTAATCGCTCGGTGTATACGTACGATGGTGACGGATTCCAGATGATGTACTGGTATTGCGGGAAATCGATATTGATAGCCGTCTCGGAAGACAAAACCATGCCGCTGCCTGAGATTATTCCGGCCGTATATTCTATTTAGTTTCTTGTTGCCAAATTCGTCTGAAACCGGAATTTTGGGGTTATGTATAAACATCTGATGATGTCAAAAGCAGCCCCATTTTTTATTTTGGTCTTTCTGGCGCTGAGCGCGTCACAGGCCTCAAGTCAGCATTTCACTCCGGTGCGAGATTCCTCCATATTGGCAATTTCTCAGGACGTCTGGTACGACAGGTTCGATCAGGCCCTGGCCGCGTCCGACAGCCTCATTGCCCGCGAGCCGGGCAACCCGCTCGGTTATTTTCTTAAAGGCACGATATTGCAGACCATAGACGAAGAGTTTCGAAATAATATTTACAGCAAAGATATCGACAGCCTCTTGAGCCTCGCGATAGATATGGCCGACGCCCTTCACGACAAGGACAAAAACAATCCGGACTGGTCGTTTCTTGCGGGGGCATCTTATGGCTATCGGGCTTTGCTGCGATCTTTCAATGGTCATTGGTTCAAGGCGTTTCGGGACGGGCTCAAATGCAGCTCGCGTTTGAAACACGCCCTGGAGCTTGATAGTACATATTACGATGCCTATCTCGGGCTGGGTGCGTACGATTACTATAAAACCGTCATGGCCAATGATTTCCTGTGGTTGCCGTTCGTCTCGGACCGCCGCGAAATCGGCCTGGAAGAAATCCGTCTGGCCGCCGACAGCGGTTATCTGGCCACTTTTAACGCGCGTGAATCGTTTTTAAGGATATATTTTCTCGAAAAGCGTTACAATGACCTGGTTCTGCTGGCCGATACGCTGAATGCTATAGTCCCCGACGACCCTTATTGTCTGTTGTATCAGGTTTACGGACTGGCGCATGTGGGGCAGACCGACCGGGCTCGCCAGAGACTGGCGATATTAAAAGCCAAGTTGAAAGATTCACCGTGGTACAACGAATACGGTTTTTACGAGGCTGAACTGGCCGAGGCCGCTATATTCGTGGGTGAAAAAGATTATGAATCGGCGAATATAATTATCAATCAAATATTGTCTCATAAAGAATACAGCAAGATAAACCCGTATTTCGAAGAAACGTACAAACGGGCGAAGGAACTTAGAGACGAGATGAAATGAGATTCTTTTGCCTTTTGATGCTGATCGCCGCGCCGTTTGCCAGCGCCGGTGATCTGCTGACCCCTCCAAAATTAGAAATAATTAATTCGGGGATGGAATTCCTCATGGACGGCCAGTGGAATAAGGCGATGACCGCGTTTGACATATATAAAAAGGTCGATACCGCCGATCCCGGCCTTTTTTTATTTCAGGCCATGACCCTCCTTTCGGCCATGACCGACCGGGAGACGAATGCGTACGGCAGTAATTTCAACCAATATCTCGATTCCGCCGAAGCCTATTGCAAAAATCGCCTGCAGGATTGCGATAGGGGTGATTCGGCCGTCGTGTATTTGTACTTAGGTCATATCCGGGCATACAGGTCGTTGTACCAGGCCAGGTTCGGGTCGTCGATGGCCGCTCTCGACGATGGGTTGAAAGCGCGCGGCGAATATTCCAAAGGTTTGGAGCTTGATTCGAGTCTGTATGATCTGTATCTCGGGTTAGGCTCATATCATTACTGGAAGTCGGTTAAGTCTGGCATTTTGAAAACGGTCGGGATTTTTTCAAATGAGCGGGAGGAGGGCATCGAGGAGGTGCACCTGGCAATCGATTCATCGCTTTTTTCCAAGGATCCAGCCAAATCGGCCTTGATCTGGATTTATCTCAATGAAGAAAAATATGATTCGACTGTTGCGCTGGCGATGGAAATGTACGACCGCTATCCCCATTCCAATACTTTTGTCTGGCCGATCGCACAGGCATACTATGAAAGCGAACAGTTTGTCAAAGCCGCGATGTATTACAACAAGATATTCGAAAGCCTGAAAGAGAAGCCCGGCAATTATTTCAATCTTAT
>CAZMWI010000216.1:0-3786 GCA_964569945.1 uncultured Ignavibacteriaceae bacterium
TGTTTTGTCAATACCCATAAATACGGGGCGTTGTTCCCCCGCCCGATAATTAAAACGCATACAGGATGGTAAAATGAAAACGGTATCCTGCGCTGTAGAGATGGGTGCGGATGCGGCGGGCGTAATCGAGCCGGATCGGTCCGGCCGGTGATATAAATTGGATTCCGGTCCCGTAAGACAAAGCCAGCGTATTCGGCTTAATTTCGCTGTAATTCCTGTATCCGTTGCCGGCATCGGCAAATATCGAACCCCAGAACTTACCTATAATTTTATAGCGGAATTCCTGATTGGCAATCATGACAATCCGCGCACCTTCGGGAGTCGGATCGGCTTCACTCGTTTGCGGGCCGAGGCTGTTTTCCTTAAAGCCGCGGATAGTATTGGCACCGCCCAGGTAATATCGGACGTCGACCGGAACCTCGTTTGAACTACCGAACTGCCGGACATTGCCGAATTTCAGCCTTGTCGCCGAAATCCAGCCCGGCCAGAATCTCTGATAACGCGACCACGAGGCATCAACCTTCCAGAAAGAATCATCACCGCCCAAAAATCCACCGGCATATTCCAAACTGAAATTGGTCAGCGATCCCCCGGTCGGCAAGAACGGATTGGACCGACTATCACGGTTGACAGTTAGATAGAAACGTCTTCGGTTGGAAAGCTTCTTTTCCTGTTTCAGCAGAATCTGATCTTCCAAGCTCAGACCGGATATTTTGACCGATTCATATTCGAATCCCGCCAGGCTTTTGACAACCGGTCCGAACTCGCGGTTGGTCGTAAACGATACCGACCAGGTTCGTATTTTATAGTTCTGCACGCGGTCCTTCACCGGCGGCGAAATCTCACCGGTAAAAGTCAGCGGCATTCTGATTCCCAGAAACCACGGCTCTTTAAAGCGAAGCCGATAGCTGTGTTCGAGAAACCGCCATTCCGTGAAGATCACCGATGATGCATAAGCCGACAGCTCTATCGATCGCGATCTGAATAAATTGCGTTTGCCCCACGCAATGGAGAAAGTCCAGGTAAGGTCCTTGATCGAATCCTGTGAAGCACCGGTCTTGATTGAAACGTATTGCGGGTTCTTTTCACGAAGCGATAAAATGAAATCCGGATTAAGGCGGTTAACGCCTTTGGTTGAATCGCGGGCCGTGCTATACAACTGAAGGGTCAGATAATCGCCGGTCTGATACAAATGTCTCTGCGATTCCATAATGTCCTTGCGTCGATATATATCGCCCGGCTTGAAAGTCAGTTCCCGTAAGGCTACCGATTTACCGTAATTGTTGGCGCCTAAAACGCGAACGTCGCCAAAATGAACAAGTGAATCAGAATTGACCTTGAACTGGATTCTTGCACCGTCAGACTGCGTGGTTGTATCGATGGAATAATCCGCGGTGGCGTACGGATATCCATTATTGGCCAGCTCGGCCTTGATATCGTAAACGGCCTGCTTCAAGGCGAATGGATTTACCGGTTTGCTGCCTTCGAAGCGTCCGGCAATATTACCAAACTCTCCCTCGAATTGCTTTTCGAAACGGCCCGTCACGATAACCGAGTCATAAACAAACTGCCTCCCTTCATAGATGAATAAACTGACCAGCGCATTGGAATCCTTGGGCATCGGTTCAAACGTCTCGGTCACCCTGACGCCGAGGAAACCATTGGATAAATACATATATTTAACTTCAGACGTATCTTTAAGCGGTGTCTCTCGCTGGACCCGATTTCTGCGATCGGATTTTAGCAACTGGATTAATTTCAATAGATTGAACGACCTGAAATAGGGATATTTTTTGGAATACAGGGCCGACCTGATTTCAGACCTTGAGAAAAATCCGCTGTCCTCGGGATTAACGGTCGGGTGGATTTCAATATATATAGAGTCGATCTTCGGCTTTTTAAGAATCCACCTCTGATAATCCGGATTTATGACGAACTGAGCCATGCACTGCCCGCCGAGCAACACAAAGGTAACTGCAAAAATTACTATTTTGACGAATCTGCTCAAATCAATAGTCCCAATAAAAATTCAATAATAAATGGTACAGCTCGTTTTCATCCTTGTTGCCTTCAATCAGAAGGAATCGTTTGAGCCGGTACTCAAAACCGATCTCCTGACCTTGGGAACTTGAAATGGCCGAACGGCCGTAAATATACAAATTAGGATGTAATGAAAAACCCAGTCCCACTTTTGTGCCCAGCGGTTCCAATTTGTTACCATATACAGGGTCGATCTCAAAAGTTTCCACCCCGATACTGCTCAGCGACCGGGTGCCGATTTGCGATACCTGGGATCCTAAGTAGCCTGCAGCAAAGCTCCCTATCCTGCCGCCGAGAAATGTCTCACTTGATCCGTAACCGTTAGAACCCGCGTAATAATCGGTGAAAATCAGTGACAGCATTTCATCTTTAGAAAATGGGGAATCTGCGCACGGATTGATATCCGGATTGTCCATGGTTCCTGTGATTTGGATGCAAAGGTCGAGAGTCTGAGTTTGAGGCTGCCCGAACTGATCGACTTGTTCCGATGCTCCCCGAATTTTAGTGCTGGCGGATATATTCAGCTTAGGGTTAGGCGATTCGATATCATCGTATATTATGGACCCACCGGGGTCTATTCGATAAGTTCGACCCTGCAAATAACCTTTGCCCCTTAATATTTCCAGCTGCCCGATATACCGGTACTTATTATTGGTCCGTATAAAGTTCAACGAGCCGGAAAGCTCGGCATCCAATTCGTCGTTTTTCACCCAGGCATTCGACGGGAATTCGACGTTTAGATTCAGATTCCATGTGTTCTCGTTACCGAGCGTCGTCAGCAAAAGCCAGCCTTCATCCTCTTCGGCGAAATTCTCAAGATAGTGGGCACTGATAATATTGACATCTCCGTAAACCGTCGGCGGCGTTCGACCTTTAATCACCAGTTCGGCGTCGGCTACCGCCGATATATCGCCCAGTTCATACTTTACGGGATATTGTTTGAGCGAAACTTTAAGGTTGTAATCGAGCGTATCTAAAGAAACAACCGCAACCGTCCCCTCGGCATTGATCTTCCCCAACTCCCGGTTGCCGCCACGACAAACGGCTGACGCCGATGTCACATGTATGGTTTTGTTTTCCATCTCGAGATTCAGATTGAAGTCCTCCAGCGGATAGACCAGGTCATACGGCTTAATTTTACCATTTCTGATAGACGCCTGGCCATCGATATTAGGCGTAAGCGGCTTGCCGGTCAGGCTAAACGAGGCATCGAACTGCCCTTCCATGTCCTCGATTTCCGGCATATACATCAGGATTAAATCAAAGGTCGTATCGCGCCCAACGATATCTATTGACTGCTCGGCATCGGGAAACCGGTTGGTCACCGCCTCCAGTGCGAGATTTATAGGAAATTCCCCGTGAGCGCGGAAATATCCGCCCCGAGTCTTAAGATACAGGGAGTCGACATTAACCTTCTGGTCAGCATAATTGAACGCAGTATACAGGTCAAGATTCAGTTGCTTGCCGCTAACCGGATGGGTATAGGCCAGGGAATCTATGAATGCATCGCATGATATTAACGGTGAGCCCAGAGTTCCGTGTATGCCAATAGAGCCCGACATTATTCCGGAGATATTGAAATCCTCGGTGATCAGCCTGACCCAGGTGGCGATCTCGGCAGTCTGGACGCTTATATCAAAATCAATCGACTCATCGTAGTTGTACCTGCCGCTCGCGACCAGGAGCCCGCCCGACGGATTCAGATCGCACTGTTTGATATCGTTTCCGGCGGAATCATTGTCGATT
>CAZMWI010000217.1:0-3771 GCA_964569945.1 uncultured Ignavibacteriaceae bacterium
GCTTCGTCTCGATGGGCGTCACGACCATACTGTGGTACGCCGTCGGGTTCTCGCTTTGTTTTAGTGGCGGCGAGGGCGGCATTATCGGGAACCTCAATATGGCTTTCCTGAGCGGTGTCGATCCGATGACGGCTTTCGGCGATGGGCAAATACCGATGCTGGTATTCTTCGCTTATCAGATGATGTTCGCGATCATCACGCCCGCTCTGATTACGGGAGCCTTTTCGAACCGCGTCCGCTTCCCCGCTTATTTATTGTTCCTCGTTGCGTGGTTGCTGCTGGTTTATTTCCCATTCGTGCACATGATCTGGGGCGGCGGCCTTCTCGCCAAATGGGGCGTTCTCGATTTCGCGGGCGGTATTGCCGTACACAACATCGCCGGTATGGCCGCGCTGGCCTCGGTGCTGTTTGTGGGAAAACGACGCATCGCGGAAAAGGGTCCGCATTCCATACCATTGGTGGCGCTCGGTACCGGGCTGCTCTGGTTCGGGTGGTATGGTTTTAACGCCGGGAGTGAACTGCGAGTCGATTCCATAACGGCCCTGGCGTTCGTTAATACCGACGTCGCGGCGTCTTTTGCAGCCATTACCTGGCTGTCTTTGGAATGGACTCTTATGAAAAAACCGAAATTTGTCGGATTGTTGACAGGAGCCGTGGCCGGTCTGGCGACCATCACCCCGGCCGCAGCGTACGTTTCGACCGGGTCGGCGGCCGTCATCGGCTTAAGCGCCGGGATCGTCTGCTACGCCGCGGTGAGTCTCAAAAACAAGCTGCACTGGGATGACGCCCTCGACGTCTGGGGCGTTCACGGTGTCGGCGGAGCGCTGGGCATTATCATGCTTGGTCTGCTGGGCAGTACGGCCATAAATCCCGGCGGGGCCAACGGTCTTTTCCTGGGTGGTTCGAGCTTTTTCTTCAAACAGCTGATTGCGGTTCTGGTGTCGTCGATTTACGCTTTCATCTTCACATACGTCATGCTCTGGATCATAAATAAGATCACCACCGTCAAGACGACTGAAGCCGAAGAGACCACCCTCGATGAATCCCTCCACGGCGAAACGGCTTACGAGTATTGATCGGTATCAGGAGGATAATCGAAAATGCTTAATAAACGTACAATCTGGCCGGTTTATCTTACGCTTATCGTGGCGCTGCTGGCAATTTCAGCCGCCGGTGATGACGTTTCGGTAAGTACATCGGTCGATTTTTACAACCGCTATGTCTGGCGCGGGATGGACATAGCCACGACCCCTTCGATCCAGCCGACAGTAGCTCTCGATTGCGGCGGATTAGAATTCGGCATCTGGGGAGCTTACACGCTTTCCAATCAGGCGTCAGAATCCGATGAAATCGATTTCTGGCTGAGCTACACTGCAACTCTAAACGGCGGCGTGTCGATCACAGGTATCGCGACCGACTACTATTATCCCAATCACGGTATTAGGTTCTTCAACTTCAATAACTATGACGCCACAATCGACGATACTGTTTCCGACCCCGGGGCGCATCTGATTGAACTGGGACTGTCCGTATCCGGGCCCGAGGCGTTTCCGGCGACGGTTGCGGGGTACATCAACGTATACAACGACGCCGGTTCCAATACGTATTTTCAGGTCGATTACCCGGTAACGGTCAATGAAACCGCCCTTAACTTCTTCTGTGGTGTTGCCGGAGGAAGCAAAGACAATCCGGGCTATTACGGCACCGATAACCTCCAGGCGATCAACATGGGCGTGACGGCGTCCCGAGAAATCGCGGTATCCGAAAGTTTCTCGATGCCGCTGAACGTATCGTTTATCGTCAACCCGAAGGAGGAGATGTCCTATCTCGTGGTTGGACTGAGCTTTTAGCTTAAATTAGATTATCGAAGCACTTGCTTGCAACGACCCCGGACATTCCGGGGTCGTTTTTTTACGCTTTTTCTTGCCAGACCACTTTTTAAGATATTTCCCAACTCTGCATCCAATAACGGATTACAAATTTTTCTATAATGGAATGCAAAAAAATATAATTATAGCTTGACTTATGCCGAAAATAATAAATGTATATGCAACAACAAATATGGTTTTTACGTTATATGTTGAAAGCTGAAATCAGGAAAGCAAATGTATGGACAGACAACGAGATTTGATGGAAGGAGTCGGGCGGGTCTGGCTACTACTGAAAAGATACGCCCGCAAGAAAATCGCCGAGCTTGATATCGGCCTGACCTTCGATCAGATGCTGGTCTTGTTTACGCTGGAAAAACGCGAGGGCCTGAAAATCGGTGACCTGGCCGACCTGACCGACCGGGACAGAACCACAACATCAAGAATGGTAAGCGGTTTGGAGAAAAAGAACCTGGTGCTTCGCGTGCCCGATCAAAAGGACAACAGACAGAAGCTTATTTATTTAACGCATTCGGCCAAAGAGATCATTAAAAGCATGGGGCCACTGAAAATGGAGTTCCGCAAAACCCTTTTTAAAGGGCTGGATCCTGCCGATATAGAGAAAACAGCAGAACTTTTAAACAGGGTGGCTGATAATCTGGAATAAATAAATTTTTTGAAATAATATATGTAGATGCACGTAATGTAATTTGAAAATAATAGCTTTTCTATACGAGGATTGTAATGAAATCACACAGACTGAAACTGATTGCGGCCGTGGGGCTTCTTCCCGTCCTCGCCGGATGCGGCAGCGATCAGGAAGCCAAAAATATGGAATAAATCTACGCTGAAGAAGGCGTCCCGGTCAGGGTTGAAACGATACAGCCCGCGGCTTTTTCCAGTAACCTGGAATACAATGCGGTCCTTACGGGCACCCGGGAAACCTCAGCCATTGCCTCGTTCGACGACAATATCGACCGCATCTATTATAAAGTGGGGGATTATGTCGAAAAAGACTCCATCGTACTGAGCTTCCCAACCGACAACCCCAGTGCGCGATATTTCCAGGCCAAAGTAGCCTATGAAAACGGCGAGGCGACTTTCAAGCCGACGAAGGATTATTATGATTCCGGCGGTTTGTTCAAACAGGGATTCGACAATGCCAAAACATCGTATGAAGTCGCCAGGGCCGACTGGGAATCGGTGCGCCAGTCAGTGAAGGTCGAGGCTCCCATCAGCGGTGTACTCACCCGCATGAACTATCTCGAATCGGAAAACGTCAAGAAAGACGATGAACTATTCACGATTACACAAATTGACCGGCTCAAGGCCCGACTGTGGGTTGCGGATACTGAAATCACCGATTTCCGGAAAGGCCAAAAGGCCACCGCACGCTGGAACGGTACAACCCTCGAGGGCCGGGTTGTACAGGTCGATCTTTCAATGAACGCCGAACATCAGGCGTTCGGGGTTGTGGTCGAATTCGATAATTCCGGTTTGAAAGTACGAAGCGGCGTTACCGCCAAAATCGAGGTCGCCACTTACCATAACAACGACGCAGTCGTTGTCGCGCGCAAGAATGTCGCCAATGATGGCAGCGCCGATTACGTTTTTGTCGCGAATGGCGGCACCGCGCAGAAGAGAGTGGTGCAACTTGGACGAAAGAACGGGCTGGAAGTGGAAGTCACGCGGGGCCTGCAGGCGGGCGATGTGCTCATTACCGAGGGTCAGTTGCACCTCGAAGACGGGACGAAGATTAAAATTATCGATTCCGAAAAATCCTCCCTGAACGATTAGGTCATCGTGCCATAAATGAATTGACCTGTACGATTACATCCAAAGGAGACGATTAATGTTTTTGTCCGATATATCGATTAAGCGCCCGATCATGATGAGCATGTTT
>CAZMWI010000218.1:0-1188 GCA_964569945.1 uncultured Ignavibacteriaceae bacterium
GCCGGGACGATATCGAGGGTCTGGATGCCGCCATCCTGATGCATCCCGATGTCTGGAAAACCAGCGGCCACGTCGAAGAATTTACCGATCCGCTTATCGACTGCAAAACCTGCAAGGGCCGTTTCCGCGCCGACAAGCTCCAGGAATGCCGCTGCTTGCTCAAGCCGTCCAAAACGCCGCTCGAATGCGGCGGCGAACTTACTGAGGCCCGCAATTTCAACCTGATGTTCAAGACGTTCATGGGACCGGTCGAGGATGAATCGTCGGTAGTGTTCTTACGGCCCGAGACGGCGCAGGGGATCTACGTCAACTTCCTGAACGTGAAAAATTCCTCGCGGCAGAAAGTGCCGTTCGGTATCGCGCAGATCGGCAAGGCGTTTCGCAACGAAATCACCCCCGGCAACTTTATCTTCCGCACCCGCGAATTCGAGCAGATGGAAATGCAGTACTTCATCAAGCCGTCCGAAGACGACCAATGGTTCGAGTACTGGCGCGAACAGCGCTGGGCGTGGTACCGCGACCTCGGCATCACCGAATCGAAAATGCGCTGGCACGAGCACGGACCGAATGACCTCGCGCACTACGCCAAGAAAGCGTATGACATCGAGTATGAATTCCCGTTTGGATGGAAAGAGCTCGAAGGCGTCCACAACCGGACCGATTTCGACCTGACCCGTCACCAGGAAGCAACCGGTAAAAAGATGCTCTATATCGACAGCGGGACCAACGAACAGTTTATTCCATATATCATAGAAACCTCGGCAGGGTGCGACCGCACTTTATTGACGGTTCTGGTCGACGCTTATGAAGAAGACGAAACGCGCGGGGATAAATCGGCGGTGCTGAAATTCTCGCCGAAAATCGCGCCGCTCAAAGCCGCGGTTTTGCCTCTGGTTAAAAAAGACGGAATGCCGGAAATAGCGACAAAGCTCTATGACGAGCTTAAAAAGCAATTCAAAGTCTTTTACGACGGTTCCGGTTCGATCGGCCGCCGCTACGCCCGTATGGATGAAGCCGGGTGTCCGTACTGCATCACCATCGACGGTCAAACCACCGAAGACGAAACGGTCACTATCCGCGACCGTGACTCGATGGAGCAGACGCGCCACAAACTGGCCGAAGTCTCGGACTACCTGACCGCGCGGGTGAAATAAACTGCAATTATTTATCCATATATTTCTTACTGCA
>CAZMWI010000218.1:1288-3764 GCA_964569945.1 uncultured Ignavibacteriaceae bacterium
GCCGACGGGCAGTTCGATATTGCCGACATATTCAAAGCCTCATCGGCGGACTTAACAGCCACATAGTACGTCGTCGCCGGAGTCAGACCGGTCAAAGTGATGCTTTCGGTCTGCCCGGCCTGCTGCGGGATGGGAGGGCTGACCCAAAGGTCAGCCTGCTCCCAATTGGATTCGGTAATACTGTCTTCTGAATAAACGATCACATAAAAACTGGCCGCGCCGCTGTTGCCATCGTCGCCCGGTGCCGTCCAGCTGATATTAATCTCGCCGTTGTCCTCACCGGTCAAAGCGCTCAGGTCGTTGATCGCCGCCGGCGCGGTAACGTCGGTAGTGGTGGTATCGACCACGTTGGAAATATCCGACCAGTTGGGCACTTCATCCGCCACACGGATGGCGAAATAATACCTAGTGCCGGAGTTTAAATTGTCGATGGTGAAGTTTTCGGCGGACCCGGATGCCTTCGGAGCTGGCTCGCCGGTCGCCTGAGTGGCGGAATTCCAGTTGGCCGATGTTATCGGCGAGGTGGCGTAACGGATATCATACTCCGACGCCGTCCCCGTTGTACCATCGTCGCCGGTGGCAGTCCAGACGATAGTCACGCTGGTCGCATCGGAGGCACTGATAGAAACGTCGGCGACAGCGGTCGGTGCGTTGGTTTCCGCACTGGTCGTTCCGGACACGACATTGGACAGGTCGGACCAGTTGGGCACCTCATCGGCCGTCTTAATCGCAAAGTAATAAGTCATACTTGGATTGAGACTGGCCACGGTGAACGATTCAGCGTTGCCAGCGGCTTGCGGCGACGGTTCACCGGTAGCCTGTGTCGCGGCGTCCCAGTTCAGGGATGTGATCGGCGACGTGGCATAGCGGACGTCGTACTCCGACGCCGTGCCGGTTGTACCATCATCACCGGGCGCGGTCCAGTTAAGGGTTATGGATGTTTCGCCGGTGCCGTTGACGATCAGGTTGGCGACGGCGGCTGGCGGATCGGACTCGGCCAGCGTGGACCGACTGACCACGTTGGACAGGCTCGACCAGTTATTAGCTTCGTCACCGGCTTTGATGGCGAAGTAGTACTGTGTTCCGGGATTGAGCCCGGTCACGGTATAACTTTCGGCACTGCCGGCGGTCTGGGGCGACGGTTCTCCGGTCACTTGAGTGGCGTCGTTCCAGTTGGACGCGTTGATCGACGACAACGAATAGCGGATATCATAAGATGTAGCGGTTCCGATATCACCATCGTCGCCGGGCGCGGTCCAGGTCAAGGTAATGGAGGTTTGCGTGGCCTCCTGGGCAAGGGCGCCGCCGGTGAAAGCGGCCAGGGCAAGAAATACGGTCAGTATCGAAAGAAGAATTCTCCCGAATCCCGACACGTTCGTGTAAAGGATCTTGCTTGCAACTCTCATTCAATACCCCTTACAAAGTGTGGCTGTTTCAATTAGCGATGATGAACAATGACAAAAACCGCGCCGAACCGGCGACCAAATCGCAAGCCTATAAAGGGAGTATAGTTATGAAAAAATAGCTACCGTGCAAAATGCGAATACTGGCATTTCGCCTGTTTCAAATGGGAGCAATGTTCAAGGATGGCACAACCAGATTGAAATCGTGCAAAATCCTATCAATTTGAAGTATTGAACAGGATCGCGACCCGATTATTATCGCGATCGACGACCAAAACGTCTTTTAAACCGTCACCGTCGACGTCATCGGTCGCGACAGAAACGGGAGCGCCGCCGATAGTGAGATTGGCTTTATTAAAGGAACCGGAGCCGTCGTTGGCCAGATAAGTGATCGTCCCGGCCAGGGTATTGGCCGCCAGAATATCGGGACCGTTCACCAAATCGAGATCATCGACAAATAGACCCGTGCACCCGGCACCGGTACTATACGACGCCGTGGAATTGTACTGACCGGAACCGTTGTTGTATAGAACCAGCACGGTGCCGTCGTTATAATTCGAAACAGCCAGGTCAAAATCACCGTCGCCATCGAAATCGCCCGAAACCACCCCACGAGGCAGTGAGCCGACCGCGTAATCGGTCCGATTTTCGAAATTGTTATTGCCGTCGTTTATGAGCACGGAAATACTGTCGGCACCATAATTGGCCGTAATAATGTCATAATAATCGTCATCGTTCACTTTAGCCGCAGTTACGCCGAATGGACTGGAACCGACAAAGTACGATATCTGTCCGCCAAAAGTACCGTCGCCATTATTCAGGCGCACCAAAGCGGTATTGGTCTGGGAATTGACCACCACCAGGTCGCTGTCGCCATCGTGATCCAGGTCCTGCACTACCAGCGAGCGGGGGAGATCATCGGTGGCATAACTTACTGTCATCCCGAATTCACCATGATCGTTCGGAAACACGGTGACGATATCATCGAAATTACTGCTGACAATCAGATCGGTGTATGAATCGTTATCGATGTCGCACGCATCCAGCCCCCAGGGGTAAGTGCCGGTCGGCAT
>CAZMWI010000219.1:0-3758 GCA_964569945.1 uncultured Ignavibacteriaceae bacterium
ATCGTCGGGGGTCGGCAAATCGACCATAATCAATCGCCTGCTGGGTGAGGAGCGTCTCAAAACCGGGGCCGTCCGCGACTATGATGACCGGGGCCGCCACACCACGACCCACCGGGAACTGATACTGCTTCCCGACGGCGGCATGGTGATCGATACGCCCGGTCTTCGTGAAATCCAGGCATGGGGCGAAAGCGAGGACGTCTCGCGGACGTTCGAGGATATCGCGGCTATCGTAGCCCAGTGCCGTTTTTCCGACTGCAGCCACAACGGCGAACCCGGGTGCGCGGTAACGGCGGCTATCGAGGACGGCAGCCTGGATGAAGGACGTTTCCGGAATTATTTGAAACTTCAGCGGGAAATAAAACATCTAAACTTACGTAAAAATGAAAAAGAGCGCCGTAAATCGGAACGTGAATTCGACAAGAAAATAGCGCAGTACCATAAACAGGTTAAAGAAATGCGAAAAAAAGGATTGCTGTAACAACGTTTTGATCTTATAAAATGATTGTCGGCATCTAACAATCGTGAGGAATACAAACATGCAATATAGAAAGTACAACCCCAAGAAAGATAAAGAAGCCGTGCATCAGATATGGTACGATTGCGGCTGGATTCAACAGGGCTTCCCCGACCCGATGGACATCCTCATCGAAAAATCCCGGACAATCGTGGCCGACATCGATGGTCGGCCCGAGTGTCTGGTGGTCAGTTATTTCGGAGATATCCGTCATTTCGACGAGGAGCTTAAATTCTCCGCCATCGCCGGAGTGACCACATCGTTGGTGGCCCGCAAGCAGAAACTGGCGGCGGGTTTGACCGCCGCCAAAATCGCCGAGGATGTACAGGACGGCGCTCTCGTGGCCGGACTGGGCATGTTCGAGCAGGGGTACTACGACAAATTGGGATTCGGAACGGGAGTGTACGATCACATCCAGTTCTTTTCACCGTCGTCGCTCAATATTACCGATAAACCGCGCGTCCCAATAAGGCTTGGCCATAAAGACTGGAAGAAAATACATAAAGCGCGGCTTAACCGACGTCGTCGGCATGGTTCTCTCAACATGCACATTCCTGAAAGCACGCGCTGGGAGATGGTCAAGGATAAAAGCGCTTTCGGTCTCGGCTATAATGACAACAAGGGTAATCTGACGCATTTTATCTGGATCTCCGGTCGGGGTAAAGAGCGCGGTCCGTTCTGGATTATGTGCATTGCCTACCAGAATTTCGAGCAGTTTCGTGAACTTATGGCTCTGGTGAAGAGTTTCGGAGAGCAAATTGTGACGATGAGAATCATCGAGCCGCCCGACATCCAGTTTCAGGACCTTCTGACCCGCCCGATCCGTCACCGTAACATGACGTACAAAGGCGAAGAAGAAAACCGCAATTCGGCCATTGCCTGGTGGCAGATCAGGATTTGTGATCTGATTGGATGTATGAAAAAGACACATTTCGATGGCCGCGAAGTCAAGTTCAATCTTGAACTGCACGACCCGATCGAAAAATATCTCGACGGCCAATTTAAATGGCGCGGGATTTCGGGCGATTATACGGTCGTCCTGGGACCGAAGTCATCGGCAAAGAAAGGTCTGACCAAAGGTCTGCCAAAGATCAAAACGACGGTCAGCGCTTTCTCGCGGTTATGGCTTGGGTTGCGCAGCGCGACGGCTCTGACCGCAACCGATAATTTCGCGGCACCGGCCGGATTGATAACTAAGCTCGATAAATTAATAAGAACACCGGCGCCATATATCGACTGGCCGTTTTAGATTCAGGAGTGAGTTTATGAATAATGAAGACAACAACCTTCCCTGCCACCATGGCCCGGCGGAGCATAGAGGCGATCATCACGAAAACGAAACGATAAGGTTGCTCTATGAACGCGCCAGTTGCCGGAGTTTTGAAGACAAGGACGTTTCCGATGACGTCCTCAATTCCATCCTGAAGGCCGGAATACACGCTCCGACCGGCGGAAATCTGCAGCCGTACTCGATAATCAAAATCCGCGACGACGCCGTACGTAAAAAGTTGGGCAAAATGTGCGGGCAGGAATTTATTGGCGAAGCACCGGTTAACTTATTGTTCTGTCTCGACTGGCACCGGCTGGGCCGCTGGGCCGAACTCGAAAGTGCTCCATACACGGCCCCCGATTCGTTCATCCACTTCTGGATCGGTTTTCAGGACGTGGTCATCGCCGCCCAGAATATCTGCACCGCCGTCGATGCTCTCGGCTTGGGGTCGGTTTATATCGGCACCATTTTCGATTTTATTGACGATACTCGTAAGATGTTCGATCTGCCAAAAGGAGTTCTTCCGGTGGTGCTGCTTTCTCTGGGCTATCCGAAACATCGTCCAGAACCGAGAAAGAAACTCGGGCTGGACATGATCGTGCACGACGAGAAATATCGCCTGCCTGATGATAATAAACTGCTTGAGGCGTTCGGTGCGAAATATCCCGTAAAACCTGAGATTACCGAGGAGCGCCTGGAGAAAATCCACAATGTAGTTCGCCGCGTTCAGGGCAGCAAAGCGGCTGATGAATGTATCGAGAAAATAAAAGAACGGGGATATATCAATTTCGCTTTGCGCTATTTCGGGCTGCACTATGTGGCCGACGAAATGGTATCGGCCAACGAAGAATATATCGGGTCCATCGAAAAAGCCGGATTTAAGTTTTTTAAACCGTACCGGCTCAAAGGAAATTAACTGCCCGACTGCGGGAGCTTGGTGTAGTCGATTTCCGACCCGAGGGTACTGTGCGGTATTAAATAAACGAGCAACGTAACCACGGCCGCGGCAATAACCCAGCCGCGCCCCTTGCCTTTTTTAACCCGCCACAAGGCGATCACCCAAAATAAAAAGGCCGTGATGGTTTTATTGTCGGTCAGATCATGGCCTATCGGCCAGCCGGTCCAGAAGGCGTGAAAGGCGAATTTCTGCACGAGGGGTCCCAGAATCAGCCCGCCGCAGATTACGAAAATTGTCGTCACCAGAGTATATTTGAAAAGGGATTTGCCTTTAACGAGTGCCTGCAAACCGGTCCGGGTCGCCATAAACATCCACGCCAGCATGAAAAATATATGAGGAAAGAGAATATAATCCGGCACCGGATCCTTGAAACGCATAATTACCGGTTCATCGGTCAAAGGTTTTGAATTGCCGGACTGGTCGGTCAGCGTTACCTGGTACATAACTTTACCTGCCATCGGCTGTTTGGGAATGAAGTAGCTGAGGTGATCTCCCTCGCGCTTCATATAGGCCGTGGTCCATTCATCATAGCTTTTATATCGCCGGAATTTTATCTGGCCGGTGATTTTCGTGTCGGGGACCTTTACTTTTATCTCCTCATCCATAGTCGAGGTCGCCGAGCGCGGCAGGCTGTATCTGATCTTCTCTCCACCGATAGTGACCGAACCGTAAGTCGGATGAGTCGGACCGGTCATTCGCTGATATGTTATCGACGCCAGTGTCAGAACAATGGCTATTATCCACAGGACGGTTGATTTCATCATAATATAGACCTCAGAAGTCTTTTATATTAATTTCCGGCCAGTATAACAAATTTTTTAAATTCTGGCAATCTTTCATTTCAATTAGGTTGACAGCTTTATAACACGGCGACTATATTAAAGTTCTTATGCTGGACGAATTGAACAAGAAAAAGCTGGCGCAAATCGTGCTCGACGATGCCCGCAGATTTGGCGTCACATACGCCGACGTCCGTATCGAAGCCATTGAAGATCAGAACATTACGGTCGCCA
>CAZMWI010000220.1:0-3619 GCA_964569945.1 uncultured Ignavibacteriaceae bacterium
TGTACGACGTTCATAAGTACGCCCGCCTGGGGCTTATGGTGACCGATATCACGTCGGGGTTTATACGCTACAGCGGCGGGACGACCGAGTCGGTTTTGCCGACGGTCAAGCCGGGCATTATGCTGCACTATAGTAAGTACGATTTTACGGGGCGGCTGGTAGGGTCGGGGGACATCAAGTTCGAGGGGATCAAGTACGCCGCGCAGTTTTATCAGGGCAATATTTCGCTCGACACGCATTTTGGCCTCGAGGTCGGGTACCGTGAGATGGTGTTCGGGCGGGCCGGGTTTGACATCGGCAATTTCTCGGGCGGGGTGGGGGTAAACGTCAATAACATCACGGTCGATCTGGCCTATCTACACAATTCGGATTTGGACGAAACCTTCCGCGTCAGCGCCGGCTATCGGTTTTAACATGTCTCCGATTTAAAGTCCGTCTGCTCAATTTCTGACAATCCTTGATTTTTTAATTAATCCATAGGTCCCAAATGCCGATATTTTTCATGAATGTATCACCCCAATCCGGGAGGTCTTTCTGACTGCAGAATCGTCATTATCCAGGCGCGCTGCCATCGCATTGGCATTAACCATAGGATTCTATGCCATGGCCCTGATACTTGGTCTCGGAGTCCTCTCTATCCCGATTATATTGGCATATATTACCGGCCAAATATATTTCAGAGTGATTTTCGCCTGTCTGATTACCGGGATCACGATTCTCTGGGCCGCATTACCAAGAAGGGACAAGTTCATTCCGCCGGGTCCGCTTTTAACGCCATCAGCCAATCCGAAGTTATTTGAGATTATCGCTGAAATTGCAAAGGGAACCGGTCAGCAGATGCCCGACCATGTTTATTTGACCTACGACTTCAATGCCGGGGTGGCGGAACGCGGAGGCGCAGGAGGGTTCGGAGGCAACAGGATTATGGCGCTGGGGTTGCCGCTTTTGCAGGAGGTTAATATTTCGCAGTTCAAAGCGATAATCGCCCATGAATTCGGACATTATTACCACGGCGATACTTCCCTCGGTTCCAGGATATATCGCATTCACGCGGCCATCGAACGTACGATATCGGGCCTTCAAAACAACCACTCTATAATGCAATTGCCGTTCAAATGGTACGGGAAAAAGATCCTTAAAATCACCAGCGGGGTTTCCAGAAGTCAGGAATTCATGGCCGACAGATTGTCAGCCACATTGGTGGGCAAAGACGTGGTGATAGGCGCTCTTGAAACATCAGCAATGAAAGGAGCGGCGTTTGAAGGATATTGGTGCGACGAGTTTACTCCCATGGTAGAATCAGGGTTGTTGCCGCCGTTTCTTGAAGGATTCAGTCGGTATCTTAAAATGAACACCGTACAGAAAAAAATGACCGAGGCGATACAGGAAGAGCTGAAAAAAACAAAGGCTGATGAGTACGATTCACATCCAACCATAAAGGAAAGATTGAACGCGATTATCGCTTTGAAATATGACAGCGGCAAAATCGATCCCGCACCGGCCATAGACCTTATCGAGGATCCCGAGAGACTCGAACGGGCGATTCTGAAATCCATGATAAAATTCGATTATTTCAAGACCCTGAAACCAATGTCCTGGGACGATGATGTGGCTCCGTTGTATATTTCCAACTGGGAAAACGACCTTAAAGAATTTACAAAGTTGCTTCAGCAAGTTACTCCTGATGAACTACCGAATATTGTCAAAGATCCGATTGACTGCATGAAAATAATCGATTCGAGAAAGATCATCCCCCGAATAGAGTTTCCTTTTATAATTCACCGGCTACAGTTTATCCTCTCGGCCGGATTGGGATTGATGCTGTTGCAGGACGACTGGAATTTTCATAAAAGACTGGGCGAAGAAATTCTCTTTACGAAGGGCGATGCCGAGCTAAATCCGTTTTCAGTAATTCCTGAGCTGATTGATGGCAAATTGACTCAAGACCAATGGATTAAATTTTGCAATATTCACGGTATTTCACACAGGAGTCTGTTTACACAGGCGGTAAAAGTGTCATAACCGTTATTCTCGTTTCCATTATAATTCCGAAACAAGATGTCATTCGACGAAACCTTCCGCGTCAGCGCCGGGCATCGGTTTTAGAAAATATCTTTGAATATAGATCCGTAATGTTATATTTAATCGGTCGCTGATTTTCTTATTTGGTGGGTTTATTTATAATGTCGACATATCCTGATTGACGCATTGTTTTGAAGAGGGAGGAACTATGCCGAAAGAAATGTCATTATCCAGGCGCGCGGCTATCGCGATGGCCCTGACCATCGGCTTTTACACACTGGCGCTGGTAATAGCGCTTGGAACGATTGCTGTTCCCTTTATAGTAACATATTTTACGGGCCACGTGATCGTCAAATTGTACGTAATTTGCATAGCGACAGGCGGTACGATTTTAGTAGCGATGGCTCCCAAAATGGATAATTTCATTCCGCCGGGACCTTTATTGACTCGCGAGTCTTATCCGAAATTATTCGATGTCATATCCGAAATCGCCGGGAAGACGGGTCAGGAAATGCCGGATCATGTTTATCTTATCCATGACTTTAACGCCTGGGTGGCCCAACGGGGAGGAGCCAACGGCTTTGGCGGGAACAGGATTATGGGTATAGGACTTCCCCTTGCGAAAGAGATGGGCATTTCTCAATTCAAGGCGATTATTGCCCATGAATTCGGGCACTACCATCACGGTGATACTTCTTTGGGGCCCCGGATATATCAAATCCGGGCCGCCATCGGCAGGACTATTGAAGGGCTTCAGGATAGGAATTCAATAATGCAGATGCCTTTTAAATGGTACGGGAATAAATTCTTAAAAATTACCTCCAAAATTTCGCGAAGCCAGGAATTCGGCGCCGATAGACTGGCGGCCGGGTTGATGGGGAAAAACACGATGATAAGCGCCCTTGAGGCAACCACTGGAAAAGGCATGGCCTTTAATCAATATTGGAATAGTGAATTCGCTCCTTTAATTGATGCGAATCTGCTGCCACCTTTTATGGAGGGATTCGAGCTTTTTCTTAATTCCAAAAATATACAGGAAAAAATGTCTGAAGCTCTTAATAAAGAACTCGAGCACGGAAAAGTCAGTGAATATGATTCTCATCCATCTCTAAAGGAAAGGGTGAGTGCAATAGAGGCACTTGAGTCTGACCGCGAAGAAAACGATCCTGCCCCTGCCATTGACTTGCTCGACGATCCACATGAGCTCGAACAGAAATTGATAAGGTCGATAATCAAGGAGTCTGTTTACAAGAAATTGAAGCCGATATCGTGGCAAGATAATCTTGCCCCGGTTTATATATCGCATTGGGAAAACGTGACGAAGAAATACTCACGTGTATTAAAAGAATTAACCCCCATGAAACTCCCGGACTTTGTTGAAAATCCGACGGAGTATTTGAAAAAACTTAATTTGAGAGCGAATTACACCAAGGAAGCGATAATGCTGATATTTTATGAATTGCGATTTGCGGTTTCGGCCGGATTCGCTTTGCTTTTATTGCATGATGGCTGGGATGCACAAGTGAAAATCGGCGAGAAAATAAAATTTGTAAGCGGTGATCGAGAGGTTGATCCATTTGGGTCTTTCGCAGAATTG
>CAZMWI010000221.1:0-3585 GCA_964569945.1 uncultured Ignavibacteriaceae bacterium
TGGGGCGAGGGTCGGGCCAAGCCAACTGACAAATATCATTGAGAATAGGCTAAATTTTCACCCCCAAAATGGGGCTATTTTGAGCTTTTCGACCCCAAAAAGAGTTATATAGGAAGTGACTCATTTAATTGACCGCCTGCTTCCAACAAGGAAAATGCAGCAGATAAACTGCTGATTTTTAATGTTATGCCAAGAAAACAAAGGAAGATAGTACGTAGATGATTGAGAGAGATTTCGATATACCGTTTATTTCGGATATTGCGCTTCGGGAGAAGCAGATACAACAGAATTACCGTCCGATTATTGCCGTGCACAAATGGTTCGCAAGGCGGCCTGGAACTTTATTTCGCGGATTGCTTTTATCCGAATTTTCGGAAAAACCGCTTCGGGATGTCTTTTACGATGCGAATGACCTTTCGGGTCGTCACGTAGCAGACCCCTTTATGGGTGGCGGTACGCCCATCCTGGAGGCTAATCGTGTTGGTTGTGATGTCACGGGATTTGACATCAACCCGATGTCTTATTGGATTGTAAAACAAGAGATTGAGCACCTCAATCTTGAGGCGTATTCAAAGGCTGCAGGTGCGCTGCGGGCAACATTGGAAAACGACATTGGGCCTTTGTATCGCACACGCTGCAACTTATGCGGCTCTGACGATGCCCATGTGAAATACTTTCTTTGGGTTAAAGTAATGCCATGTCATCAATGCGGAAAGAATGTGGACTTGTTTCCCGGATATCTTCTTTCCGCAGATTCGAGGCATCCGAAAAGCGTCTTTGTATGCCCTTCTTGCGGAGAGTTGACGGAAACGAATGACCTGAAGAACCCAGGCCAATGTGGCCATTGCGCCGCGGAACTGGCTGTGGATGGTCCTGCAAAGCGAAGCCGTTGCGTATGTTCGGCGTGCGGTGCAATTATTCATTATCCTGATGCCGCTCTTGGAGCGCCCCGCCATAGGCTTTATGCAATCGAATACCACTGTCCAAAATGCAAGCCATCTCATACCGGCAGGTTTTTCAAGAAACCTGACAAGCAGGATTTGGCTCGGGTCAATGATACCGAAAACCGTTGGTCAAGAATGCGCCCAAAGTACGTTCCTGACGATGCAATTCCCAGCGGTGATGAAACGGACCGACTACACCGCTGGGGATATAGACATTACCGTGAAATGTTCAACAGCCGTCAGCTTCTCGGTCTGGAACTTTCCGCCCGTATGATCGCAAAAACATCGAGCGAACGTGTACGCAATGCGTTGGCGACGAACCTTTCAGACTTGCTCCGTTATCAGAACATGCTGTGCCGGTATGACAGCAGGGCTTTAAAGTCACTAGATATATTTTCTGTCCACGGGTTTCCGGTGGGATTGATTCAATGCGAATCGAATTTTCTTGGAATCATGGAGCCTGGCCGAAATATGTGTGTCGGCAGCGGCGGGTGGGCCAATATAATCGAAAAATTCAAGAAAGCGAAAGCCTACTGTGACCACCCGTTTGAAGTTAGATATCATGGCCGGTCAAAGAGAATTATCCCCCTCGATGGGGAGTGGATAGGTGACAATTTGAACGGTGATGATTCTACGCCTCCACGGATCGTCAATCTTTCGTGTCAAGACGCTGCATCCTGCAAACTGCCTGATGCTTCACTGGATGCGGTTTTCACAGATCCTCCCTACTATGGGAACGTCCAGTACGCGGAGCTTATGGATTTCTGTTATGTGTGGATCAGAAAACTGGTAGGCCAGCATTTAAGCGCATTCCGTGTAGATTCCACACGAACACCGGATGAGTTGACCGGTAATGTGGACATGGGCCGCGGGTTCGACCATTTCACGGATGGACTATCATCCGTCTTTCAGCGCATGGCGAGAGCGTTGAAGCCCGGATCGCCTCTGGCATTCACCTACCACCATAATAATCTCGAAGCGTATTATCCCGTTGCTGTAGCAATCCTCGACGCCGGTCTAACTTGTTCGGGGTCGCTTCCTTGTCCGGCTGAGATGGGCGCTTCCATCCACATTAACGGCACCGGTTCATCGATTATCGATACCGTATTTGTCTGCCGGCAAACCGGAGTCATGCAACGGAAGTGGCTGGCTGATTCGCCTGATGAAGCCGCTCGAATCGTTAAAAAAGACTTAGAGTTGCTCAGAGCCGGGAATGTCAAGCCGACACTCGGCGATATTAGATGCATCACTTATGGGCATTTGGTTCGTTTGGCGATCTGGGCATTGCGTCTTGAGTGGAAAAAAACAGAACCTACAATAACGCGCATCGCAAGAGTGAAGGACTGGCTCCATCATTTCGGTAACTGGACCGAAGTTAAAAAATGCATGGAGCGTGACAGAACAACGGCAGATAATGAGACGCCATTGTTCGCTGTACACGAAAGTGTTGCGGAATATGGAGCCGAGTATGCCGACGTTTCCTTTTGAAGTATCTTTAGATGTCATCCTGCAGAACCCTGAATCCTATGTTGATGCCGTCTTTTCGTGCCTGGAGTCGGAGTTTCTTGTTCTTCCCAAAGGGGCCGGTTTTGTTGAGTATCCGGTATTCGAACGTGGGTACGAAGTACTGAAGGCTGCAACCGAGGGATTTTCGCAACTCGATCCAGATAGGATATTTCCCGTTACGGTCTCCGAGCCTATCGCAATCGTGGTTTTACGCTCGATGCTCGGTTTTACGCCTCCCGAATGGGGTTACGTCACGACACAAAGAACCGGCGTATCGGTTACTCAGGGCTTCGTGCGCTCATTGGACAGAAAAGTGCGAATGACCCCTGAAACGGAACTCAACACCAACGGCGTCACAAAGGAACGGCTCAAAGCGATGGTCCAAACAGCCTGTCAACTACTGTCTGCCGGAGTCCCCGATGTTAACGGTGACCAGTTGCATCGACTGGACAAGGCGGATACAAAACATGGTGCGGAAGGCATAAGGAATCTTGCAGGAATTGGAGTTCCTTACGCTATGTTGCTGTACGAACGATTCCTTGGCAGACCGTTCGCTGGGCATCGGGATTCAGTAAGCGAACTTATTGGTGATAGTCTGGAATCGGCGATTGAGGACGTTTTGTCCAAAGCGGGTGTCAGTTTTCGCAAGACAAAACGGGCAGAACGAATTCATGGCTTCGACCAGACGCCGGATTTCATCATTCCCAGCGAATTCAACCCGCAAGTCATAATTGAAGCCAAAATCACCGAGGATGACGGAACAGCGCGCGACAAAGTAACTCGTATTCAGCACCTTGGCGAATTGAGTCTTGCAGGTCGTTCAGAAGATGACCCCAAATATGAGGTCATTGCCTGCATCGGCGGGCGTGGTTTCGGTGTTCGCCGGGAAGACATGAAGAAGATGATACTTGCGACCAGGGGCAAGGTGTTTACAGCAAAAACCTTGGATCGCCTTGTAGAATGTACGAGATTGAAAGAATATAAAACCAGGCAATAAGCTACTGAAACATAGCATAACGAATAAGGTTAGATTGTGAGAGCGGAGCGAACCACACTCTGAACCGTTTGAACAACCGCATCAACTCGGACTGGCAATTCCGCTGCGCTCCATTGCCAGCCGGTTATGCGGAGCGTT
>CAZMWI010000222.1:0-3578 GCA_964569945.1 uncultured Ignavibacteriaceae bacterium
CCGGTTGCCAATACGCGCAGCGCCCCGGAAAATTCCACGATGGCATCGAACGACGTCATCGCTTCGAACATGTTGTCCGGTGTCTTGAACTCCAGACCGGTCAGGTCGTTGATATTTTTAATGACGTACTTACGATATTTCGGGGGAGTATTCAGGCCGGTCCCGACCGCCGAGCCGCCCAGCGCCAACTCACGAACCGATTCCAGCGCCCGCTCGATACGCTTTCGGTCGTTGCGCATCATGGTGGCATAGGCCGAAAATTCCTGCCCGAGACGGATCGGCACGGCGTCCTGCAAATGTGTCCGTCCGCATTTGACAATTTTATCAAAGTCCCCGACTTTTTTATCCAGCGCCTCCTCCATCATCACCAGCGCGGGCAGGAGTTTCTTGTGGGCTTGTTCCGCCGCCGCGATGTGAATCGCCGCATGGATCGTGTCATTGGTGGACTGGCCCATATTGACATGATCATTGGGATGCACGAACTTGTACTCACCGAAGGCACCGCCGAGAATCTCGTTGGCACGGTTGGCGAGGACTTCGTTCATATTCATATTCTGCGATGTGCCTGCGCCCGCCTGGAAAACGTCGAGGACGAACTGATCGGCCAGCTGACCGTCAAGGACTTCATCGGCCGCCTGCACAATGGCATCGGATAGTTTTTTATCGAGAATCCCGGCTTTGCTGTTTGCCAGCGCCGCCGATCGTTTGATTACCGCCTGCGCTCGAATAAAAGCGGGCTGGAATCTTATCCCGCTGACCTTGAAATTTTCTACCGCCCGCATAGTCTGCGCGCCGTAATACACCCCCACCGGTACTTTGACTTCCCCCAGTGTATCTATTTCCGTGCGATATTCGCTCATATAGACCTCCATCAGAATATCATTTATAAATCCCTTAACGATTCATTTCAAAATCGGTTCCCCCCGACTCTGCATACAGAGTCGTGAGTTAAATCATAATATAATGATAGAAAGTCGCGGCGAATTTCGGAACAATATTAAAATAAAGAGTCGAAAAGTCAGGCGGAATTGTTGACCAGATATTTTTCGAGCTTGGCCTGAATGTCGCGGGGATTAAAAGGTTTGATAAGATAATCGTTGGCACCGGCGCGGATCGCTTCGAGAACCTTGGCTTTTTCGCCCTCGGTCGATACCATAATTATCGGCAGTTTGTATCCATCGGCTCGCATCTTTTTTATGGCGTGCAGGCCGCCCATGACCGGCATTCGCGAATCCATCATAACCAGGCCGATATCTGAATTTATAGCAACCTTTTCAAGGGCTTCTATACCATTAGTGGCTTCTATGATATCATTTATGCCCATTCTTTTAAGGGCGCCGATCAGGACTTTACGCATCAACTGTGAATCATCAACAATTAAAACGCGCATGTGCTCTAAACCTCCGAATGACAACACAGCGGGGATTCCTGCGCGGGTTCCCCGTTCCATGGGCTACGTCTCCGATTCTTTTATTCTTCCTCGTCCGATCTCACTGTAATCTGCAACGTCCCGGGGTCGATTTGTGCCTTCAAGGGACCCTTAAGGGCGTGCTGGATAATATATGAGGAATCATACAATCTTAATACAACGCCGGGATATACCAGGCCGGAAATTTTTATATAAGCGCTTTTGTCGAGAACCATTTCGCGATGAATCCTCTGGACTTCTTCGGTTTCGGATTTTTCAAGTTCAAGATAGTCGTTAAGTTCTATCGTAAGTTCCACCAGATGGCGCTTTTGTTCGGCCGTAAGAATTAACTTTATCTGTTCGAGTTTCCGCTTGGCGTCGTTCAATATCTTGGCGGAATCGCGGATTCCCTGAATTTTCCGCTTACACTCTTCCAGTTTTTCATATTCGGCGTAGTCGACTCCGGCAATCAGGACGGTTTTAGTGTCGGCCCTGGAGCCCGCCTCTTCAGCCTCAATAGCTTTAGCGGCCATGATTTCTCCGCCGATTATCCTCCCGGAGCCGCAGATAACCTCGCCCCGTGATTTGATATGACACTGATAAATCTCGCGGTTGGCGGTCATGTTGCCGTCGCAGATAACCGAAGCGTTCAGGATGTATTTCGTTACGATATCGCCCTTAACACGGATTTTCTTTTCGTGGCCACTGTTGATACCTTCCACCGCCACGAGGTTTCCGCCGCAATTTACGTCGGCCGCGAGGATAACGCCTTTAACTTCGATATTTCCCGTTGCCGAGACTTTAAATTCGGATTCAATATCGCCGCCGACAATGACCTGACCCCGATGATCGACGTTTCCCGAAGCCGCTCCGACCCCGTCGCGAAGGTTCAGGATTTCATCGACATAGATCTTATGTCCGTTAAGTTTAACCTGCCCTTCGGTTTTGGCTCGAAAACCACTGTCTTTTTCGCTCCAGTAGACATTGTTGCCGGGCTGAAGTCCCGATTTTCTGGGCAAGGGTACATTTATTTTGCGACCGGTTACATCGTAACCGGCTTTACCTTCAACCGGAGGATGAACCACAACCAGCAGCTGATCCTTTTCGACTGCCGGCTGACTGGCTTTCTGATGGAAATCAATACGTTTTGTAACCGGATCGATGAAATATCCCGGAGTGAAAAAGTTCCCTTGCCATTCAATTTTCGCGTCGCGAGATTCTTCCGGTGGGACACCTTCGACGATAGTAATCTCGCCTGACTCGATCCGTTGCGAGTAGTGTTCCGCAATCAGTTGTATAATAGCCAGCGGATCAGGTATTTTCGCTATACCCATAGCTTTGAGTCGCCGAACGACCTCTTCGCCCAGACCGTTGCGTTCGATATCATCCGAACCGCAAATAAGAGTAACTTTCATCCTATCCTCGCTCAGCGACAGGCGGACGTTCTCCCACTCGCCGTCGGGATCAGCCTTCAAATTGTGGCTTGTCTGCCGTTCGGTGATATCGTCACTCATAGCGAAAAATCTCGCGAATATATTTTCAAAAGCACCCCCAGTATAGGACAAATCCAATATGGCGTTCAGGCTACATTTTAATTATCGGCAATGACACTCAAAGACTTATGCCAACGATATACCAAAAATGATGAATTTTATAAGAACAAATCGAGACAATTCGGGTTGTAAAAATCAATAAAATCGAAAACATTGACGGAGAAGACCTTTTACCATGACTGAAGAAATAAAAAAGAAATTGATAGTCGGTGTCCCAAAGGAGACGTTTGGCGGCGAAAACCGTGTTGCCATCGTGCCTGACACTATCCCGCCGCTTGCCAAAGCAGGGTTGGAGGTTTTGGTCGAAAAAGGGGCCGGGATCGCAGCCGGATTCGACGACCATGCATACACCGACAAGGGTGGTAAGATCGCCGACAACCGGGCCGATCTTTTCGCCAAAGCCGATGTCATTTTGCAGGTTCGCGGTTACGGGGCCAATCCCGAGCTGGGCAAAGACGATTTGTCCAAATTAAAAAAAGATCAGACAGTAATTGGCTTTTTCGAGCCGCTCAGTGAACCGAAACTGATTAAGGAAATCGGGGAGAAGGGTGTGAAAGCCTTCTCGATGGAATTGATTCCGCGCATCACCCGCGCCCAGTCTATGGACGCGCTTTCTT
>CAZMWI010000223.1:0-3563 GCA_964569945.1 uncultured Ignavibacteriaceae bacterium
GCCATCTTATTATACAGAAGCTGCGGGACCCAGTTGCCGCTCGGAGTGATCCAGTTGGCGTTGGTACCGGTCCAGGCACCCAAAGCAATCGGGAAACTGTCGACATTGAAAGCATCCACATTGCAGTGCGGATATCTGTAACCACCGTAGTAAGCCAGACCACCCATACGATCATTGGCAAGGATACAGTCGTTGTTGGCAACACTATCGGTGCCGTATTCGCCGCCGAAGGTGTACATCAACTGGCGACCGGTATCGAAGTCCGAACCGTTTTCAACATTGGAGTCAGACGGAATATCCCAATCCATCAATTCACCGATGAACAGACCGGTCAAAGTACTGGTCGGGTTCATTTCCTGATTTTGATAGATAAACAGCTTCTGAACGAAGAATTCACAGCTATCAGCAGCCTGAGGAGCATACATCTCGCTCCGCAGAACCATCATCGAGTCGCGGGTCAGGAACTCGCCGGTCTTGGCGACCATGACGCTGGCGTCGGTGGTCGAGTCAACCGTGAGACCTTCGGTCGGACGGAAGCCGTCGTTGGCCAGCCACGTGGCATCGAAGATGTAGCTGTTCAGAATGGTGTCGTTGGACGGGGTGACTCTCAAAATGAACGGCGACGATTCATACAGGTAGGTGGTCGAATTATCGTCACCACCCTGAATGTTGTTGGTCGTGTCGCAATCATTATAGAAGTTCATATTGGCACCGGCGTTGTTGCCGCGAGCATCGGCACCCAACTGACCGGCGTTGTTCATAACCAGAGGTTCGCAGTCGGTATGAATGACGGCGAATTCCGGGAACTGAACGGTATCAGCCACGATCAGGTAAATCGACAGAGTATCAGGCGAGGTCGGGGCATCGGAAATAAACTCGATACCACCGGTCAGGCCTACGCCCACTGTCGGAGAAACGCCACCCAAATGCAGATTAATATCGACATAGTTCGGGTCCGAATACGGAATCGTGGCCAGAGCCGGATCATAGCTGATCCACCCTGAATAAGGATCACCGGCTTTATAGAAAATATTGACCCCTGTGAAGTGCAGGTCGGCATTACCGATGTTTTCAACTCTAACCGTCGTGTCCTTAGTTGTACCCGGTTTGGTCCAGGTCGGGTCAGCAATCTGACTCGGAGTGAAAATCGGAAGCGGATTCGGGACCGGCTCGACGCACGGGACACGGAACCACTTCATCGGGTTTTCGGTCCAGTAACCGGCATCCTGTACGGCACCACCCGGGAACTTGTCATTAACATAGAAGACATCCAGGTAGTAATCCGAGGCACCGCCACCGTCCGGAGTGACAATCGGCACACCGGCGAAGCTGCCGGTCGTAACCTGCATACCATAACGCGATACGGCCGGCCACTGGTCGGCATCGCATTCCAGCGTTCCACCCAGCGCTTCCGAGGAGTCGCAGTGCGGGGTCCGCGAATTGGTTATATCACGAGCGATATCCCAGTTCAAACCGCCGTTATTCGAGACAGAAATGAACAGTTCGCCGTTGGCGGTTCCGCTCGCTTCACTGCTCGAAAAGGCGCGTTCATGACAGTCGTCGTTTATTCCGTTATAAATATCATTGAACATGACAAAAACGGCGTAGAACTTTCCATCACATTCGGAAAGCTGCATCTTAACGATCGACATCTCGTTCCAGGCCCCACCGTAGCACGGATGATCGGGATCGAGATCCCAGTTGGCATCCTTGACCACACGGGGACGGTCACCTTCGACATAGTGGAACAAACGTGAACCGAAGAAGTGAGCATACAAGCCCAGGCCACCGGCCGGGTCCACACTCACTTCACGAGCATCGTAAATTACGTGCAGCAGGTCGTCGGATTCGCCAACCAGAGCCGAAAGGTCCGTATGAAGGACCCAGCCGCCCTGCGAGCTGTCGAAACCGGTTACGTTAACCTTGCCGGCCCAGCTTCCCGGCTCACCCATGTCGTTCGACTTCATGTAGAACAGGTCGTTGACACGCTGCAAACCACGCGAAATCGATTCCGAAGCACCCGGAATTCCCGGAGGGTTGGCCACCCAGACCAGCCAGACATTATTGCTGTTGCGCGAGGCAACGACTGTCTGAGCAATGTCATGGACGGTATCGACAACCATCGGAGGATAATCCCAGGCGTAAGAGGTGTAGCCACCTACGCGACGGAAGTAGTGAATCTTCTGTGCCGCTCCGGCGTCATCCAGAGATTCCTGAGCAAACACGTGAATGACAGTATCAGGATCGGTGTTTGCGTCGGCGATCAAATCGCCAATCTGCATTTCCATCGAAGGCCAGATGAAGTTCGACGTGTCTTTATTGGCATCGTAGCCCTGAACCGTGTCAGGAACGGCGCTCTTGTAAGGGGCAAAGAAGCCGCCGCCCGGGCTCAGGTCCGGCCAAACCGTCGAATGCCAACGGGAACTACCTTCCTGATGGTGATTGACAATGATAATACGGCCGTCGGGGGCCATATCCATGCCAACATAACCCGAATAGTTGTTCCCGCCGCCCAAACGCGGGTGAACATCGGTACCACCGGTACCACCGGCACCACCCTGGAACTCAAGTTTCGGAGGCGCAGCCGAGGCATTCCAGAATTCATAGGCCGTGCCACGGTCACTGCCGAGCGTAAACTCCGATTGAACCATCCACGTGAAGTGAACGTTCTGGGTTCCACGCCAGTCAACCTGACGGTTCATACGGCCGTTGGCCTGATAATCGTAGGCCGTCCAACCGACTTCAAGACCCGGAGAATTCGATACGAAATAATCGTCGAAGCCCAGACTCTTGTTCGTATTGGTTCTGTCAGGCGTAATCGGGTTGTAAATTTCCTCACCACCGGCCATCTTGGCAACTGGCATCGTGCCAATCTTCCGCTGGTTGAAATATTTCTTCTTATCGGTATCTCTCATACCAAATGAGGTCGCAGCCAAAAGCGCGACAATGGTCAAAACAAAGAGAAAAGCCAACGAAATTCTGGCCGTCTGGGAAAACCGGTCGGGCCTTAACTTCTGCATCATAAATCCTCCCCAATCTTGATGACAATTTAGTCCCGCTCTAAATGAAGTCCGTCTATGAAAAGTTAATCCAATGAGTCAAAAAGGATAGACTCCCTCTTAATAATTGATAAAAACGAAATTATTAAATATCGGTTGGAAGTGCATACCCTACGCCATCCACTCAGCCGTACATACAATTTATCGGGAATTCCATTTCTTGTCAACGGAAATGAAAATCATTGATAGCTTTTTGATCAACATACCGTGTTGACTATTGAGACGATTGAGTCATATATCGCCCTTACATTTATGCGTTTTTCGCTTTATGAAACATCGCCGCTAATTTTGCATTGATGACTCAGCCACAGACATGGGATATATAATGACATGATTCTACAGATGGAATAAGCGATCAAGTTGGTTAGAATTTATTAGAAACGTACATTATACGTCAAATATTGGCTTGCTAATATATTGTACCGTAAGAACATACAATATTAATTAGTATAAAGCGGAGAGGCTGGGATTCGCCGACCGGCATTTCCCGCAACTTGTTGACTT
>CAZMWI010000224.1:0-1987 GCA_964569945.1 uncultured Ignavibacteriaceae bacterium
TATAATAGGTATCGCGAAAAATCTCGAACCTTTAAAAAAACAGGAGCATGAAATGGCTGAACAGAAACCTGTCCATGGCACGTTTTGCTGGAACGAACTCGTCACCCGCGATCCTGAAAAAGCGCACAAGTTTTATTCCGAACTGATCGGGTGGGATATTGTCGACAGCGGCATGGAGGGTATGCAGTACCACATCGCCAAAGCCGGCGAGGCACAGGTCGCGGGCATGATGAAAATGCCGCCCGAGGCGACGGAAGTCCCCTCGCACTGGATGGCATACATTACGGTCGACGACGTCGACGGCGCCGCCGAAAAAGCCAAGACGCTGGGTGGAAGCATCATCCACGGCCCGGCCGATATTTCGGTCGGTCGCTTTTGTATTATCAAAGACCCGACCGGCGCCGTGATTTCACTGATCCAGTTCCCGAATAAGTAACGAACACACTGCGGCGTCAGGAACCCCTTCCTGACGCTTTTGATCAGAATAAAGGCTGTCGGGAAAGGGTTCCCGACAGCGCTTGAATGGGAAAACAACCATGCCCGAAAAAATAAATCTATCCGAAAAGCTGGCCCTGTTCGACGACATCTACAAACCGAAAATAGTCGGTGAGTTGAACGGGCAGTACGTCAAAGTCGTGAAGATCTCCGGAGAATATGTCTGGCATCAGCACGAAAACGAAGATGAAATGTTCTTGGTACTCGACGGTACCATGAAGATTCATTTGGGGGATAAAACCGTGCAGCTCGACCGTGGTGAGTTCATCATCGTCCCGCGCGGCGTCGAACACAAACCCGACGCCGACGCGCTATGCCAGGTACTGCTGTTCGAACCGGCTGCGACACGCAACACCGGCAACGTCGATCATAAATATACAATTGAAGCCGATAATCTGGAAAGAATTTAGATAGTTTCTTTGCTGGTTTCGCGCCAGACCCGGCTATTCCGGTTTGTGTGGCTCCACCATGACCGTTTTCTCGCGCTCGAGCGTGACCAGCCCCGGCTTGGACTTGCGAGGTTTACGTACGTATCGCTTCTCGGTATAAGCCACCGGCACCGATTTGGAATTACGGGCTTTGGAATAATAAGCGGCTATCGCCGCGGTTTCCGCGATTTCCGCTTTCGACGGTTCAAAATTCTTATCGGGATATTTCATGACCACGTGCGAGCCTGGACACTGCGAGGCGTGGAACCAGAGCTCGTACGGTTTAGCGTGGTCGAACGTGGTGCGGTCGTTGTCCACACCGTCCTTGCCGACAAATATCTTCACCCCGCTGGATAGACTGTACTCCCGGTACGGCAGCCTCGGGGCGGTTTCCCGTTTTTTCGCCTGCCCCGGAAGCAATTGCTTGATTTCGGCGTCGTACCTCTTCGAGGCGCTCTCGAAATCTTGTTCGAGTTCGGCGTGCATTTTTTCGGCGGCAGCCAGTTCGCGCCTGGCGATTTCTTTACGACGCCGCAAAAGCTCCAGGCCGTCTTTGCCTTTGCGGTATTTCTTGAAATATCGATCGGCGTTTTCGGCGGGGGTTAGCGACGGGTCCAACTCGATCTGCACTGTTCCGCCAACCGATGAATAAACGTCTTCTACTTCTACCTGTGTCATCCCCTTTTTAATTGAAGTCAGATTAATCTTAAGAAGCTCCGCCATCTTGCGATACAGGTCATAATTATCTGCGTTCTTAAGATCATTATTGATCTGGTCAGCCTTACGAGCCAGCTTTTTGATATGCCGCTCCACCGCTTCCATAACAACCTGCTTCTGATCAACCTCGGCTTTGAACTCTTTGTTGAATCGTACACACTGATAAACCGCCAGCGACAACGACTTGGCTTTTTCGGCATCAAGATCAACAGATTTTAATTTAAACGAATAAGCACTGTACGGTTTTAGATTATATATATATCCCCTTTTATAGTCATCGAATTTATGGGCGAACTCCATGATTGCATCGGCAAGCGTTGTCATGTCCGTATCAGATAATTGATTCA
>CAZMWI010000224.1:2087-3555 GCA_964569945.1 uncultured Ignavibacteriaceae bacterium
TGCACTCAAATGGATTCAGGCGATCTACCGGGTCGGGTGGCGTGTACGGTTCCTTTGCATCGTACTTCTTGTTTCGAAGCGTCGCCAGGATTTTGTTATCTTTATCCAGCAGCCAGATATTTCCGTTGGGGCCGATGGCTTCAACTACAATGCTGTACTTGTCTTGTCCTTTTCCAAGCTCGATTCGGAAGATCCTGTCCAAGCCGAATTGCGATACTGCAGTGACCGTACTATCAATGGCGTCCTGGAAAAATGGCCACGGCTTTTCTTTGGTCTCAACACTTATTTTCGAGCGTGGAATCAGAAAAGACCCGTAACCGACCGGATGATACGCCATCCCGAGTGCAAAATAGCCTGCGTCGGCCTTGAACAGCATATAGGCTTCGCGTTCTTTCTTGTAGAACTCGGTCGAGATGAATTTCGCCCCGATGAGCAAATCCTTAAGCTCGGCCACAAGCGCATATATATGAAGCGATGTTTGCATGGCGGGAATATATTATTCGGGTGGTTGTTTGGGAAGATATAAATAGTCTTTACAAGTCATTCCCGCGCACGCGGGAATCCAGTCTTCTCTTATAAAAATAAAAAGGCAGAATCGCAAAAAGGATTCCGCCCTTCTAAAAATCATGCGCCTCACGACAGGCGAGGGCGTCTGCCGCGCACTTATATTGGTTGTCTACATCTTTCCGTACTTCTCCAAGCCCTCTTTGTACAGGTTGCCGCCGTGGCAGTCGAGAGCGACAATCGCCGGGAATTCTTTAACCGTCAGCTTTCTTATAGCTTCGGCACCGAGGTCTTCGTACGCGATTACTTCGGCGGCCGTAATTGACTTGGCAATCAGTGCCCCGGCTCCGCCGACTGCGGCGAAGTAGACGGCCTTGTGCTTCTTCATGGCCGCGACCACGTCCGGGCCCATCTCACCCTTGCCGATCATACCCTTCTGCCCGGCCTCGATGACTATCGGGGTATAGGCGTTCATGCGGTACGACGTCGTCGGTCCGGCCGAACCAATAACCTGTCCCGGCTTGGGCGGGGTCGGTCCGACGAAATATATGATCTGTCCCTTGACGTCGAACGGCAGCTTCTCACCCTTGTCGATCAGTTCCACCAGACGTTTGTGCGCGGCATCGCGCGCGGTATATATCGTACCGCTTATCAGTACCTGGTCACCGACCTTAAGGCTCTCGACAACCTCGTCCGTCAGCGGCGTCGTAATTGTTTTTTTATCCGACATTTTCTATCTCCAATCTTTGCAGGCTCTATAGTACAACTTCTTTATGACGCGCCGCATGGCACTGCGTATTGACAGCCACCGGCAGCGATGCGATATGGCACGGGTGCACCTCGATATGCACGTCGAGGGCCGTGGTCGTCCCGCCCAATCCCTGAGGGCCGATACCGAGCTTGTTTATTTTATCCAGCAGCTCCAGTTCAAGGTCGGCATAGTACTTGTTGGGGTGACGATCCC
>CAZMWI010000225.1:0-3541 GCA_964569945.1 uncultured Ignavibacteriaceae bacterium
ATCCCTCCTTGCTTTATAATGTTCATTAAAAGTCGCCGGGAATAATCGCGGTTATGAACTGAGAGTTGCGACTCTATTTTTAAGATAATATAACTAAAGCCGTTGTCAAGAAGATATATTGATGAAAGCCTGAACGCGTTCAGCTTTATCATTGTCAAAGAGAAAAACGGTATAGCTCAGCGGTCACTGAACTCCTGCGCCCAGTTCTGGACGACGACTATTTCGCCGGGGTCGGAATCGGAAAGCCTTGCGTTCAGCAAAAACCTTTGTCCGTCGGCTGTGACATCATAGGGAGAAATCAGGTTGGAATAAGACTGAAGTCGACACTTAAAAAGCTCGACGGGTTTCCCGGCTTCAAAAGTCGCGCCTGCATTTACCTTGACCGCCATCATTTGTGAATCCGTAGCCAAATAATAAAGCTCCGTCCCGTCACCGTTCCACTTTGGGCTATCAGCATGTTCGGTTGAGATTTGCCATTTGCCGCCGGTGCCATCCAGCTTTCTGACATACACCTGGCGATTACCGGATTCGGTACTTACATAAGCAACATACTGCCCATTTGGTGATACTTGGCCCATAGCTTCATAATACGAGCTGTTGACCAGATTATCCACCCGATTGCTGTCATTCATATATAGAATTCCTATATTCCACCCGTTTTGCACCTGATGGATAAGCATCCTCGTCCCGTCGGGTGTAATATCGCTTGGACCAATATGACTACTGTCCGTGCCATAAACCAGCTCCGCGTCACCAAGACCATTAGAGCCCTTTCGATACAATTTGAAAAATTGACCGCCGCGATCGGATCCAAAATATACCATTTGTCCATCGGGCGACCACACCGGCATTGCATCTATCCCGGGATCAAAAGTCAACCTGGTCGGCACGTTCCTTTTCAGATCATAAATCCAGATATCCATGGAATTGGCACCATAATCGAGAGATGCATATGCCAGCCTGGTTTCATCCGGTGATAGAGAAATGTCACCATACTTGCCTTGTTGACCTATAGTTTGAATCTTCTTGCCGGTTCGATCAACCCAAATCAACTCGCACATGGATGACTTATTATTGGTTTGATACAAAAGCGTTCCGTTGGTTGTTACGCTGAAGGCATAAGTATTTTGCGCCGCTCCTATCTTCGTGGCAATAGGCTTCGGTTCGCCCGTCACTTTAAGCTTTTCCGCGTCAAACGGAAGGCCCATGAGATTATCTTCGGACACGTACATAATATATCCGTCATTGCTGTATTCGACACGATCGACATTGTGATCCAATTCATAGAGAGTGACTGAAGACGTTGTATCGATCGACCCGAGTTTTATCCTGTCTTTTGTATGAAAATTATCCTTGCCCCGCTTTACCGAACACGTGAAAATGAAGTGTTTGCCATCGGGCAAAAACCACGGCCAGGCGTAACCGATTTCGCCCGCCGAAGTATCAGGCAAAGCCGCCGGCTTGGGCACACCGCCTCCGGCCGGAACGAACTTCATTGTATCATTGAGACTGCCGTCAAAAATGATCAGGTCATTTGTACCCCAGCAACCATCGGCTCCGTTCGGACCCTGGCAAACAAGCTGAACCTGACCCCCGGTTATAGGAATCCGCTTCAGTTGATTTCCGACGAAAAATGCTATATTCTTGCCGTCGGGCGACCAGATAAACCGTTTGGCGTCTTCCGTATTTAAAAGCGGATATGCCTCCAGGGAATTGATTGGCCTCACCCAAATACGGTTGGTACCGGCAGAATCATCGGCCTGAAAGGCCACCGAATTACCGTCGGGAGAAATTCGCGGCCAATATATATTGGACAGACCCTGTTTGATGTTCACGGTGTACCGGGCAACAGGCAACGTGGGCGTCGCTTTCGTTTTCAAGCCATAATACAGGTAACCGAGACAAAGGGTGCTAAGTATTGCCACGGCACCGATAACACGGGCCAGGTCGAATTTGAATTTCCTTCGGGCAGCAACATGAGCCGGCAGACCAACTTGCGAGCCCGCTTGGGAAATCCAGCGTAATTCATCGGAAAGATCAGAAGCCGACTGCCATCTCTTGCGGGGGTCTTTTTCCAGACATTTTCTCACCAGCCTCTCGAAAAGCGGCGGCGTATCCGGCCTGATAGTGGAAATCGGCGTAGGTTCCCGCTCCAGTATGGCGGCGATCAGCGCGGCGCTCGAATTGCCCTCGAAGGCTCTTTTGCCGGTTATCATTTCGTAAATCAGGGCTCCGAAGGAAAAAATATCCGACCTCGCATCGGCCTCCTGGCCTTCAAGCTGCTCCGGTGACATATACTGGATTGTCCCGACAATCGTATTCGCCCCGGTCAGTGGTGTCGTCTGAGTTATGGCGGCGAGTGTATCGGTTCCTTTGCCATGCTGAATTTTCGCCAGACCGAAATCCAGAAGCTTGGCCCCTTCCGAAGTCAGCATGACATTCCCCGGTTTCAAATCCCGGTGGACCAATCCCCGTTGATGAGCCAGGTCCAGACCGCTTGCGATCTGGACGGCGATTCGAAGCACCTCTTCATAAGGTATCTGGCCCCGCGACAACCTCTCGGAAAGTGTCTCTCCTTCCAGGAATTCCATTACGAGATAATCCATCCCGTTTTCGTGACCGACATCGTACAGGGTGCAAATATTGGCATGATTCAGGCTGGAAATGGCTTTTGCTTCCCGGTCGAACCTGTCTTTGAATTCGGCGCTCTCCGCGATATTGGAAGGGAGTATCTTTATGGCGACCGTTCGATCCAGGCGGGTATCGATGGCCTTGTAGACCTCGCCCATCCCCCCGGCGCCGGCCTGTTCGATAATTTCATACGGTGTGAGTTTATCACCTTTAACTAATGTCATTTCAATTTCCCCGTTTTATATTTTTACCCGATCCCGCTCAATTTCAGTCCACCTTGCGATGGATCAGGTCCTCGACCACGCTTTGAATGGTCGTACCCGTCCTGGCAACGAGAATTTTCAGCTTGCGATGGGTCTGTTCATCGAGTCTAATGTGTATCATCCGTTCTTTGGCGGTGTTTTCATGGTCTTTATTCATTTTAATAAATGCTCCCTATGGCGATCATGGAGCTACAAATGTAACAACAAATTAAATACGCAGAAAAGCGTAATTTAGATTGAAATAGTCTAAATTAAAATCACACCTATCCTTAAATTCGCTCCGAATCAAGAGAGGTAGACACGAATGACAATTTATATTCAATCCTTGACTTAAATTCAAAGATTTCTTAAAGTTTTATATTATCTCAAAACTCGGGAGGTATTAAAGCTCATGAAAACCGCGAAAATCCTAATTATCGCTTCTTGCCTCTTAATACCGATTTCATCGCTGGCTTTCGACGGCAACCGCAAAGGCTTCGTACTCGGGGGCGGCCTCGGATTCGCGCCCTTCTCCAAATGGAAAACCGGTATTACAACAACGGACGGCCTTCCGGGCACAACCTCCGAAAGTAAAGCCGGACTTGCATTGAACTTCTTAATCGGCGGGGCTTTCGACGAACACAATATGCTCGTTTATGAGGGCAATT
>CAZMWI010000226.1:0-3538 GCA_964569945.1 uncultured Ignavibacteriaceae bacterium
ATATGCTCCCACGGCAGTCTCTCCGAAAACGATCTTTCTTTCAGTAAGTCGTGAGGATCGATTCCACAGTCTTTAAAGGCTTTCATCCAGAGATCGAAATCGAAATTCTCCGACCAGCCGTCGAAACGAGCCCCGGCTTTAAAGGCAGTTTCGATGACATCAGCGATGCTTCTGTCCGACCGCCCGATGACGCCTTCCAGAAAAGCCAGACGGCTATCGTGCTCCTTGAAATTAACGAAGCTGTTTCTGACCGATCTTTTGATGCGTTCGATCTTGCGGGCAATTTCATCCGGGTGTGGCTGGGCATCCCACTGAAGCGGCGTGTGCGGTTTCGGCGAAAACGGCGACAGCGTTATATTTAAAACCCGCTTGCCCTTATGATTGGCGGCGATGCGGCAAACCTTGTTTATCATGCTTACGATGCCGTCGATGTCCTCGTCGGTTTCGGTCGGCAGACCGACCATAAAGTAAAGCTTAACCAGATTCCACTCGTTGCGAAAAGCCAGCTCGATTGTATCGTACAGCGTGTTATCCGTAATATTTTTTCTTATGAATGCCCGCAGTCGTTCGGTCCCGGCTTCGGGCGCGAACGTCAGCCCGGTCTTGCGTGAAGTCTTGGCCGCCGACGCCAACTCCTGCGTGAAGGTGCCGGGGCGCATCGACGGAAACGCGAGGGCAATGCGCTTGCTCTGAAGCTCCCGCGATAGCTTGAGTGTCAGCGATTCTATTTCGGGATGATCGGCCGACGACAGCGACAAAAGCGATACCTCGTCGTAGCCGGTCTTGCTCAGCCCGGTATTGACCTGGCTGATTATATCATAAGCCGGGCGCACCCGCACCGGGCGATAGACAGCGCAGGCCTGGCAGAAGCGGCAGTTCCACGGACAGCCGCGCATTATTTCGACGGTCAGGCGACTGTGGACGGTATCGATGTACGGTACAATCGGCTGGTCGGGATATAACCGCCGCTCCAGTTTCGATATTTTGTTGTTTTTTATTATCGTCGGAAGTTCATCGTGCATGGGCCTTTTGGTCGCAGGGTCATAAAAGGCCGTAACGTACACCGACGGCACCTCGCGAGCTAACCGAAGCAGCTTTTCTTCCCGCGAAAGCTCTTTCGATTCCTGTACTATCTCGCAAATTCGTATGATATTATCTTCGGCGTCCCCGATATAAAACAGGTCGATAAATTCCGCCGACGGTTCGGGGTTGTTGACCACCGGTCCTCCGGCTATTATTAACGGATGATTGTCGCCCCGATCTTTCGATCTCAGAGGAATTCCGGCCAGATCGAGAATATTCAGCATATTCGTATAGACCATCTCGTAGGCCAGCGTAAACCCGACTATATCGTACTCTCCGAGCGGGCGATGCGATTCGAGCGTGAAGGCCGGGATTTTTTCTCGACGCATGACAGCTTCGGCATCGGTGTCGTAGGCAAAAAACCTCTCACACAGAAAGCGATCGTCTTCGTTTATCAGATGATATAGAATCTGCGTGCCGAGATACGACATCCCGATTTCGTACTTGTCGGGATAACCAAGTGCGAATTTGAGGCGATTTTCGGGCGACTTGATGATATGCCCCAACTCGCCGCCAGTGTACTGCCCGGGCTTTATTACGAATGGAAAGAGTTTTTCTTCGAGAACGTGCTGCATATTCCAAAAGGCCATTAAAAAATCCCGCCGTCATCCGGCGGGACCTGTATTAAATCTTTGCCGTCAAATCAGCCGAACAGTTCTTTGCGGTTACATTCGCAGACGCCGACGTTATTGGTGCGATAGCGCCAGCCGTTGCTTGATTTTTCGGCTTTGACGTACTTGATAAAAGCTATTTCGCCCTGACATATCGGGCAGGTCATCGCGTGCTTTTTCTTCGACGCCTTATCTGCAAAACTTTGTTTCTTGGCCATCTTATATCAACCTCTAACTTTCTTTGACCAGTTCCAGTTCGCGCAGTTCATCCTTAACGGCCAGAAGAATCTCCGTGGCCTCGGATAATATACGCAAATCGGCGTTCTCCGCAACCAAATTTTGTGCCGCCTTGAAATAACTGGCGGCGGTCGCGTAGTCCCGGTTTTGCAAAGCCAGAAGCGCCTTATAATAGGCTTTTTCGGAATCAGGACTCATTTTCGCGGCCCTGTCTGATGCGTTCTATGTCTTTGAGCCGCTTGACAAACGGCCCCACCTTGTAGCCCCTGCTTTTCATGAAATATATCAGTGAACCGGCCAGGTGGAGATACATCGGGTCGATTTTCGCTTCGGCCGATTTGAGGGCATCGTCGAGGATGGTCAGTATATGCCCCTGACGGCTTTGCTCGTTTTCGACATATTCCAACTCACTTTTCATGTACTGCAAAAAGAGATCGAGCAAGTCCGACGTCGGCGCGGGAGCCGCGGCTTTGAGGACCAGTTTCCTCTTTGGGACGGCACCGGCCGTCTTCCAGTTTTCGATTTCGCCATAGAGTTTTCTCGATTCCGAGTCGGCCATATCCAGCCCGGTCTGTATGTCGGCGAAAAGCGAACCGATTTGCGACAGCTTGTCACCGTCGAAACGTCCCGTATCGAGAAATCTTTTGCTTTCCGACATCCACCGCGCCAGACGGTTATTTATATAGCGGCCGTGAAGAGATTCCTGGGCGATTTCACCGAGCGAATCGAGGCTGCGGGCGGTGTCCAGACGGCTGGCTTCATGGCTGACGGCCCGTGAGATAAAGCTCTCCAGCGTCGATTCGAGTTTTTTAAGGGTTTCTTCGCGGCTCAATGATCTTCTCCGATGGTCTGTGTCGAGGTGCGTTCGGTAAGGTCAACCCGTCGGCTGCGGCGTTCCAGATATTCTTCGAGAAGCACCGCCACCCGGTCGACCATCGCGGTCAATCGGTCGGATTCGGTGTCGGGGCTGTCGGTTACAGCCACCAGACCGGCCAGCTTGAGAGCGGCCAGTTTGGCGAGGGCATCCATGCGCGGGAGATCCGAGGCATCGGCCACTTCGCTGATAGTGCGGCGGCCGTTCACCAGCGACAGAAGATTCCATTCTTCGCTCTGGAGCGATATTTCCTTTCTGCGTTCGGGCGGCGCGGGCGTAATAGTCAGCACCTGTGAAAAGTCCGGAATTGCCTCGCGGATGCGGTTGATTTCGTCGAGACGGCGCAGTCCCTCGAGAATGACATTTTCTACAGATAAACTGACAGTAATGTCCTCGTCGGTCGGATATTGATTTTCATAAAACTTGAACGACCCCGATTCCCACGATAGAAGCGAATATATCAGCTCTTCGATTTGTGAGCGGACGACTTCTTCGAGGTCGGCCCGGTCGATAAATTTCTTCTCCAGCAGAATTCGGCCAAGTCGCTTTGAGGACTTAACCTTGGTCTGAGTGGAGACGGCCTCGTCGAGTTGGGTGAGAGTTATCCGTCCACGATCCTTGAGCAATTGCCCAATATGAAAAGTCTGCCGTGGTCCATAGGCATATATTATCTGCCCTTTCTTGAAATAGACCATGACAATATCATCGTCCTTCTGTATCCCGAGAGTGCCCG
>CAZMWI010000227.1:0-671 GCA_964569945.1 uncultured Ignavibacteriaceae bacterium
GATTCTATTAGATATTGCATTGGAGAGATATCTCAGGAGCAAATTACATCACAACCATCCGTTTATGCGCTGCATGACAAGACCAGTGAAATTAACTGGAATGCTTTATTCGTTCAATTTCTGCCTTCACTCCCGCCGAGTAATATTGATTCCACTACTCCACAGGAAGTATTGGACTGTTATGAGGCCGCCAAGATTCCGGCCTATGGGGTGGTTAGCCCTATCATGAATATATTGTTTGAAGTCAAGGACGGATTGACTGATGGAATGACAGATACTCTCAAATTCTGGGATTATCGACCTGTCGATACGACCATAGATCCACCGGCCGATTATCGCGATAATCAGTTAACCGATTCGACCGGAGCAAATTTTTATCCCTATCGTTATACCGGTGTATTCACGGTAGGTGAACAAACAGGCTTTGACTGTTCCCAGTGTCCCTACGGGTGCGACGACGTGGTAGATACATGCTACAGCGCTCCATCCGGCTCAAATCACGCGCCCACAATCGGGGCCATTAGCCCGTCGACGTTCGAAGTTACTCAGGGAGAATCAGTGCCGACGGTAACCGTCGTGGCGACCGATCAGGATGGCGACGTGGTTTCACTGCAGGCCACGAATTTGCCGAGTGGTGCGACGTTTTCGCCGTCCAATCCTGCAATCGGAAC
>CAZMWI010000227.1:681-3537 GCA_964569945.1 uncultured Ignavibacteriaceae bacterium
CAGGCAGTGTGAGCGGGACATTTAACTGGACGCCATCGCTTTCGACCGCGGCGGGTTCGTATGTGGTTAATTTCCGTGCCACCGATGCCAATAATGCGCAATCGGCCATTACGTCGATTGTGATTTCGGTCAACGCAATAGATATAGACCGGTTATATACTAATTCGGCGTACGGCGGAAAACCGGTCGGGGGTATTCCCGGGGCCGGGCCGATAGCCTTCCCCATTGACCTGGTAACGTCGAAAACGGTCTACGGTATCGATTTCAATATGGCGTATCCCGGAAACATAGCCGAGTTGGATTCAATAGTCGTAACAAGCCGCACACCCGAATATGTAGTATACGAAAATATAGGACAGTTCCCCGATACGGTTAAGGTCGTGACCTTCGGTCTGGCCAATGAAATGATCGGCGACCCGGATCAAATCGATGGAACAGCCATTCTTAAAGCTTTCATGACCATAGATTCCTCGGCTATGCCGGGTGATTACTGGGTATATTTATACGACGCGTGGGAGTCGATCGACCCCGATCCGGAAGTCGCTTCCCTGGGTCTTATGACCGATTCCGGTGTCGTGCAGGTCGATATGATGGGTGACGTCAACATCGACAAGAGGATAAACGTGGCCGACCTGGTCAACGTGGTAGGTTACATCATCGGGAATTACCCGCTGACGACCCGTCACTTCGCCACGGCTAACGTCGTCACAGACGGTGTGGTCAACGTGGTTGATCTGGTAGGCATTGTTAATATGATATTCGGCCGTCCGATCAGTCCGTCGCCATCGCCGAGCAGCGATAACCGGGCAACGGTAACGCTGGCGCAGGGTGAACTGGTGGAAGGCCAGTATACGAAACTCAATATAGCCGGTGAATTTCCTGAAAATGTTGCAGGTATTCAGCTCGAAGTGGACTACGATCCGGCATCATTTTCAATGGATAAGCCGGAAATTCCCGTGGATATCGGTGGGTTGACCATGAGTTATCGCGATGATAAACAGGGCCACTTGAAGATGGTCATGTACAGCAGTCGCCCGTGGGATCAGACTTCGCTTTATAAATCCGGGCTGTCGAGTATAGTCGATTTGCCGGCCATCGTCAAGCAGCATGTCGATGCCGGCGATGCCTCGAAAATTCGGATAAACAAAGTTTACCTGGCCAATGCCAACGCCGGTGAAATACAGGTCGAAGGCGGTTCCGAGCCGATGGTGCCGGCGAGCTTTGTCCTGCATCAGAATTATCCGAATCCGTTCAATCCGAGCACGACGATCGAGTTCGATATTTCCGCTGATGGCTCCGGCCTTCAGGACGTCGAGCTTTCGGTCTTCAATATATTGGGGCAGAAGGTCAAAACGCTGGTCAATGAACCGTTGACACCTGGGCACTATTCGGCTCAGTGGGACAGCAAGTCCGACAATAACAAGCCGGTCGCCACGGGAGTCTACTTGTATCGGTTGAAGATCGGCGACCAGCGTGAGACAAAGAAAATGGTACTCTTGAAGTAGCAGGGGGAGGAAATGAGACTAACCATACTACATGACGTTAGCCTTGCTACTAATTTCAGGGATAGCGAGGTACGAAGATGAACAGGAAAACGATAACATTCATACTCGCGGTTCTGGCAGGCGCGTTTGCCTTCGGGCAAACCAGTTTTGCAGCTATCGTACCGTTGACGTCTTTTTCTAATACGCAGGAGAGTACGTCTCTGACGACGCTTCAGAGTTCGGACGTATCAATTCCCGGAACCAACCTTCAGAACGGCGTCGACTATTTGATTCTTTATTCGGCGTCGTACGGCGGCGCCGACGCCACCGAAATTCCGGTGGTTTCCGTGGTGTACGGTGTAACGTCCATCGCCACGGGGTCGGATGTCGGCTCCGCGACGGGTTCGCCGGAGGCGATGCGGGCCGGTTCCCTGCAGGGGTACTATATTCTTACCGGCGACGGTACTTCCGATTTGAGCCTGCAGTTCCGGTCCACTAACGGCGGTGCCTGTTATGTTTCGGGCAAGTCGTTGATAGCCATCCCGCTCGACCAGTTGACCGCGAACCAGGATTACTGGTACGCCGAACAGAACGGTGATGCCGCGGAAATGTCGACCACGTTGGCCTTTGCGGATCTTCTGACGGTCAGCCCGAATCTTCCAGACGCGGGTGATTATCTCGTTCTGGCCAGCGCCGAAGGCTGGACCCCCACGGGTTCGGCGGCGGAAGGCGAGCAGTTCCAGGTTCAGGTTAATTCGACGACACAGAAATCGGCCATGGTCAAAGAGTGGGGCGACGATAACGCCAGCCGGTCGTTTTCTTTTGCGAGCATACAAAGCCTGAGTGCAGGCACGAATAGTTTCGCGATTCAGGGCGGATCGGCCCAGGGGACGGCTTCGAAATCGTTCCGTCGCGGACGTATTATGGTTATAAGAGCCGCATCGTTCGACCAGTTGGTATCGGCGGTTCAGAATACCGATGTTCCCACCACGGCCAATTATCCGACGTTCGACGACTTCCTCACCGACACGTACACCCCGAATCAGCAGGAATATGTCGTGGTGATCGGCAATACCTGGGGATACCAGGGGACGGACGATATCAGCGCCATCACACGGCTCGCCAATACGACGGATAATACGTATTTTTCAGATTTTATTTCCGACGATGCCAAGAACATTTCTGTCGACAGAACCATGTTCTCAGTGTTCGGTGCCGAACAAATTTCGGCGGCGAAAACTTATGCCCTGCAGGTTTCGGGCGAAGCCACATATAGTACGGCTCACCACTTCCAGTACGGTGATCTGATTGTCTGGAGTATGAATCTCAGCAATGCCGCTCCGGTTGTTTCGGATATACCCGATCAGACTAT
>CAZMWI010000228.1:0-3526 GCA_964569945.1 uncultured Ignavibacteriaceae bacterium
TCACCTTGGAGTGCCATAGAGATGATCGATCAGTCAAAGAATGTACAGCGAATTAATATGATCGCGCCAATTGGCGTCGTCGCCCGACAAAGATCAGTATTATGCCAGCCGCCACTGCCGCCGCGCCGGCGATCGGGGAGAGCGGGATATGGCTTGTTTGATCGATCTGGACGTGCATCGATCCCATATCAACGGCATTCCGACTGGAAGTATAACTAATTCCTCCCCATATCAGTCCCACCGCGCCGAGCGTAATGAGAATGATGCCGACCAAAATTATGGTATTCATAAGAGCTCCTTTCTATTCGCGCAGGAGATTTACCTGAGCAAAACCGGGATGCAACTGCCATCTCAAAGCCGGAAAAGCAGACCGATGTTTATGGAATAAAAGTCCGATTTTACGCCATCAAGCAAAGCGCCCGGCAGTTCTTTGAATTTGTAGTCAAGAAACACATAACGAACATCGCCAAACAATTTGATATTCTGCGAAGCCGGAATCTCAATCCCGGCAACAAGGTGCCAGCCGAACTTCTGGACGGTTTCATCACCATAGCCGATCTGGTTAAATCTATCGGCGTAATCAAAAGTCGTATTATACCAGCCGGCACCGACACCTCCATAGATTATTGGCACTGGATAAAGCAACCCGGTTACCGTCACCGGCCAGTTTTTGACCGTTACCACGTCGGAACCATATTTTTCCTGACGATAACCAATATCGCCCTCCACGCCGAGGACCGGCAATAGTCTAAGGCGCATCGTTGCGCCCACCAAATAATTCGCGTCCTGGGCATCTGGAGACTTTTGTATGCCTATATGAGGGCCAACATGCACGCTCGTTTGACTGCGAACGGACCATGGCAACAGGAGGAGAATGCCTAAAAGGAATCCCGCTTTGCTTATTCTAAACATGTTTTCCTTATCCTTCTGAAGGTTCAAGTAATACTTCACCAATAATACCCGCCGCGCCGACCATAACGGAAATGCTGGCGGATACAGAGACGATATTCATTACGGCTCATATTCGGACAAGACTTAAATCACACCACCCGTCGACCGGCAATTATCCTGAATAGCACCGCCACTATGGCAATGACTATCAGAATGTGAACAAAACCACCCAGCGTATAGCCTGTCACCAGGCCAAGCGCCCACAGAGCCAACAGAATTAATGCTAATGTCCACAGCATACGATTCTCCTTTTGTTTGTCCTGGATTCGCCGCCGACCGGTGCATCCCTTTCACCGGCTGGAAGCGATCCGGCAATTTAGTTAGTCGAGGATTGCGATACTTTGATGGTCATTTGGTTTTTTATCCTATTCTCCATGTCGCACGTCTTGCAAGGAATAGCCAGTCATTCCGGAATTCATTGCTTTTGACGCCTCTGGCATAGGCTATTTTCCGAAGGTCCAGCCGACAGTTGCTTTGAAGTCCGGGGCGTCGACCAAACCAAGCTTTCCCTCTATGAAGAAATGCCCGGACTGACTCCCCGAACTTCCTTTCCCAATGCCAAACTGCATGTAGAGACCAAGATCGGTCGAGCTGCCTCCGTGCTTGAAGGAATAAAATACCGGACCGACGCCGCCACCCAGATATGGAGTCCAAACACCCCAGTCGGAACGGAAGCGATAATCAAGTTCAAAGCTGGGGGCAACCGTGGTCAGGTTATCACCAAAACCAACTTCCAGATTCGGCAGCATCATCAGATTATCGGCAAGGTCTCCAAAATCAATGTGGCCGCCAAAATGGACTTGATCTGGATTGATCGTAAAGCCTACTCTCGGTCCCACGCCGTGAAACTTGGCCGAGCGTGAATTTGCGGTGGCCGTGAGACTATAGAGCAAGCCAGTTGTCAATAAGAAGATGAGAAGCTTTTTCATTACCTAATCCTTTCGTTATTTACCGGGCCTTTTTTTGCGTACGATGGTTGGTTGTTACACCTTGCCGCTATTTCAGTGCGATCTGTTTAGACTGATTCGAATAGAACACAATTTCCGAACCGACTCCGTAGAAGATATCATCCTTGCCGGTAGCTGCAGACAGGCCCGTGCCCGCGGCCGCGCCTGCGGCGGCGCCTATTTCGGTGCTGCCTTTTCTGTCAATTATCTTGCCTATGATGCCACCAACTATGGCCCCGCCCCCGATCATGGCAACTTCCCTGTTCGTATGCGAACCTTTTTTCTCCTGGACTGCGTAGGTGCCAACATTGACCCAATTCCCGCTCCTATCCTGAAGAGACGTCAAGTTAAAGATTAATTCGGCGGGGGTTTTGAGGTGTCCGGACTCAACAACTTTAATCAGGACCCCTTTCGCTGCTGCACCGTCTGCAAACAGGGTGTGCCCATCAACGATAATGGGTTGAGAAAGTTTGGCGAAAAATTGCTCGCCTGTTACATTAATATCCGTATCGATGGAATCGACCAGAGTTACTGCGATTGCCGTATTCACCGGCATGCTAACATAAGTAGTGCCTTTCGTCAGGTTTTCGGTCGTGGTTCCAGTATTGCAAGCTGTGATAAGAAGCAGTACCGAAACCGTCAGGAACAGACTGATTAGCTTAAGCATAATGACTCCTTTAAAGATTCGAATTTTCAATTTCATTGTGAACCCAGATCATTAACCCGATTTTTTACTCCTGACTCTGTCTGCGGGTATATCGTACTTGCCATCGCGCTCCGTGAGATCGAATAACTCTCTCTGCATGAGTATGCGACCCTGATAAAGCCCGACTTTGACAGTTTCCAAATTAATGCCCGCAATATTGGCTATTTCCCGGTAAGAGAAGTCCTCCAGCAGAGAGAAGACAACTATCAGCCTTAAATTTAGGGGCAGGTTTCCAATGGCTTTCCTGATATGGTCTTCAGATATTGTTGAAAGCAGGGCGTAACCGGGATCTATATTGGACAATTGATTCACCCACTGGGAATACACTGCGTGGCTATCAATCTCGTAGATATTATTTGTTGCGGCCGACAGGCTGGGAGAAGGCCGATATTTGTTGACGAGAACATTTGTCATGATCCCAAAAAGCCAAATGCGGCGGTTATGGTCCAATTGACATTCGTCCCATGAGTGGTACGCTCTGACAAATGTATCCTGAACCATTTCTTGTGCATCGGATTTGTCATCTAAAATATATAAGGCCGTACGATACAAATTCGTAAGCTGGGGCAGAGCCAGTGCTTCAAAATCCTTCTTTTTCGCCATATTATCTTTCATTCCATATCATTCATGATTCCGCTTCATCCCGGACCCATTTCCGGGCCCGCAGCCGTGAGGGGACCGTCGTTGTCCATCAGATAAGCGAAGAGTTCTTCTCGGATGAATCTTCGGCTCCGATTAAGCGCTGATTCAATTACCGGCGGCCGAACAGCGGTCAGGCCGGCAATCTGTTTTCTTGAAAAGCCATCGAGATACGATAAAATCATTGCGGACCGGAAAAATGAAGGAAGGGTGGCAAAAGCATTAAGGAAATCGACATCGTTATCCGACTCGCCGGTTAGTCTTGAGTGTGGCCGAGCCCCGG
>CAZMWI010000229.1:0-3524 GCA_964569945.1 uncultured Ignavibacteriaceae bacterium
TTTGGCGTACGGAGGCGCGTCCGGTGCCGGCGCAGCGTAGAATGTCCCAACCATAGGCGACTTAATCTCTATATACTTCTTGTCGGCATCCGACGCGGGCGGCTGAACCTCCGCGACTGGCGGCGTTGATACGGGAGGAGCCGATTGCGTCGCCACGGGTGCGGCCGCGGGCTGGGATGATACCATCAGGGCCGGGCCTTCCGAATGGCCATTGTTGCTTCCGGGCAACCTTCGCGTAATCTTTACCTTGCGGCCCCAGCTGGTAACCTCCAGTTGATCGACTTCCGATTCTTCCACCAGTCTTATCAGTCTTTTAATAGTTTTCTCATTCATAATCTTATCTATCCTTACGGGCAGAATTTGACCCAAAAAGATAACTAATTTGGATTATAGCTCCAATAAGTTTGTTGTGGTCACCAAAACATCATCTTCAATCCTGACTCCGCCCCATCCGGGCAAATATATCCCGGGCTCTACCGTAAAAATCATACCCTTTTTCACTTTCCCGGTCGAACTTGGCCCGATTCTGGGCTCGGTATGAACTAACAACCCTATACCGTGTCCGGTTCCATGACCGAAATACTTCTTATATCCGGCTTTATCTATAATGTTCCTGGCGGCGGCGTCTATTTTGGCCGTATCCATGCCCGGCCGCACACTTTTTACACCCGCCTTTTGGGCCTTAAGAACTATATTATAAATCTTTTTCTGCCTGGCGGTCGCATTGCCGACAACAATTGTGCGTGTAACATCTGACACATATCCGTTGTAAGTCGCTCCAAAATCAAGAGTTACAAAATCCCCGAGGGCAATCTTCTTATTCGATGCAATCCCGTGGGGCATGGCCGAACGAAAACCCGAGGCAATTATTGTCTCAAAAGCTGGCTTTTCCGAACCCAGCATTTTCATCTGATATTCAAGTTCGGCGGCCACCTCGTTCTCTCTTACTCCCGGCTTAATAATGCTCAATATTCGCTCAAAGGCGATATCAGATATTTCCACCGCCTTTTCAATCATTCCGAGCTCTTTCTTGTCTTTTATTATTGAAAACAGCTCGAAAACACCGGTGGTCGCTATCAGGATAGATTCATCAAAGGCATTCTCCAAAATTTCAAGGTCGCTGCAAAGAATCTGATCGGCCTCAAAGCCGTAACGCGTATTTTTCGTATTAAATTGCGTCAAATCCTTAAGCTCTGAATAAACTGCCTTCTTTGTTATAATCGTCTTGGCACCTTTAACCTGTTTTTTCGATTGTTCCTGATAACGAAAATCGGTCAGGAAAAAAGCCTTTTTCTGTAGGACGATCATAATCCCGGTCGAACCGGTGAAACCGCAGAGATATTGAATGTGCGGCATGGCGGTGACAATAAACCCGTCGAGCTTTTCTTTTGCGAGGTATGCCTGGAGTTTTTTTATTCGTTCGCGATACATTGTCTATTCCTTTGTTTTAAGAGCGTCTTCGATTTCTTCGGCTCTTGTTTTCAGACGAGGATTTTGCGTTTTATCAGCCAGTTCACGAAAGACCGCCAGCGCCAGACGCGGGTGTCCCTGTGACAGGAGCAGCTCGCCGATCGTCTCGGTCTTGAACGGAAGCTCCCGCAGTTTTTGTCCACCGGCAGATGTCTTCTCCTCGCCTTTTTTCAGAACCATTATTTTTGTAATTTCTTTTTTAGAATTTTCAATCGGACTGCACAAACCCGACGTCCCCGGTTCCAGTTGCTGGATGCGTTCATAGTATGACATCGCGGTCGCCTGATGCCCCGATTCGAACTTAATATCACCGAGATATTTCAGGGCTCTCAAATTATCCGGATCGGCCTGAAGGACTTTATAGAACTGCTCCTCGGCGGCCTGATTCTGTCCGGACAGGTACAACGCCTCGGCATATATCAGCCGCCCGGAAATCAATTGCGGTTGATCTTTGAGCCGCGCTGCGCAAAGCTCCACCACCCGCGCGTACTTTTTGTCATCCAGAAACTCGCGCGCCACCGCCGGCCAGTAGCCCTTGGAAGACAGCTCCGATATAATATTATTTTCATTCATCTTAACGTTCGGTCCCGAACTTAAACATCACAGCAGGCGACGTCAAGTCGGACCGGGCATTTATATAGACTTTATAAAGAAGCTTAAAAGGCCTTATTAAAAATATAGATCATCAAAATCATAAACAATATGCCCGAATATACCCCGAGCATGAATTGCCCGCGCCAGAACGGGGGTTTGGGTTTTTGCTTTTTCATCAGCGGCGCATGACAGTGCTTGCAAACCAGCGCCCCGGGCGCGATTTCTTCGCTGCAGTACGGGCATCTTCTTGTCTTACTTTCCACAGTCATGGCTAATTATGCAGGTTTATTGAATGATTACGCAACAAAAAATGATTTTGGAATCGTCGGCAGCAATCTCTGAAGAAAATGTCATTCCGGCTTGACTCGGAATCCATTTATTTAAGTGGGCGGCAGACGCCCTCGCATGCCCTGAACTTTGAAGGGTCTGCCGCCTTAAATTAAACTACGCATATACCGGATATTCGACGTGCGCGAACCACTCCAACTCGATTTCCTCAAAAAGTGAATCGCGTGTACAGCAATCTTTATAAAACTGCCAGTCGCCATCCGACGGCGCCTTCCCTGCGATCATCGCCTCGGCCATCTCGGCCAGCTTTCTGAAATCGCTGTGATGCTGCGACAGCCGCAGCTCCGCGTAATCCCGCGCCGCCCAGGTGGAAATCAAAAATTGCCAGTCGGACGCCACCAGAAGCATCAACTCGCGGGCTGTCTGCTTGAGCACGTCGACCAGTTTATTATCGATCGCATCTTTATTGGCCGTGTAATGCCGGGCCAGCTCGACCATCTTGCGCTCGTCGGAATAGATATGCTTCCAGGTCCATTCCGTCTCTTTGTTAAGCCAGATATAATGATGACCACCCTGTCCCCAGCTCCCCTCGGGAAGCGATATAATTTCCGATGGCCGCACTCGCTCATAATGCTCACTCAAAAACGTCAGGTCGATATCGGGATCGTCGTGGATCCGGCGGATGACTTCCTGCAAAAACAGCGGACCCTCGAACCACCAGTGACCGAACAGTTCGGCGTCGTACGGCGCCATCAGGATTCCTTCACGCTTCGACGATTCATTGTACCCGATCAAAATCTCTCTGATTTTCGATGCGAAATGATCGGCGTTTTCAGGAATGCGGGACATCGCCGACTCGACGTTGTACTCTACCTTGTCGGCCAGGTCGGCCTTGGATGAGGTCACCGCCCAGTAACGATTGCCGCCGGGGAAACGTTTTTTGTGGAAATCCAGATAGTGTCCGTCGCCCGGATAACCGTGCTCACCCGACCAGACCAGAAGACCGGTTTCGGGATCGCGCGTGAAAATGGCCGTCGGCTTTTTGCCTTCGGCGGCCGACGACACCAGGTACACTTCGCGCGGCGTTTTGGCCTTGTCTTCCTTGCGCGGCTTGTATTCCTTTTCGAACTGGCCCCAAAGACGCTTCAAAGCCTCATACCGATCGACATATA
>CAZMWI010000230.1:0-1408 GCA_964569945.1 uncultured Ignavibacteriaceae bacterium
AACCTCGCTATTCGATAACTTCGGTGATGACACCGGCGCCGACCGTGCGGCCACCCTCGCGGATAGCAAATCGAAGCTCTTTCTCCATCGCTATCGGAGTAATCAACGTCGCTTCGACTCGAATATTATCGCCCGGCATTACCATCTCCACGCCTTCCGGCAATTTAACTTCACCCGTAACGTCCGTCGTCCGAAAATAAAACTGGGGACGATAGCCGGCGAAGAACGGGGTGTGACGACCACCCTCTTCCTTGCTCAAAACGTATACTTCAGCTTTGAACTTGGTGTGAGGCGTAATCGAACCCGGCTTGGCCAAGACCATGCCGCGTTCCAGATCAGTCTTCTCTATACCTCGCAGAAGCAGACCCACGTTGTCGCCGGCCTGACCTTCATCCAGAATCTTGCGGAACATCTCGACACCCGTGCAAACCGTCTTCTTCGTCTCACGAATACCAACCCGTTCAACTTCGTCACCGGTATGAATCATACCGCGTTCGATACGACCGGTTCCAACCGTCCCACGACCAGTGATCGAAAAAACGTCCTCGACCGGCATCAGAAACGGCTTGTCGGTCTCGCGCTGTGGTTCCGGAATGTATTCATCAAGAGCTTTCAGAAGCTCATCGAGAGCCTTGTACGAAGGATGATCCTTGACACCGTTGGCGCCGTTGGTCATCGCTTCCAGAGCACTGCCGCGAATCACCGGAATGTCGTCGCCCGGGAACTGATACTGAGTCAGCAAATCACGAACTTCCAGTTCAACCAGGTCCAGAAGTTCCGGATCGTCGACCATGTCGACTTTATTCATGAAAACGACGATATACGGAACACCGACCTGACGAGCCAGAAGAATGTGCTCTCTCGTCTGAGGCATCGGACCGTCGGCAGCCGACACGACCAATATCGCACCGTCCATCTGGGCGGCACCGGTAATCATGTTCTTGACATAGTCGGCGTGGCCGGGACAGTCGACGTGAGCGTAATGACGTTTGGCCGTCTCGTATTCGACGTGGGCCGTCGCGATCGTGATACCGCGTTCTTTTTCTTCCGGAGCATTGTCGATCGAATCGAACGTCCGTACCTGCGACATACCCTGCGAACTCAGATACATCGTCATTGCCGCCGTAAGCGTCGTCTTACCGTGGTCGACGTGACCGATCGTACCCACGTTAACGTGCGGCTTGCTTCTTACAAATTTCTCTTTCGCCATAAGGAAAAAACCTTTCCCATTGTTCTTTCGCTATGTAAAAGCCCAAGACCGGGATTGAACCGGTGACCTCATCCTTACCAAGGATGTGCTCTACCTACTGAGCTACTTGGGCTTATGCAATTTCACCCAAAATAGGTATAGCTCGCCCCAAAAGGCGAGCCCTCAATATAGACAGCCCTATAAGCTTGTCAAGTGGAT
>CAZMWI010000230.1:1418-3429 GCA_964569945.1 uncultured Ignavibacteriaceae bacterium
CCCTGCCCTGAGTTAAATTCCTTAATACCGTAGCATAACCGAACATCTCGGCCAGCGGCACGGTAGCCCGGATAACCTGAAGATTATTTCGAGGTATCATGCCGTGAATTTTTCCCCGGCGAAGATTCATGTCGCCGACGATGCTGCCCATATAATCCTCCGGGCAGATCACTTCCACGTCCATGACCGGTTCGAGCATAACCGGATGCGCTTTGCGGGCGGCATCCTTGAGGGCCATCGAGGCAGCCACTTCATAGGCCAGCTCGGTAGCATCGATGTCGTGTGACGACCCATCTATCAAAGTCGCTTTGATTCCCGTGATGGGATAACCGGCGATAACTCCGCTGGACATAGCGCTCTTCAAACCCCGTTCGACAGCCGGAATAAATTCACGCGGGATGGCATTGCCCTTAAGCTTGTTGTCAAATTTGAACGGTGTCCCGTTGTTGTTGGGCTCGACGTGAATAACGACGTGACCGTACTGCCCCTTGCCGCCGCTTTGACGGATGAACTTGCCTTCGGCGTCTACGGCCTCCGTGATGGTTTCTTTATAGGCAACGGATGGTTTTCCAATATTCGCGTGCACGTGGAATTCACGGATCATGCGTTCGATCAATATTTCGAGGTGCAACTCACCCATGCCGGCGATAATGGTCTGCCCCGTTTCTTCGTTGATGCGTACTCTGAAAGTAGGATCTTCCTCTTCGAGCTTGGTCATGGCGTCGACCAGCTTGTCCTGATCAGCCTTGGATTTCGGCTCGATGGCAACCCAGATAACCGGCTCGGGGAATTTCATAAGGTCGAGGACTATCGGATTTTTGACATCGCAGAGCGTATCACCGGTCGTAGTTTTACGGAAACCTATTATAGCAACGATATCACCGGCCGAGGCGACTTCAATATCGGCCCGCTTATTGGAGTGCATTTGAAGTATTCGCCCGACCCGCTCTTTGATGCCTGAAATCGGATTTAATATATTCGAACCGGTTTTAATCGTACCGGAATAAATTCTAACGTAACAAAGTTTGCCGGAGTGAGTATCGGTGGCGATTTTGAAAGCCAGCGCCGCCAGTGGCTCGTTGGGATCGGCTTTGCGAACAATATCCTTTTTGCCATCGACCGACTTCCCGGTAACCGGCGGCACGTCCAAAGGCGACGGCAAATAATCTACGATGGCGTCGAGAAGCTTTTGCACGCCTTTATTTTTCAGCGAAGACCCGCACAGAACCGGGACCAGTTTGGAATCGATCACACCTTTGCGGATGGCGTGCACGATATCATCACGTTCGATGAATTTCTCATTCAGGAAATTGTCAAGAAGGGTGTCGTCGTAATCGGACAGAGCTTCGAGCATTGCTTCTCGGGCTTTGTTGGCTGCTTCAAGCCAGTCTTCGGGAATAGGCCGGTCTTCGAATTCAGCCCCGAGAGTTTCTTCGTGGCTAAAACGATAGGTCATATCGAGGAGGTCGATGACGCCTTTGAATTGATCGCCCTGACCGAACGGGATCTGAACCGGGATGCATTTCTGCGGGAATTTTTCATTCATTTCCTTGACGGACATTTCGAAATCGGCGCCGATACGATCCAGTTTGTTGACGAAAGCGATACGCGGGACTTTGTATTTATCGGCCTGGAACCAGACGGTTTCGGATTGCGGCTCGACCCCACCGACAGCGCAAAATAGGCCCACGGCGCCATCGAGGACGCGCAGAGAGCGCTCCACTTCAATAGTAAAATCGACATGGCCGGGAGTATCAATGATATTGACCTGGTAATCTTTCCAGAAACAGGTAGTCGCGGCCGAGGTTATAGTTATACCTCGTTCCTTTTCCTGCTCCATCCAATCCATGGTCGCAGCACCGTCATCGACTTCGCCTATGCGATGTGTTTTGCCGGTGTAGTAAAGGATTCTCTCGGTCGTGGTCGTCTTACCGGCATCGATATGGGCCATGATGCCGATATTCCGTATGCGCTGTAAATCCTTCATCTGGGGCATAAAAAATCCCTGTCT
>CAZMWI010000231.1:0-3392 GCA_964569945.1 uncultured Ignavibacteriaceae bacterium
ATTATAAATCTTAGCGGGGGACCATTCAATGTCGGGTACTAATAACGACAATGATAAGGCATTTCCCGAAACACAGCTTCAAACAAACACCCTGGTCGGGAACTACCGAATAATAGAAAAAATCGGCGCCGGCGGGATGGGAAATGTATATCTTGCCGAGGATATCAATCTGGAAAGAAAAGTAGCCCTTAAGTTTCTTTCCCCTCATTTATGCAACAGCGACGACGCCTGCGAACGTTTCAAACGCGAGGCCAGGGCCGCGGCAGCCCTGAAACATCCCAATATCGTCACGGTGTATGAAGTGGGCGAATATCAGGGCCATCCTTACTTTGCAATGGAATATTGCGAGGGAAAAATCCTGAAGGATGTTATCGAACAGGGGGAAATTTCGCTGGATCAGGCTGTCGATCTTGCCAAAGATATTGCCGAGGGATTGCGCGAAGCCCACGAACATGGTGTTATTCACCGCGATATCAAACCGTCCAATATTATTCTCGACAGTAAGGGTCAACCCAAACTTGTCGATTTCGGTCTGGCTCAAATCCAGGGAAGGAGCAAATTGACCGAAACCGGCTCGACCATGGGGACTCTTGAATATATGTCACCCGAACAGGCGGAAGGTAAAACTCTGGATGACAGGTCGGACCTGTTTTCGCTCGGTATCATTTTATATGAAATGATCGCCGCCCGGAAGCCATTTACGGGTGAATATCCCCGGGCGATTTCCTATGCGATATTATTCGAAGAACCGGAACCTTTGCGACGCTTTAAATCGAATGTACCTGATGAACTCCAGAGGATCGTAACAAAGTTATTGCAAAAAGACCCTAATTTGCGATTTCAGACTTCAGCAGATCTAATCAGCGACCTGATTCGACTTAAAACGTCCGGATTCAAACCCGAGTCCCCTGCCAAAATAAGAAACCGAGTGACAAAAGTATATCTTCCGGCAATCCTTTTTTTGGCTGTCGTACTTATTTTAATTCTGAGACCATGGAAATTGGAAATTTCCACGACTCAGGAAGCAAAGGCCGGCACCCCGAGACTGGCAATACTGCAACTAAGGAACCTGGGAGCGTCAGAAGATGAGTATATCGCTTACGGCATTACCGAAGATTTGATAGTAGATATGACACGGTTGGGGACCATGGGAGTTGCCCCGATGCGGGCCGTTATAAAATATAATGATTCCGATGCGGACTTGCAAACCATTGCCAATGATCTCGATGCGACGATGATTATGGAAGGATCTATTCGCAGGGTCAATGACAGTGTGTATATTTCGGCACAATTGACCGATGTCGCATCCAACTCAAATATATGGGCTGACCGCTGGGCCCAAAGCAGTGATAGTTTGCAGCAGGTTAAAACCATTCTTGCCGAAAATCTGGCGTCTGCTCTTTCGATTGATTCATCACGTGTTAAAAACGTGCAGATCGATATTGCCGATACCAAAAACCCGTTAGCTTATGAATACTACTTGCAGGCCAAATACTTGATTGATCATATCCAAACAGAAGCCGATTATGACAAAGGCCAGGAATTGCTTAATAAAGCTTATGAAACTGATCCGACATTTTTGGGAGTCCGGTCCAAAATTGCAGGGCTCTATATTTTGAAAGGCGATTTCGCCAAGGCTGAAAAGGAATTACTATTCGTATTATCTGAATCTCAACGCCGCAATCTGAAAAAAGTAGAAGCCGGGGCTTTGGGATTATTATCCAACCTCTATTTTACTCTTAATGATATGGAAAGAGGACGAAAATATTCCATCAAGGCTCTGGAATTTGCTCAAAAAGAAAATTACCTCGATCTGGAACAGTCAATGCTGTTCAATTTAATGCTATACTACCGCACGCAGAATGATTATGACACCGTTCTAAAAATGCTCGATCGCACTTTGCAGATTTCAGATGTACTCGGTGATAAAGATAAAAAAAACGAGGCAATTTATAATAAGGCTAAGGTGTTTTTTGAAATGGGCAAAATTGACAGCTCCCTTGCCATCTATAAACATCTATTAGACCAGGCAATTGCCAATGGCAATAAATATGGTGAAGCGTCGATGAGAGCTTCTATAGGGCAAATTTATGTAAACACCGGTGAGTATGACCTTGCCATGGCTAATCTCGATACGGCGCTGAGCATACTTAAACAAATGGGCATGAATTATCAGACCGCAAATGTGTTAAGTATGATAGGAGAAATCTATTCTTTGCACGGAGATTATAATGCGAGCCTGAGTTACGCGGAGCAAGCTGTTAAAATATACGATTCTCTCGGGTATCAATCAAAATATTATGAAGAGCTTTCCGGAATTGCCGCTTGTTTTACAAATCTTGGCAAATACGACAGTTCTATAATTATTTATAAATCGGTTTTGCCGGTACTGGAAGAGCAAAATCCAAATGCCGCCTCGCTCACAAGAAACAACATGGGATTGGCATATTTATATAACGGTCAATTTGCAAAGGCCAAAAGGTGCCTTAGCAAGTGTTTTGAAGATTGTGCCAATCTGGGTGATTCATATGGAATGTGCTTTGCCGCCACAGGTCTGGGCGAGCTATACTATTTCGAATCTAATATGGATTCCAGTTTATTTTATTTTGACTTGGCCCACAGTAACTCAGAAAAACTCGGTTATCTGGACTGCCAAATGTGGGCAGCCGTTTATATAGCCGCCATAGATGCCTTAGCCGGAAACCCTGCCAATGGAATAAGTAAGCTGGAGCAGTTATCGGCGAAAGCGGAACAGAATGGGCTCATGGAAATATACGTCATGTCCCGACGCCTGCTTGGACGGACCATGTACGAAACCGCGAAAAATGAAGACGCACAATCGAGGGCGCGCTCTATCCTCACCGAGGCACAAACCATTGCCGGACAAAATGGCATCTTTATCGAAAAAGAACGGATTGGTCAATTATTGCAATCATACAATGGTATTTAAATCTCGCCGTTGCGGCCTGATATTCTTGTTGGGTTTGCGAGGGTTTCCGTCAAACAACAATGACCACTTTTCCCCGGGTGTGGCCTGCTTCAACATACCGAATCGCTTCGGGAGTTTCACGTAAGCTGAATTTCCTGTCAATAACGGGTACGATCTTTTTGTTTTCCAGATGGTCCTTCAGAAAAGCCAGGGCCGATTGATTGATGGTCGACATGAACGATACTATCTTCTTTCCCTTCATCTTCGCAATAAAGGGATTGAAAATCAGCGAGCCAAGGACACTCATTGTAGATGATGATCCGCCGACCGGGACGTATATCCCGGAGGCTTTCAGCGCCTGCAACGGCTTACGCACCGAATAGTACGCCGCAGTATCGACGATCAAATCGTATTTTTCTTCGCGCAGCCAATAGTCTTCTTTCGTGTAGTCGATCACGTCATC
>CAZMWI010000232.1:0-3330 GCA_964569945.1 uncultured Ignavibacteriaceae bacterium
TGATTGCGAAAATTCCAGAGAAAATAGTACTAAGAGAATTAAGAACCAAGTTCTTAAGCTGCCTTTCCCGGGCGGTAGTGCATATTCGGCAAGCCATTCGACATTTTCTTGTTGACAGCAATTGGCGGCCATTTTATACTTTAATCAGGTTATTCAATAATCTATTATGGAGAATTTTTAGTGCCGAAGATAAGCGTGTTCTTGATTGAAGACAATCGCCTTCTGCGTGAGGGAATTACTAAAATGCTGAATGAGGAGGCGGACATCAAAGTGGTCTCATCTTCAGGCAATGGCGATACCATTGAGAAGGCCAGAAAGCTGGTCCCGGATGTTGTACTGCTGGATTTGGGTCTTAAGAATCAAAACAGCTTGAAAGTTGTCGGATTAATAAGAAAGCAATTTCCCGAAACCCATGTTGTTGTCATGGATTTGGTCCCGGCACATGCAGAAATTGTCGAATTTATTAAGGCGGGAGTTGCAGGTTTTATCCTTAAAGACGCGACTCTTAACGATTTTTTGCATACAATAAGATCGGTAGTAAAAGGGGCAAAGATCCTTCCCCCGCCGATGACCGGTTCGCTCTTTTCTCAGATCGTGGAGCACGCTCTCCAAAGCGGCAAAATTGGGGAATTGATGTCATCCGTCAAGATAACCAGCCGAGAACGTGATGTGATAGGTCATATAGCCGCTGGAAAAAGCAATAAGGAAATCGCCCGGGAACTCAATATTGCCGTCCATACAGTCAAGAGCCACGTGCACAACATATTGGAACGGCTGGCTATCCACACCCGTCTGGAGTTGGCGACATTTGCCCATTCACAGGAAATGAAAGCCAAAAATACTTCGGGATCTTCCGGAGATCAGGATTAGCATATCTGTCAAAAGGATTAATTCCCTTTTCATTCTTTTGGGCGATTGACCCTCGTTAATATTTGCCGTATTCTTATATGGGAATACATTATATGGTTCCCTGGTTTCTTCATGCGAATCTTATCAGCCATGAAAAGACTGCATAATAATTGATAAAGGAAGTGATCAATTATGGCAAAGATAAAAGTTTTACTAATCGAAGACAATCGTCTTTTACGTAACGGTACAACTGCGATCCTCAACGAACAGAAGGACATCACGGCGGTATCGTCCTCGGGAAATAGAAGTGCCCTTGAAAAGGCCAAGAAGTTAAAGCCGGACGTGGTTCTGCTTGACCTGGGGCTCAAGAGTCTCAGCAGTCTGAAAGTGCTTGAATTAATAAAGAAACAACACCCACGTACGGAGGTCGTCGTCTTGGACCTGATTCCGGCGCATTCCGAGGTGATTGAATTAGTCAAAGCAGGAGTGTCCGGTTATATTTCTAAAGATTCGACTCTTGATGATTTTCTGCACACCATCCGATCGGTTGTCAAGGGAGTAAAGATACTGCCTCCGACCATGGCCGATTCGCTTTTTTCGCAGATTGTAGAAGGCGCTATTCAGGCGGGAACAGTGGATAGAGTGATTGACGCAATCAAATTGACAGAGCGGGAGCGAGAAGTAGTCATTCTTTTGGGAGAGGGAAAAAGCATTACGGAAATCTCTCTTAAACTCAAAGTTGCTATCTTCACAATCAAGAACCATATTCGCAATATATTTGATAAGCTGGCTCTTCACACCCGCCTGGAATTGGCTTCTTTTGCCCATAAAAGTGATTTGCCCTGAAATATTTCGACGCGACCTCGAATCTCGTGTCTAACGCCTCAACCGAATTGATTAATCGTCTTTTCAATCGTCCGGCCGATTGACCATCTGAACAAATCAATTATTTTTAATATGTACCTGTAACAACAATTTATCCGGAGGATAAATATGAAGATACATACGCTTTTATTGGTGGTTGGAATTGCTGTAATTGCCTCATTCATTGCGCTCAACTTGAACGCGATTATGACGCCGACGACTATTACATTCGGCGTTGCCGCCATTCAGGCGCCGCTCGGGTTTTTTATACTTGGGCTAATGCTCCTTTTCGGAGCTTTGTTTATTGTCCTTATAATCTATTTAAAGAAATCGGGATTCTTCAAGGAACCCCATCGCGTGAGGGAGTCGCATGCCAGACAGGAGCCCGGAAACAACAATGAATCCTCACATTTCACCAAAATGCGAGAACTTCTGGAAGTAGAGCTTAAAAAACAGACGAACCTTCACTCGGAGTCAACGGCGATGTTGCTGTCAAGGCTGGATCAGCTTGATGGTGCTCTCTTTTTCGCGACAAATGGGTTGGACAGAAGAATAATGTAGAAACAGAGATTACTTGATGAATGAAGATTTGAAGAGCCTGCCGAACCTCAACTTATTCCCGCGATATTCTTCGACCTCCATTCTCAATATGGTTTCGCAGTCAGAACCGTTTGTCGAATTTTCTGAAAAGAAAGGAAGATTGCCATATGCTTACCATAACTAAACGATCAGGTAAGGAAGAAGAGTTCCATAAAAGCAAAATTGAAAATTCAATGAGGAACGCTGGAGTCAGTCAGGAAGCAGCTCAAAGAGTGGCGAGTGATATTTGCTACCACGGAGGCATAACCACTTCGGAGATCCGCAATCGCGTTATTGGCGGTATTAAAAACCGTGAGCCTCAGGCCGCCAAGCAGTACGAGTCACATCCGAAAAAAACGCATATTATATAAATTGAAGTTGGTTCGGACCATAAGAAGTTAAGTCATGAGAAAAGTGGAATCAGATCAACAGCAGCAGTTAGATAAAAGCAGTTTCCCTCATTCCAATGACTTAGCCCACTTTTCAATCCTCTGGCCGATTGACTCACCGCACTATATCGCCGTAATTGGTATTTAGAAGCAGAGGGTATACTTCCCGGAGGTGCAGGGAGTTTTCCTGGATATCTTTTTTAGGCCTGAGAGTGGCGGGAACTTTGAAATTTCCAGGGTTGGTCCGGGCTGCCCTTCTACTGAATCCTGACAAGACAGATGTCGCGTAGCAACATGATTATATGGAGTAGTAACCAATGGTGATGAAACGCAGAAATAGGCTGGATTTTAAGGAAAATATTCTGCCTGACCTCGAAATTCTTATACACTTCTCTTTATCGCTGACAAAAAATGGACGCGATGCAGTTGAGTTGATGCGCGAGTCCATGGCAGAGGCTTTTCTATCATGGCATGAGGCAATGCCGAAAAAAAATCCTCAAATTTGGTTGCATGAAATCATTACCAGACGGTTCCAGGGCCGCAATCAATGCTATACGCACCCGTCGGCCCAGCCCCCCGGTGAGGATGTTGATGGAAATGCCGGCAAAAACGATACACTGCATCCTGATACGACGACCGGGGCTCGGCC
>CAZMWI010000233.1:0-3327 GCA_964569945.1 uncultured Ignavibacteriaceae bacterium
CAAAAACAACAATAGGTTGGTAGACATTTTGATGTTGCCATCGGGGCGGCGACGGGCCTATATTGAACTATCATAATGGAAAAGAACGGGGGTTCGCGGGATAGTGTGATGATCAAAAACAACGCCCCACACCCTGGAAGGGTGTGTTACCGGTTTTTATGCTTTATATGGATATTATCGCACATATTACATAAATTATAATATGCATAGAAAGTACTAGAATGCACGTTATATGGCAAATAATTGTTGTTCGCTAAATGGGGTTCTTAATGAAAAGAAACACTATATCGTGGATATTGAATGCCATTATATTATTTGTTATTTCATCCTGCGGGAATTCTTGGTATTATTTTAGAGTTGACCCATCTATTCAAGATATCAATGGGATGGAAATTTACTATTCACTAAACAACTATTTATTTCTTGAAAATGAGGTTTTTGGGTGTTATTTCGCATTTGAGCCAAGGTTTGGGGCCACTAAGGATGCCAAATTTTGCATCCAGCAATCGCTTTACTTTACGGATACAAGCCTTAAGAATTTGCCAATATTAATCAATAATGGGATAATTCTTGTAAATAATAAAGATACTATAAGGGGGGGGCTTAATGTTTTTGGAGATACCAGCTTAATTGAAGATCTAGGTGAATTCAGCGGGAAGGAGATTCGAGTGATAGAAATTGGCCCATTTATAATTCCCGGTCCTATACCTAAGGACATCGAGATTAAATACGATTTGGTATTTGCGTCTCCCGATAGCTCCGAAATAATAAAGAGCGATAAAGTCATCCTATTGGCGCATCGAAAGGGAAAGTCGAAACTTGCTGATTTCCTTGATGGACGGTAGTTTTGTGTATTATTAATCATTGTAACTACGTGGGCCACCCAAGTGGGACATCGATGATTGATAGTAACCACAAAAGGCAAGTAACATGTCAGACTACTACAACCCACATAGAACGCGGAATTTGTATAAGAGCGGGGATGAGAAACCGTACAAGCTGAGTCGGTCCAAAATCGACCTGTTTGTCGAATGCCCGCGCTGTTTCTACATTGACCGCAAACTCGGCGTCGGGCGGCCGCCGGGGTTTCCGTTCAATCTGAATTCGGCGGTGGACAGTCTGCTCAAGACCGAATTCGATTCTTATCGCGCCAGAGGAACCCGCCATCCGCTGATGGAGCAGTACGGTGTCGAGGCTGTCCCGTACGCACACCCCGATCTCGACAAATGGCGACACAATTTCACAGGCGTGCAATATCTCCACGAGTCGACCAACCTGCTCATCCATGGAGCCATCGACGACGTCTGGCAGAATCCGGACGGTGAATTGATCGTGGTCGATTATAAGTCCACGTCCAAATCCGAGGAAATTACCGCGCTCGACAAAGACTGGCAGTCGGGGTACAAACGCCAGATGGAAATCTACCAGTGGCTGTTGAGACACAACGGCTTCAAAGTTTCCGATACCGGGTATTTTTTGTACTGCAATGGACGGGCCGGCAGCGAGGCCTTCAACGCCCGGCTGGAATTCGATCTGACGCTTATACCGTACACCGGCATTGACACTTGGATAGAAGACGTTATTTTGAATATATATGGATGTTTGAATAGCGATTCAATTCCGGAGCGGTCGCCGCATTGCGATTATTGTGCGTATATAGATGCGGTCAATGGTGTATCGGGTGATTGAAATTATTATCTTAATTTTGTCAAAAAGACCCGGTGGATCTGAGGACCCACCCTTCAAAGTTCAGGGCAGGCCAGGCACAACGTACATACTATAGCGGTGCCCCGCCGCTTGAGATGGGATCTTAAGCGCCTTAAAGGCAATTTGACGTCGGCGGCGAAACGATATTTTCATTTCAACTTTTTATTCTTCCGCGGCGTAAAATCTGTTAATTTGGATCGAAACAAAGAATAATCTCATACCGGAGGGTATATGTCAAAGTTCAAAACCGGCTTGATCGCCGTGCTGATAATTTCTTTCTGCCTGCCGACGGTTTTCGCGCGCACGAAAAAGGATAAGACCGGCACCATCACCGACAGCGTTTACACCGACGCCGAATACGGTTTCAAGTTTACGATCAAAAACAACTGGGAGGGGAAAGTTTTCACCGAACCGAGCAATTACAGGCTTCAGGTCGAGCAGACCAATCCCGAAATCCCGCCCGAATACACCGATTATGCCGATCAGATGCCGCGGCCGACCATGAGCGTCTATATGGCCACGACCGACCTGGCGCCGCTGGCGTTTGTCGACAGCCTGTTAAGCGAAACATACAAATCCGACCAGAAAAAAGAAATCCTGCAGGACATCGATTTTTATGATGAAAACGTCACGTTTCAGGGGTTCACGACCCGCATAAAAAAGGAAATCAAAATCGGTGAGCTGAAAGGAGTGGAGTGGGAAGGGTCGGCCACTTACAAAATAAAGATGGGTGAACAGACGATGAACAACGAGGTCGCGCTCGGTCTGATCGGTGTCAGGAAGGGCGACCATATCCTGCTGTTTCTGACCGGTCACGACAAGCGGTTTTTCCGCAAGTTGTTCGATGAAGCCACCGAAATGGCGATGAGTGTTAAGTGGTAAAAGGCAGGTCGAAAATCTTCTATTGGCCATTCTTCGCGTGTGTCTTGATTGTACTATCCGGTCCTGTAAATACTGTCGCCCAGAACTATTGCTGGCTTGACAGCAATTATACGGGTGATCGAATCTGTAATGCCGTCGATGCGCCCGATGGGTACGTCAAAATTCAGGCGGTATGCGGCAGCTTCGCCGACTGGCTGAGACATTTACCCATAAAAAACAGAGGCGACACGGTTTTTCTTTACGACGGTCGTCCTAAGTACAATCAAGAAGCGCAATGGGCGGTGATCGATATCGATACTGGCGACGAAGATCTGCAGCAGTGTGCCGATGCCATCATTCGTCTCCGGTCCGAATATTTTTATTCAAAGAACCTGTATGACAGTATTGCATTTAATTTTACCAGCGGTGATACCTGTCGCTTTCGCGACTGGATTGAAGGGCTTCGCCCGATTGTCGACGGAAACCATGTGACGTGGGCAAAGAGTGCCCGGCCCGATTCGTCGTATACGAATTTCCGGAAATATCTTAAGACGGTTTTTACGTACGCCGGGTCGTATTCGCTGCAAAAGCAGTTACGCCCGGTGCCGGACGTGGACAGCATAGCGGTGGGCGATGTATTCATTCGAGGCGGCTTTCCCGGTCACGCCGTGATAGTTGTCGATATGGCAAAGCACAAAGATACCGGCGAAAAAATATTCCTGCTTGCCCAAAGTTAGATGCCGGCTCAGGATGTACATA
>CAZMWI010000234.1:0-3287 GCA_964569945.1 uncultured Ignavibacteriaceae bacterium
TGTATTAAGCACGCCGCCAGCGTTCGTTCTGAGCCAGGATCAAACTCTCCGTAAATTATATAAAACATCTTTCGACATTTTAATAAACAGAGAATGATTCCAAGAACACGTGTATTGTTCCTGATTCACAAAAAGAGTTTCGATCGTGTCAAAAAACACGATTGAGAACCCACACTATCGTACCTAATTGAATTATCAATTCGGCACCTGCTATTCAGTTGTCAAAGAACTTTTATTGTCTCTCTACGGACAAAAAAACCTGCCCGCTTTGCCAGGCAGACCGGGAGTATATATCCGAATCCACGGATTGTCAAGGGGTATTTTTAGCAAAAACGTAATTTTTTTTAAAATACTTCCCGGTGTCCCTCAACTACTTTTAGAAGAGCAAAACCGGGCTCAAAGTTCCCGCAATTTCGATTTCATTCCGGGTGCTTTAAACCCCTCTGTTCTTCGGCAATCGGGACATTTTCTTTAACCCGGTTATGGCCTCCTTGCCATACTGCCTTTTCATAATTAAACACCCAAAAACCATAGGCGTTCGAGAGAAATTATTACCCGGAACTATTGGCTGAAGAAGCCCGTTGTCGTATATTGAATACGATCTTATCACAGGACTTAATTATGTGTAGCCGAGGACATAAAAGACTGAATAAAATCGATCTGGGCCGAACCGCCTACAAAGATATCTGGGCGCTACAGAAAGAGCTGGTGGCCAAACGCCGCCAGGGCCTTATCCCCGACTGCCTGATTGTTACCGAGCACAACCCGGTTATAACTATGGGTCGCGGCACAAGCCGCGAAAATCTCCTGGTCACTGAGGACGCCTTACAAAAAAAAGGTGTGGAACTCTACGAGATAGAACGCGGCGGGGATATTACATTTCACGGGCCCGGGCAGTTGGTGGCTTATCCGATCGTAGATTTAACGGTACGTGGGCGCGATGTCCACAAATACCTCCGCGATCTAGAACAGCTTATGATTTCGACCCTGGCTGATTTCGGGCTCGAAGCCGGTGTCAAAGACGGTCTGACAGGGGTTTGGGTCGACAACCAGAAGGTCGGGGCGATAGGTGTCGCGGTTTCGAAATGGGTTACTTATCACGGCCTGGCGCTGAATGTCAATACCGACCTCGATTATTTCAAACTGATCAATCCGTGCGGGATAACTCAATTTCCGGTCGGTTCGGTTTCCGGACTGCTTAAGGAGGAAATCTCTCTTGAAAAAACAGGTGAAATCCTGTCACGAAATTTCGCCGCGATGTTGGGTTATGAAATGGAAACTATCGAGGATTTGGACGAGCTGACAGGCCGACCGCAAACAACCGCGGCTTTCAAAAATACAGAAAGAACAACCGATGGACGTCGTTAATCCGAAACTCAATGAATACATGAGGGGCCTTCTCCCCGATCGCGATCCGACTCTGCGCGAAATGGAGCAGTACGCCCGCGAACGCAAGTTCCCGATTGTCGGGCCGTTGGTCGGGACGTTCTTATCTCAGATGGCTTATTCAATCGGGGCTAAAAACATATTCGAGATGGGTTCGGGATACGGATACTCATCGTACTGGTTCGCCAAAGGAATGCCGGGCGGCGGTCATATAGTTTGTACTGACGGTGACAAGAAAAATATGGATCGAGCCCGTGAGCATCACCGATGCGGAGACTTTAAAACCGGCTTCGACTATCACGTCGGTGACGCCCGCGACATTATCCGGCAGTTTGACGGTCCTTTCGATATAATATTTAATGACATCGACAAAGAGCAATATCCCGAAGCGTTTGAACTGGCGGTGCCTCGTCTGCGCCGGGGCGGTTTTTTTATCACCGACAACGTTTTGTGGTCGGGCCGGATTCTCGACGATAACCCCTCGGATTCAACCAAAGGCGTTCTTGAATTCAACCGACTTCTTTTCAATTCACCGGATGTAATCGCTTCTATCGTGCCAATTCGCGATGGCTTGGCATTCGCGGTGAAGAAATAATATCTCGGATTTTGTCAAGGATGTACTATTCGCCTGAAGATATGGCGGAAATAGAATCTATGAACTTATCCAGTCCCTGTATATACGTCTGGCCCGACGTGAAATAACCGTCGTCGTGCGTACCGGTGATTTCGAGAAAGGTTTTAGGTTCGTGGGCGATTTCATACAACTCCCGGCCGAATTTAATCGGAATGAGCTTGTCATCGCGGCTGTGGACAATTAAAACCGGGCAGGTACAATGAGCAAGATCGTCGGCGGTGTTATAGCGGTAATGGATCATCAAACGAATCGGAAAGTACGGAAACATGCGGGCGGCAATGTCACCGGCCGATGTGAAGGTCGACTCCAGAATCAGGCCTCCGGGATTGACATCCCGGGCCAGATGCGCCGCGACCGCCCCGCCCAAAGAGCGGCCGTGGACTATTATACGCGACGGATTAATATCCTTCTTGCGCACTAAGTATAACCAGGCGGCTTTGGCGTCTTTGTAAGTGCCGAGCTCCGACGGCTCCCCTTCACTCTGGCCGTAACCCCGATAGTCGAATATCAGGACGTTGAGTTTAAGGTCGTGGAGAATTTTTATGAGGCTGACGCGGTGCGATATGTTGCCGCCGTTGCCGTGGCACAGGAGAACCGTGGCGCGGGCGCTGTCGCACTGGACGTACCATCCGAGCAGCCGAACACCATCCTCACTTTGTATCGAAACCGCTTCGTACATCAGCCCGACATTGGACGGGTTGTTGTCCAACGCATGGGTCGGATAGTACACGAAGTGTGACTGAAACAGGGTCAGCAAAATCGCCAGTATCAGATACACTCCGATTGCGACCATTATTACGGCCCGCAATATAACCCAGAATTTATGTCCGTCGAGTTCCATTGTCATTCAAATCTACGATAATTTCGCAATATCCATAGCCTATGAAATAATAGACATTTTTTCAGACGCTTTGCAATAATTAAAAACCCGGGAATTTCGATTTTCCCGGGTCGGAATAGAGTTAATTTATTAATTTAATACAGATTTTTAAGTTCCAGTTTGCAATTGACCGGTTTATCGCCGCGCATCACTGTCAGATCATACTTCGTCCCGGCCGGCTTTTCCATCATGTCCTTGATTTTTAACAGACCTCCGAAGTTCTCGACGTCGATCCCGTTGATAGCCGTAATTATGTCGTCTTTTTGAAGACCGCATTTTTCAGCCGGAGTCCCCGGAGACACAAAGAACACGGCTATGTTATCATCGTCGGTAACTATCATCTGTAAACCGGAATTATCGAGCGGGAATTCATGCGCGAAATTATCG
>CAZMWI010000235.1:0-3276 GCA_964569945.1 uncultured Ignavibacteriaceae bacterium
AGGGCTTGGGAGGATCCATACAGGCTAAGTCAGATTGCCTTCCTAGGCGGGTGACCGTGCTCTTTTATAAAGCCAAGGACGTGGTTTACAATGGATGGCTCACGAACGCCTATAGTGTATTTTGGGATAAGGCTTACTTCGCAAGGCTCACTTCGCAGGCTCAGTGCAGGCAGGGCCTTCGGCACGGATCCTGACCTACTAAGATTATCTCTCTTTTTTCTTTTTCTCGATTTCTTCTTTGTACTTTTGATCTTCGGGATTGAAATTCACACTGTAGGTAACCCAGATTGCCACCGGTTTGCCATCGTATTCGGCCGGTGTGTACTTGCATTTATATGCTGAGTTGACGGCCGCTGTGTCGAGCAGATCGTTCCCGGATGTTTTCGCCAGTTGCGCTTTAACAACCGAGCCGTCTTTATCCACCAGCGCTTTGACATAAACCGTGCCGCCGATCATTTTGTTTTTAGCTTCGTCAGGATATTCCGGCTGCACCATTTTAATCATCTCCGGCATGACGGTGACCTTGACAAAATCATCCGGCGCCGGATATTCCCCGCTGTCTTTCTGTGCGTACAGTGCAAAATGTCCGTTGGCATTGAACACGGATGCTGTCGGTGCACTGTTTCCCGATTCGACCGCCAAAAGTTGCACCCCGGCCAGCGGCAGTACAAAGACGAGCGTCAGAAGTACTCCCAGTACAAAAGCAGATTGCCTCACAGCGGTGTGGCGATTGTTATTGCTCATGATTGACATAAGACGACCCTCCAGTTCAGATTTTCTGATTATGTTCGCGCCGACCGGTGCGGTCAGCCGTTTTTGCCTGATCTGCCGGGCAAGGCCGAGCAAGATTTCGGCATACGTGAGGGGATCATTGCCGTTTATAAGTACGAAATTGTCGCAGATTATTTCAGCGTCGTTTATCAGCTTTCGACGGTATATCCAGACCAGCGGATTGAACCAGTACAGCGCGACCGCCGCCGATGCCATTAAATGCCGCAAGGCATCGTGTCGTTTGATATGCCCCAACTCGTGGGTTATAGTCACTTCCAGTTTTTTTATGGGCCACTGCGAGGCGCTTTCGGGCAGAATCAGTTTTTGTTTGAAGACGCCGAAAACCTGTGGAAATAATACATCGGGAGAAAAAGTTGGTATTGTATTCTGATGTAGCTCGAATTTGGATTTCAGGCGGTGGGTTAATTCGATAATGGCTGAATTATTGGTTGGTACAGCGTGGCGGGCGATTTTAAACATCGTTAACCAACCGCATAAGAGGCGGATCAATAATACGATTGCTCCGACAGTCCATATCAATTCAAAGATAAATAGCGCCGAAAATGAATAGCCGTTGTCGAACACCCCTCTGGTAATCTGGATAATAGCACCGTATGATGTTGAAGCGCCGGTCTGTTGCGACGATGAAAACAGCCCCGCCAGAGGCAGCTGCCACGACGGTATGACAAATATTAAAAGCGGCAATATAAGTGCAGCAGCAAAAACTATTGTCAGGATCAGACTACTGGCTGCGGCGCTTTTGCGGCGCATTAATCCCCAAATGGCACCGGCTAATATAAATATAATAGTGCTTTTTATGGCGATTGATAGCAACGAGGCTGTCAGGCGTGGGTCCATGAATATGGCGGCTATTGTGTTTATCAGCTCATTCATTTTTCGCGTTTTTCTCTTTCATGGTTTTAATCAGTTCGCTGAGACGGTCATACTCTTCCTGAGACAGACTGGCCCCTTTGATGCTCACCAGCGCGGCGACGACGTTTTCGACCGAACCGTCGAAGAATGTATTGATGACCCGCCTGATGGCCGCCCGGCTGGCTTTGCGGCGGTGGACGGTCGGCGAATAGACGAAAGCGCGGCCTTTCTTGATATGTTTGAGAAAACCTTTGCGTTCGAGGATTGTCATCTGGGCGCGGATAGTAGAATAGTTGAGGTCCTCGGTTATGGCCAGCTGTATGTCGGCTACGGTCGCCTGGCCTTGTTTATAAACCAGTTCCATGATCTGGCGCTCGCGGCTTCCGAGCCGGTCCATAGATTTTTTCACTGTTTCCTCCTTCATGTCCTTCAGACGAATTCCCCGCATCCCGCGTTTAACGAAACTGCTAAAATAATAGCATAATAATATATTTTGTCAAGACATAAGTGCTATATTATTAGCATATAAAAATCCCCCCTTGCGGCGGGGAAGCGTTGCCCCTATCTTATAAGTATATGAATCGTAGAAGAATATGCGGATCGTGCGTGCTTCCGGAAACACCGGCCTTGCCGCTCGACAGTTCCGGGCTTTGCCCTCTGTGTAAAGCCCCGGATCGATTGGCGCATATATATAAAAGGCCGGATCCGACCGCTCTTGCCGAAATTATCGACCGGGCGAAGGTGCGCGGATCCGGGTCGAAGTACGATTGTGTTGTAGCCTGGAGCGGCGGACGAGACAGCACTTTCATGCTCAACGAACTGGTTACGATCCACGGTCTTCGCTGTCTGGCCGTTTTTGGAAAGACTCCGTTTACGCCGGCTCAAATTATCGAAAACGTGAGGAACATCGCCGAAAGGCTCAATGTGAAGCTGGTCGAAATAAACAGCCCGAAAAATCATCTTGATGTGGCCCGGTTCTGTCTCAATGAGTGGGCGGTTCACCAGCGGCCGATATTGATAAATTTGGCATGTGCCCCGTGCAAGCTGATCAACCGCGAAATATTCCGCATCGCCGCCGCGAATCAAATAAAGACCGTGATCTACGGCGGCAACAGGCTGGAATATTTTCCGCACGGCCCGGCATCGGTCGACATAAACCGTGACGATCGCTATTCTGTCGGCTCGATGGTAGTCGATAATATTTATCGTATAGCCAGAGGATTTAAAACTCTGGCCGGAGCCCCGGTTTTGATGAAGCATATCGTCACGCTGTTTCGTGCGTCCGTGCTATACATCAATCAATATTCGCTGTACTTACGGCTGCGATACCCGGGGATTGAACGATTCGATTATTTTCATTACGGCGACTGGGATGAAAACCGGGTCGAGACGGCGCTTGCCGAATTGGGCTGGCGTCTGCCCGACGGCTGTGTTTCGTCATGGCGCGCTGATTGTCTTTTCGAGGCCGTCAAGAATTCTGCTTTCGAGCAGCAGTTGGGTTATACATATCATCATGCGCTTTTGGGCAATATGGTTCGTGCCGGCAAAATAACACGCGCACAAGCGCTGGAACGTTTGAACGATTTACCCCCGAACGAGCGGCGCCAAAAAGAGGCGCTGACGCTGCTTGAA
>CAZMWI010000236.1:0-3266 GCA_964569945.1 uncultured Ignavibacteriaceae bacterium
TTTCGTTCACAACGATAAAACCACCGGAAAGCCGGTCGTGATGGAGAACTTGATTGTGCACGTAGATGGAAGCGGCGGCCCGGACGCTCCCAGATACCTGTTGGCCGCACATTATGACAGCCGACCGCGTGCGGAGAATGACCCCGATTCGACCAAACGAAATACTCCGATTGCCGGTGCCGATGACGGAGCGTCGGGGGTGGCGGTGCTTATGGAGTTGGCCAACCTGTTCGCCAAACAGAAACCTCGTGTAAATATCGACCTGGCTTTGCTGGACGGTGAAGATTTCGGGCAGCCGCACGACGTCAGCGAATATTTTCTCGGTGCCCGCGAGCTTGCTAAAAGAGGCTGGACCGAGAAATATAAATTCGCGCTCGTGATAGATATGGTCGGCGAAAAAGACCTGCATATATACCGCGAAGGTTTTTCCAATAGATATTCAGCCAAAATTAACGACCTGTTTTGGAAAACGGCGGCAGAACTGGGTGAAAGCGCCTTTGTCGATTCGGTTAAATATGACATACAGGACGATCACCTGTCGTTTATGACGCACAATTTGCCATCGGCCGTCATAATCGATTTCGATTACCCATACTGGCATACGCTTCAGGACACGCCGGATAAATGTTCGCCCCAATCTCTCGCTGCCGTGGGACGCGTCGTGACCACCGTAATGTACAGGCTTTAAAAATGAGCGAAAAAATTATAAAAAGCAGGCGGGACTTTCCGGCTGTTGAGACATTGGCCTCGGATGATGCAATATTGAAGGCTTCGCAGAACCTGGCCCGCCCGCTGGTAGTCGAAATAATCCGGCAGACAATCGATAAGTACAAGACAGACTTCGAAAAAAAGCCGGGTGGTCTTCGCCTTTCGGATTTAGTTGAGGCCATCGTTGAACAAATCGGTGCGGCCGTATCCAAACGCATCAGCCGGGTGATAAACGGAACCGGCGTGTTGGTGCATACGAATCTCGGTCGGGCCCCGCTTTCGCCGAAATTGTACGATACAATCAAAAGTCAGATAACCGGGTACGGAAACGTGGAGTTCGACGTCGCATCGGGCAAGCGAGGCAAGAGGGGAATATTGGCGGAAAAATACCTCGCGATGATGTCCGGGGCCGAAGCCGCGACAATCGTCAATAACAATGCCGGAGCCCTGTTTATTATTCTTAATACTCTGGCCTCGCGAAAGAAAGTCGTCATTTCGCGGGGTGAACTGGTGCAGATCGGCGGCGGCTTTCGTATTCCCGATATAATGAAAAAAGCCGGGGCGCGGCTTGTTGAAATTGGTACATCCAATGTCACGTCAAGAGACGACTATGCTCACGCTCTCGAAGAAAACCCGGCGGCGATTTTGAAAGTACATAGAAGCAATTTCTCCGTCACCGGCTTCAGCGATGAGGTCGATTTAAAAACGCTGGTGCATTTGGGCCGGAAGGCCGGGGTGCCGGTCATAAACGATCTTGGAAGCGGCGTGTTTATTGATACCGGTGAACTGATCGGGCATCGCGAACCGACAGTACAAGGATCGGTTAAAGACGGGGCAGACATCACCTGCTTTTCGGGCGACAAACTTCTCGGCGGAATTCAAGCGGGGCTGATTGTCGGACGGGCGGACCTGATCGCCAAAATAAAAAAGAACCCGATTTTCCGTGCCCTTCGTGTCGATAAAACTATATTTTCGGCGCTGGAAGTTTTGCTGGGGTATTATCTCGACGGCACCTGGAAAGAAAATATCAAGCTGTGGCGTCTGGCTTCACGGTCGCAAGCCGATTTACTTAATCTGGCTAATTCCGTGACGTCCAAAATTAAAGCCGGAAATATGATTAAAGCGGAGAAGTCCGAAGGGCAGATGGGCGGCGGCTCGCTGCCGGAAGTTCCCCTTAAATCGGCGGCGCTTGTGTTCAATAGTAAGCTTTCGGCCACGAAAATTGCGGAGTTGTTTCGCTCGCTTCGTCCGCCGGTAATTGGACGAATTAAGGACGATAAATTCATGATCGACTTCAAGGCGATCGACGAAGATGACATCAACCTGCTTACCCGGTCGATAAAGACCGTCATACCCAAAATTTCCTGATATGTTTGTCATTGGAACCGCCGGACACATCGATCACGGCAAATCATCGCTTATTTTAAGGCTGACCGGAATCGACCCGGACCGCCTGCCCGAAGAAAAAGAACGGGCGATGACTATCGACCTGGGGTTTTCGTGGTATGATACGCCGGATGGGCAGCGCATAGGCATCGTCGACGTGCCCGGGCACGAACGATTCGTGCGCAACATGATCGCCGGGGCGGGCGGCATCGATGCTGTCATTTTGGTCGTAGCGGCCGATGATGGGTGGATGCCGCAGACGAGAGAGCATCTGAGTATTACGGGACTTCTGGGGGTTAAAAACGGCATTGTCGCCCTTACCAAAATTGATCTTGTCGATCCTGACTGGCTCAATCTGGTGGTCGATGACCTGAAATCAAAGTTGAAGGGGACATTTCTGGAAAACGCTCCAATCGTGAGATTGTCTTCGACAACCGGCGAAGGCTTCGACGAACTGAAAAACAAAATCAACGTGCTATCGAGCAAGATCGTCGAGCGTTCGGATATCGGCAAGCCCAGACTATATATCGATAGATCGTTTCTTATGCCAGTCATTGTCGGTGTCGCAAAGTGAACCCTTCGAGGAGGGACATTGTCGGTCGGCGATGAGATCGCGGTGTACCCCAGTAAGAAAAACGGGCGTATCCGCTCCATGCAATCACACAATCAGGCCGTGGAAAAAACTTTCCCCGGTCAGAGGACGGCACTGGCGCTGACCGGGGTCGATCATCAGTACATCAATCGTGGCGGGGTCGTCGGGTATAAAAGAATGATAGAAGATTATCCAACGGAAGAGGTAATGGCTCTTGACCTGACCGTCCTTCCGGAATCGCCCGTAAAAATAACCGACCGCCGCAGACTTCTGATGATATTGGGGACGACAGAAGTCGAGGGTGAAGTCAGAACAATGTCGGAAAAGGGGATCGCACCGGGACAGTCGGGCATCGCGTTTTTTAATCCGTTCGAACCGGTAATGGGTTTTGTCGGCGACCGTTATATAGTCAGGATGCCGACTCCTCAAGTCACCGTGGGCGGGGGGATGGTGCTGGACCTGCTGAATAATGTGCCGCGAAGAAAAGATATGGAGCGTTATGAATATTTAGACAAGCGACTGGACTTTTCTTTGGAGACTCTGGTTCAAAGCGAACTGGACAAACGGATATTCGTGTCAC
>CAZMWI010000237.1:0-3262 GCA_964569945.1 uncultured Ignavibacteriaceae bacterium
GTGATTGCCTTATCCGCAATGGGGATAATCGCCCTGTTTATTATAGCGTATTTCTTGGGGTTGACTGAATCACAATCGGGGACCTTGTATTCTTTTGACGAACAGCAGCAGGCTTTTTCATTTGATCTGCCGGACACCAATATCAGCCGCGAATTGCATTTAAACCTCAAGGCCGCGATAGCTATAGACAATAAGAAACACGACGTAATATACTGCTACAATGCCGACGCCATCCGGCCGGTGGCATCGATTTCGAAGCTTCTGACGGCCATGATTGTGCTCGACAATTATAATCCGGACACAATCCTGACTATAACCCGGCAGGATGCACGAAATTCATCTCGTTCGCTGTTTCGGACGGGGGACAAGGTCCGGGCTAAAGATCTACTCCACGCTGCGATGCTTCAGTCCGACAACCGGGCCGCCCGGGCGCTGGCGAGGCTGGTAGCCGGGACCTATGAGGATTTCGCCCTGAATATGAACAACGTCGCTAAAGCCTGCGGGTTGGAAAACACCGTGATGTTCGAGCCGACCGGGCTTGACGAACGAAACTGCTCAACCGCCGCCGACGTGGCCAAACTGCTTAATATCGCGTATTGCAAATATCCCGAACTGGCGCACATCACCAGTCTTAAGAAATATGATTTCAAACTTGTTAACCGCAAAAAGCGGATTCGTTTGGTCAATACCAACCGCATGGTTTTCTCGAAATATAAAGTCAAGGCCGGCAAGACCGGATACATTATAGAATCAGATTATTGCTTGGCAACAATCCTCCAAAATTCGAAGGGTGAAGAGGTTACGGTCGTCATCCTCGGCGCTCCCGGAAATAACACACGGTTTCGTGAAGCCCGGCGGCTGGCTAATTACGCCTTCAACAAGATATAAATCCTAAGTTGCATAAACAAAGGATCCCACAGCAAGCTCTGGGCGAATCGGTTATTAGAAGGATTTAAAGCCATTTTGGCTCATTCGATTTCGGCATTGAAACACCCAGACTATTTTAAATAACCGATATAGGATGGAATAATATGTTTGCAAGGCAAGTCAAAATTAAATTTATTGGGATTTTGATTTGAATTTTGGCGGGCATTGATATTATCCGGCTAAAAGGAGATCTTGACAGGCCCGATTTCAAAGGATTGCGTCATAAAAGATATATTATGTTAACATCCGTATCCTTTTCTATGGCCAGATAACCATATGCATCCTATAAATAAACGGGCGTTGTTTGCTATTTTACTACGAGATTAACCAATCGACCGGGCACATAGATCTCTTTGACTATGGATTTGCCGTCCAGATACGGTTTGACCCTGTCATTTTCAGCGGCGGCGTTCATAATGACGTCCTTATCCGAGTCGCGGGCGATTTCGATTTCACCGCGCAGCTTGCCATTAACCTGAACCGCGATCTTAATTGTATCGAATTCAACCGCTTTCGGGTCGAATTCCGGCCATGACGACTTGAATACCGAATCCTTTTGATCGCACAGCTGCCACATTTCCTCGGCCATATGCGGCGCCATCGGCGATATCATTATTATAGAATCCAGAATAACGCAGTTTACCAGACGCTTGTCACTGATTTTGTCCGGATCGAAGTCCCGCACGAGTTCCATAAGGGCCGATAAAGCCGTATTGAATTGCAGACGATCATAATCTTCGCTAACTCGTTTAATCGTCTGGTTCAACCTTATATATATCTCGCGGTCAGCATCATGCAAACCGTCGACATTAAAGCGATACTTTAAGTCAGTCGTAGTGTCAGCATTAAAATCATCAACCAGCGGAAAGAATTTGTTGTGCAGGAACTTCTCCGGCCCGATTAAGACATCATTGGTCCAGAGGACTTCCTTTTCGGTCGGAGCCGTGAAAAACATCCCCAGCCGGGAGACGTCGACACCCCGCTGTTCCATAAGTGTGATCGGGGAGACAACGTTTCCTTTGGACTTGGACATGACCTCGCCTTTACCGTCGAGGACCATGCCGTGGTTAAACAGCGCCTTGGCGGGCTCGTCATCTTTAACCCAACCGATATCCCTAAGAAACTTTTGGAAGAACCGGAAATATATCAGATGTCCGGTGGCGTGCGTAATGCCACCTATATAAAGGTCGATCGGCATCCAACCGGCCGCTTTATCCTTGGAAAAGACTTCTGAATCATTTTGGGCGTCGATATAACGCAAGTAGTACCACGACGAGCAAACGAAAGTATCCATGGTATCCGGGTCGCGCTCGGCCTCTCCCCCGCAGCTCGGGCATTTTACGTGCATGAATTCGGGCACGTCGGCCAGCGGTGAACGGCCTTTGGGGAGGAAGTTCTTCGTGTCGGGCAGGAGCACCGGCAAATCGGTCTCCGGCACCGCTACCGGTCCGCATTTTTTGCAGTGTATAATCGGAATCGGACAGCCCCAGTAACGCTGGCGCGAAATCGACCAGTCACGAAGCTTGTAGTTGATCTTGCCGCGCCCGAAGCCCTGTTGTTCGGCGTATTCCGTGACTTTTTTTATGGCATCCTGACCGACCAGCCCGTCAAACTGGCCCGAATTTACCATGATACCATAATCGGTGAAAGCGTCGTCCATCTTGTCCAGATTCAGACCGGTGTTCTTGTCGGGATGGATGACGATTTTAATTGGTATGTCATATTTTTTGGCGAACAGAAAATCACGGCTGTCGTGGGCCGGGACCGCCATCACGGCGCCGGTGCCGTACCCGGCCAGGACATAATCGGCCACCCATAACTGGACCTCTTCGCCGTTGTACGGATTAATGGCGTACTTGCCGGTGAACACACCGTCCTTATCGCCCTGGGCCGCCCGGTCGATTTCCGAGCGCATTTGAACAGTGCTGCGGTACTCTTCAACCTTTGCTTTATATTCGCCCTCTAAGCCCAACCTGTCCACCAGCGGCGATTCGGGAGCGATGGCCATAAAAGTGACGCCGTAAATGGTGTCCGGGCGGGTCGTGAAAATCGGCAACTTCTCCCCGGTCTCTTTGATCGTGAAATCTATTTCTGCGCCGTGGGAGCGACCAATCCATTCTTTTTGCATCGTTTTGACATTATCCGGCCAGCCGGGCAGGGTATCGAGGTCGTCGATCAGGCGATCGGCATAGTCGGTAATCTTGAAATACCACCCTACCAACTCTTTTTTCTCGACCGGTGTGCCGCACCGCTCACATTTACCGTCCACGACCTGTTCGTTGGCCAGCACGGTTTTATCTTCGGGACACCAGTTGATCAATCCGGTTTTCTGATA
>CAZMWI010000238.1:0-3259 GCA_964569945.1 uncultured Ignavibacteriaceae bacterium
GCGATCTGGTCAAAGCCGGTGATATCCTGGCCGGGGGATTCAATTTCGGGACGGGGTCATCGCGCGAACAGGCGGCGACGTCATTGAAGTACCGGGGGATTCGTTTAATCATTGCCGGGTCGTTCTCGCAGACGTACAAACGCAACGCCCTCAATAATGGTTATCTGACTATCGAGGCTCCTGATTTGATTCGCGACCTGAAAGCGAATTACGGTGACAAGAAATTAACGGTGCGGACCGGGAAAAATTGTACTATCGATATAAAGAAATCGACTCTTGAATTAGACGGCAAAAACTACGGAATCGGACCGGTCGGATCGGCGGCACAGGAATTGATCCTGGCCGGAGGACTGGAAAAATGGGTCAAGGGCAAAATTTGACGGCGGCAACGAAACTTCTCAATAAGAACTTCTTCCTTCTCTGGCAGGGACAACTGGTCAGCCAGCTCGGCAACCAGGTGCACTATATTGCCGTAATGTTCTGGATCAAGCATGCCACCGGTTCGGCGGCTTTGATGGGCACTCTGATGATGGCGGCGATGCTGCCTTCGGTTATTTTGGGTCCGGTCGGCGGGACGGTCGCGGATTTGTATTCGCGCAAGAAGATTATCGTCCTGTCAGACGTCTTTTGCGGCATTGGTGTCCTTATCGCCGGGGCGATGCTGATCTATATGCCGGATGAGAAGAGCGCCATCGTGGTGATTCTGTTCGTGGTTTCGGTCTTTGTTGGCATTATCGGGTCATTCTTCAGACCGGCCATACAGGCGTCAATTCCCGATCTCGTGCCAACCGATAAAGTGCAGGCAGCCAATTCCATGAATCAATCGTCGATGCAGGTTTCTATGTTCATCGGGCAGGGGCTGGGAGGCGTATTGTTCCGGATTCTGGGAGCGCCGCTGCTTTTCATTATTGACGGAATAACCTATTTGTTCAGTGCATTGAGCGAATCGTTTATAGCTATACCGCAGGTTATGCCCGAAAGAACAGGCACGGCCGGTGAGAAAATGCGGAAATTCAAGGCCGATATGATCGAGGGGTTGAAATATGTCTGGCAGCGGCGGGGCATGCGTAACCTGTTTGTCGCCGCTACGTTTTTGAATTTCTTTTCGGCGCCGTTCGCGGTACTGATGCCGTTTTATGTGGAGGATCATCTCGGTGCTACGCCGGACTGGTTCGGTTTTATTATGGCGGCGTTCGGGGTTGGGGCGTTGATCGGGTATGCCGCTGCGGGGGCGCTTAAAATCTCCGGCAAAGGCCGTTCGCGGTTGATAATAGTACTGCTGTTTCTGCAAGGCGTGCAGTTTGCAATGTTCGCGGTCATAGCCAATACGTTCCTGGCGCTGTTTGTTACGCTGATGATCGGGATGTTCAGCGGGATCATTAACGTATATATTCTGACGATTTTGCAAATAACGACTCCCGGAGATATTCGGGGCCGTGTGTTCGGGCTGCTACAGACTATCGCCGGGGGCCTGATGCCGTTGGGCATGGGATTGGCCGGGGTCGTAGCGGAGTTGCTTGATAATAACGTCGGGTTCATATTTATTATCTGCGGCGCGACGACTTCGCTGTGTATGATAGTAGTTTCGACCAGCCGGGCCTTCCGCGAATACCTGGCGTTCGAGCCGCCCGCTAAAGCAGCGACACAAAGTTAAATATAAGGGAAACGAAAATGGAAAAGACGATTTCACAGCAGATTGCGGAATTTGCGGTAAAGTTGCGATATGAAGACCTTCCCGAAAAGGTCGTCACCGAAGTCAAACGGTACCTGTACGATTCAATCGGGTGCGCATTCGGCGGGTATCATACGAAAGATGTCAATATCCTGCGGGATATATATAAAGTTATGGCGGGCAAGGGGGAAGCCACGGTCATCGGCTTCGGCGACAAAATCCCGGGAGTCAACGCGACGCTGGTCAATTCGCTCATGATCCGCGCGCTCGACTTCAACGATATTTACTGGAAAGAAGACCCCTCGCATCCGTCGGATCTAATACCAGCGGCTTTGTCAACCGGGGAGATGGCCAACGCCACGATGAAAGACGTGATCGTGGCGATTGTCCTGGCATACGAGTTTGAACAGCGTATGTGCCTGTTCGCGGTGCCGGGGGTGCGGGAACGTAAGTGGCATCATGCCACCCTGACGCAGTTCGTATCTCCGATAGTGGCGGGCAAGATGCTCGGCTTGAATTCCGAGCAGATCGCCCATGCGATCGGTATCAACGGTGCGCACAATCATACGATCGGCTGTCCGACGGCGGGCAAATTGACCATGATGAAAAACACGGTCGACCCGATGGCGGTGCAGACCGGCGTTTTCGCGGCGCTCATGGCCCAAAAAGGTTACACTGGTACGACGGCCGTGTTCGAGGGAAAAGAAGGTTTGATGGACGTCTTCGGTCCCGACTGGGCGACTGACAAGCTGGTCGGAAACCTCGGCAAAGATTTCAAAATTCTCGAATGCGGGATGAAGGCGTTTCCGACCGAAGCGCTGACTCATACGCATTTATCGGCCCTGCTGAAGGTCGTAACGAAGAACGATATCAAGTACGATCAGGTCGAGCAGGTGACGGTTACGACCATCGCCCGCGCCTGTGATATTCTGTTCGATCCTCATAAGTACCGTCCCGAATCGCGGGAGACGGCCGACCATTCGCTGCCGTACTGTCTGGCAGCGGCGTTGGTGGATCATAAAATTTCGACGCAGTCGTTCTCGGAAGAAAAGCTCAAGGACGAACGCATCTGGAGCGTGATCGACAAGATCAAGGGCGAGGCATCGCAGGAATTTGAGAAAATGTTCCCCGCCAAGCAGCCGTCGAAAGTAGTGGTGAAGACCAAAGACGGCAAGGAGTTCAGCGAATATCTGGAATATCCGAAAGGTGATCCGCGCGAACCGATGACGATGGAAGATTTGACGGTCAAGTTCAACGGATTGTCGGCGAAATTGTTGTCGGCGAATCGTCAGAAAGAAATCCGGGACATGGTGTTTTCGTGCGAGAAGATGTCCGCCCGGGATTTCATGGGTAAATTGGTGGTGTGATAGTGTACGGCAATTAAACGAGGGAGATAATAAATGGACGAACCAAAATTAACCGTTGAATTGGAACAGATCGACGCCTTTGAATTCAAAGTCAAATTCGGTGGTGGGATCGAGCTTGTAATGGACGAGCCGGAACCGCTCGGGGCGGGCAAAGGCCCGAACGCCTCGAAAGTGCTTTCGGCGGCGGTCGGCAACTGCCTTTCGGCCAGCCTGTTGTTCT
>CAZMWI010000239.1:0-300 GCA_964569945.1 uncultured Ignavibacteriaceae bacterium
TTGAATTTTCTTAAGAAGACCAAATTCGATGATAAGGGCGATGGCAATAAGAGTTCGAGATTGATTCCGTTTCCGGGGGATCCGGAAGTGGAATTTGATTGAGGGTTTCCCCAAGGACAAGATGGATTCCCGATCAGGTCGGGAATGACATTGTGTGGGGAATCAGAAATGGTATTTATGCGTTGTGCCCGGTTTGGCTTTATGTGTTGTGCCCGGTTGATCCTCAGATCGACCGGGTTGGCGGCGGGTCGTAGGACCCCCCGATCACTACGGACAAAAAAATGGCCCGGGTGGGGGCCT
>CAZMWI010000239.1:310-3180 GCA_964569945.1 uncultured Ignavibacteriaceae bacterium
TGTGTGGGGAATCAGAAATGGTATTTATGCGTTGTGCCCGGGTTGGCGGCGGGTCTGAGGACCCGCCGATCACTACGTACAAAAAAAGGCCCCTGTTCGGGGCCTTTGAGGACTATATCGAAATATGTACTATTCTTCTTTGGATTGCTTTATTTCGGCGATCACCTTCTCGGTGACTTCGTGCGGGACCTCTTCGTAATGCGAAAAGGTGCGGGTATATACCCCCTGCCCCGACGTCATCGAGCGCAAATCGACCGAATAATTATACAGCTCGGCCTGCGGAACCGTGGCCCGTATGCGTTGATAGCGGCCCTCGGGATCCATGCCGGCGATCTTGCCGCGACGGCCGGAAATGTCGCCCATCACGTCGCCGGTGAAATCATCGGGCACCAGGATTTCGACGCTGAAAACGGGCTCCAGAAGAACCGGCTTGCATTGCATAAAGCCTTCCTTGAACGCCATCAAACCGGCCATCTTGAAGGCCTGATCGGAGGAGTCGACTGCATGATAGGAGCCGTAGAAGACGGCCACTTTGATGTCGACCACCGGCGAACCGGACAGACCGCCTTCGGTCATCGCCTCGACCACACCCTTCTCGACCGACGGAATGAATTTGCTCGGGATAACCCCGCCCTTGATTTCATCGAGGAAGACGAATCCCTCGCCCCGCGCGTTGGGCTCGATGCGGAGATGGACGTCGCCGTACTGGCCGCGTCCGCCCGACTGCTTTTTATAGCGATACTGAATTTCGGTCTTGCCCCGGATCGTCTCGCGGAATGGCAGTCTCGGCTTGAACAGGTCAACCTCGACGTTGTATTTTTCCTTGAGCTTGCCGAGGATGATATCGGTATGAGTTGAGCCCTGTGTGAAGAGCACCGTCTGCCTCAGGTCGGGATCGATGACGATCCTGAAGGTCGGGTCCTCGTCGCGGAGTTTCTGCAGACCGGTCGAGAGTTTGTCTTCGTCACCTTTGCTCTTCGGCTTGACACCGGAATCCATGACCGGCTCGGGGTACTCGATATCCGGGACGACCACGTCAACGCCCTTGGGCGAAAGCGTGTCGCCGGTGATGGTCGATTTGAGCTTGACCATGGCGCCGATGTCCCCGGCCAGGCATTCGGGAACCTCTTTGCGCTCTTTGCCGCAGATCGAATAGATCTGGCTCAGGCGCTCCGAGGACGACCGGTTCGCATTGACCAGTTCCAGCCCCTGGGCGATTTTTCCGGCGATGACCTTGAAATACGAAATATCGCCGATATGAGCCTCAGAGACCGATTTGAAAACGTAAGCCACCGGTTTGCCTTCCGCATCGACGTCGACCGGGACGATTTCGTCCAGGCCGGCCTTTATCAGGTTGACCGGCGAACGGTCGGCCGGTGACGGCAGATATTCGTTTATGAAATCCATCAACGGATGCGTGCCGGAATTGGCGTCGGCCGAGCCCATCAGGATCGGATACAAGGTCTTGGAATTGATGGCTTTCTTGAAGCCGCCCAGGAATTCCTCGGGTGTCAATTCTCCGGCTTCGAAAAATTTCTCGAGCAGGGCATCGTCGGCCTCGGCGACGGCTTCCACCAGCTTGGCGCGGGCCTCTTCGGCGGCGTCTTTCATGTCGGCGGGAATATCCCCGGCGGTCGGTTTGCCTGATGGGTCAAACGTGATACCTTTCATTTTGATCAGGTCCACGACACCTTTATACGTCAGGCCAGTGCCGATCGGAAGCTGGACGGGAGCCGCTTTAATACCGAAACGCTCCTGAAGATGGGCGACAATTTCGGCAACCCGGACGTTTTCTTTCTCGATTTTATTCAGGAAGAAGACGCGCGGAAGATTGAATTTCTCGACATATTTATACTGGACCTCGGTGCCCACCTCGATTCCGGCCGTGGCATTTATAACCATGACGGCTGTCTCGGCGACGTTCATCCCGGCCAGAAGCTCGCCGATGAAATCCGGGTGACCCGGCAGGTCAACGACATTTATCTTTTTTTCTTTCCACGGACAGGCCAGAATGGCCAGGCCGATGGACGTTTTCCGGCTTATTTCTTCATCTTTAAAATCCGAAAGCGAGGTGCCTTCGTCGACTTTTCCGAGACGATTTGTAATTCCGGATGAGTAAGCAATGGCGTCGGCCAGGCTCGTTTTTCCGCAACCTCTCTGGCCGATGAGCGCGATATTTCTTATGTGATCCGTTGCATAAGCTTTCACCGGGTCATCCTCCTTTGGAACAATCCTATAATCAATTGAGGCGCTTAGTATAATCCAGCCACGAGCGTTTGTCAAACGGTTTTGTAGATAGGGGGCCCGATGGCAGGAGAATTATGCTCGGATTGAGGTCTTTTCTGTGTCGTCCCGAGAGTCTTTATAGAGTTGAATTTTACAAAAAATCCGGTTCTAAATTTCATTGATTCCGGTCAAATTTCCAGACGCACAGGCCATCCATTTTTTAAATATCCGGGTAAAACAGGCTATCAATTTGATCCACCATTGGAGATAAAATCTGCCGCAAAAATAATTGGGCAAATATTATATATTGTGAAATGATTCACTATAATAAAAATAATTTATTACAACTAAATTCTAATCGACTACGAATATTGTGATATTGTTCACATGCTGTCTATTTCAGCCCAGCGCCTTTTTGTTTCCCGAATGGCTCGGAGGAAAACTGTAAACCTGGGCTTTTACCGAGAATATTTTTGCATATTTCGACTCGATAAAAACGGTGTGATTTGATTCCGGGATGTATTTTCGAATTGCTTTTATCGAGATTGCGGCGGCTCTTCCATTTTCCAAAAACACTTGCAATCCCATTAATATCATTACTACTTCCTGTCATATTATGGTGTAATTGAATAAAAGTTCTTGAC
>CAZMWI010000240.1:0-3152 GCA_964569945.1 uncultured Ignavibacteriaceae bacterium
CTCGATCTTGATACGAACTAATTCGGCGGCTGCCCTTGACGCGAATATTTTGAACAGCCATTCTAATCTGGGTTCAAAAGGCATAGGTTTCGAGTCGATTACCGCCAGGTGTCCCATGACGCTGCTGTCGTCGTCAAGGAGCGGAGCCCCCATATAACTCGCCGCATTCATTGGTTTAAGATCAGTGTCGCGCGGGAATTGAATCGCAACATCATCGGGAACGTGAATCAGTTCCTTGTTATTTATAACCGGTTCGCAAGGTGTTCCGGCTATATTATATTTATATTCACTGATAAATGAGCCCTTAAACCACAGGGCCAGGGAGTTAAGGCTTTTTTCTTGCTTATTATATTCGGTAACCCAGGCCCCCGTTGTGTTCAGGGCCAGCGACAGGTTTTTGACCAATGCCTTGAAAAACACCTGCCCGGTTTCCGAAGAAGTGCCTTCCATTATCGCCCGAATGACGGTATTTTCGTCGAATCTTTCTATCATCAATCTCTTTTGCGTATGGTACAAAATCAAAAAGAAGCATTAAACAATGTTACTCAATATACGGAAAAGGGCCTTAAAATTATGGCAGAATCTCGCTTAATCTGGTCAATTTGTCACTTTCAATATTGGCCAATGAGGTGTGAGACCCGGTAGCACACCCTTTTAGGGTGTGAGAGATTGGCTAAGGCAATGAGGTATGTGTCGAATGTGGCAAGAAGGGAATTCATCCATGTCCCGACTCGTCCATTATGATCTTGACGAAAGAGATTACTTGCTTAAATGGATTATGAGTTCATTATTCGAGTAGTTACTCTTCGCTAGAATGGTTGATTGAACGTGGAATAACGGTTTACGCTTCGCAATGGGCGAAGCTGGCACAGACATTCCATATCGGGTCCAATAAATTCCCGTTTTTAATGGCAATCAAAATTAATAATATTTTATTACAGTAATATATCATAAACGGGAGGAAATCGATGGAGCAAAACCTGGCCGCCAAAATTATGCAAGAGGGGTACGTCTGATCAGAATCCGTACTCCTGGCCGTGTGTCAGGATTATAATATCGAAAACGAACTTATTCCGAAAATCGCCACCTGCTTTGGAGGAGGCATCGGCAATACCGGCAGCGTGTGCGGGGCAGTTATCGGTGCGACGATGGCCATTGGTATTGTGCGAAAACGAAGCACCAATATTGAGGAATGGTTGGCAACGGCCGAAATCGCCCGGGAATTTCGCCGTCGCTTCGAGGATGAGATGCAAACCATCAGCTGCCGCGAATTGACCGGCGTAGATCTAAGTACGAACGAAGGTCGCGAAGATCTTATGAACTCCGAAATAGCTATGACCGTCTGTTTCCCGGCTGTTGCCCACGCCTATCGGATCGTCTCGGATTTATTGAAGAATAACGCATGAATATGATGGGCCACTTATTCTAAATGAATGAAGGCATTTTAATCCTATATAAGCAAAATATATGTATGCAGTCGGGTTACCGGCAGCCTGCTCTAAGGAATGTTGTTTCGCAATGTGGCGGGTAGCCCTACAGTCTATGTTGGGATTTCAAACTTAATTCTGCTTAACGCAACTCGACATTAATGTACTATTTGCCTTTCAGCAGACCGGAAGTGTTTCGCGGCAGGGCCAACATGTTGTGGAATATGGCCGTTGGCTAATGCACGCTATTCCGATTTGAAATATGGTTTTTAGATCATATGAGGCGGTGCAACGCTGCCTGTTCTTTCTGCTGCTTCATCCATACCATGTTTATATAAAAATTTGAGATTTGAAATGTTAATTATTTTCCCGTGTCAATGCCTATCACGCTAAAGCATCGGAATTTTATACCGATTCTATCTGAATAATAATACGACCGACATTAACTGACACCACCCTATCGCATTTAAGGGGCGATAGGAGAACGACCCGCATTGATGTAATAAGACGCTTGTTGATCGTAACAACATTAAATAACCAAGGGGCTATCCTAATTATGGGGATAAAAGCATTACCGTGCCATCTACGTCCGGTAATCTTACGCAGAACAAAATAGCAGGTATATACTATGTGTGAAGAAACTCCCGATCATATTTCCGAAAAGTCAGAAAATTGCGACTATTCGTCTTCCTCACGAGATTTATTAGAGAGGATAGCCGGTGATTTGGTAACCGCAGACATGGATGATTATCCCGCGTTGGCCGATGTTCATAGCAACCTCAAGAAACTGCACCATAATATAAGTACCGATTGCCCTGAAGCCGCGCACTGTTTGAATGATTGTGCTGACCTGATCGAGAAAATTATTCAGCATGATGCGTCCGATATGGAAATATGTCAAACTTATCTGACCGATGCTATTACGGCGGTGCAACAAGTAATCCGCGACGGCAAAAAAGCATCGGAAGTACAATTTCCGCAAATGCCCGCCATGGAAAATTCAGGATATGATGATACTAATGAAGACTCCCCTGCAAACGAATCTGTTTCCAATGAGGACAACAAAAAGTCAGAAGATTGTGCATCCGATGAACAGCATCGGCTTCCACCGGAGGATTGTATCCTAAAATTGGATGAAGCGGATAATGGTCTTATTGGCGAGTTTATTGCCGAGGCGCGGGAACATTGCGCAAGTGCCGAGCAGATGATGATGGAGCTTGAGTCAGAGGATGGTGACAGCAGTCATATAGATGCTATATTCCGGAGTTTCCATACAGTAAAAGGTGCTGCCGCAATATTGAACATTACTCCCTTGGCCGTCCTCGCCCATGAATCGGAAACCCTGCTGGATTTGGCCCGAAAAAAAGCGCTTAGTATAACGGATAAAATCGCAGATATAATCTTTGAATCCATCGATAAGATCGGACAATTGTTGGACGCCACGGAACAATGTCTGGCCGACGATCAACCCTTTGATGCTACCGATGTAATCGCCGATTTGATTTATCGTCTTAAAACCATATGCAAAAATCCCGAGGATTCTGCGGATTCCGATCCGGCCGACCGCGTTGGCGACATTTTGACGGAGATGGGAGCGGCCCAAAAGGAAGACATTGAAAAAGCTCTTTCCAATACCAAGGAACAGCCCGCGAAAGCCGGAACGAATCTGGTTAATGAGGGAGTCGTTTCGGCCCGGACCGTTGCCAAAGCATTGCGATTGCAGAA
>CAZMWI010000241.1:0-1148 GCA_964569945.1 uncultured Ignavibacteriaceae bacterium
CCGGTTGACGAGGAAAAAGCGGTTTTCGAAAAATGTACTTATCGGGACTATTCTTAATATAATCTCACTGAACGCCAGAAAAACCGGTATAGCCAGAATCAATATTAATATCTTCTGCCAGCTCTTGAGTCTTCTTTTATTAGAGGAGTCGTCTTTCATCGGATTAAAACAGCGAATATATGAATGGGGCCAGCGCACTGGATTCGGTCAGGACAACGAGCAGCGATAAGAATATCAGGAATAGTACAATAGGTGTCAGCCACCAGCGGCGAGATGTCTTCAGAAAATACCAGAACTCGCCGAGTATGCTGAACCGGTCTTTTAGTGATTGCCATTTGCTCATATTAATCCTGTCGGGCATTTAATCAAATTACACTTCAATGGTCGCTTTGTCAATCGGAGCGGCTTCGGATTTTATACGGTTCAAAGTCGTCGGGGTTTATAGATGCCTTATCCAGAAGGCAGTCTTCCATGACCAGCAAGTCGAGTCCGGAAGATATAAAAGTGCTGAAAGCCGCCGCAGGCGTGCGAACAATCGGCCAGCCGCGAAGATTGAACGAGGTGTTTAATAGCACCGGGATGCCGGTCAGCCGGCCGAATCCGGTAAGAATATCAAACAAAAACGCATTTTCTTTTTCGTTTACGGTTTGGATGCGGGCGGTGTTGTCGGCGTGAGTTACGGCCGGGATTTGCAACCGTTTGTCGTCACGGACTGTGAAGTTGAACAGCATATGTGGTGACGACCGGTCGCAGTCGAAATATTCCGGGGCGCGCAATTCCAGCACTGTCGGCGCAAACGGCCGAAACGCCTCGCGGAATTTGACCGCTTCGTTGAGACGGCGCTTGGTGTCGGGATCGCGCGGATCGGCCAGAATCGACCTGAATCCCAGCGCCCGGGGACCGAACTCCATCGGGCCGTGAAATAGGGCGACTATTTTGCCGTCGGCTATGCTGTGAGCGATTTCGAGGGCCAGTTCAGGGCGAGTGCGCCTTTTATAAGGGATATTATTTTGATTCAGGAATTCTTCGATCTGGCCTGTTGTGTACGATGGTCCGGGCGGCGATGGTTCGGCATTAATCTTGTTTGTCTGTCCGGATAGTGCATAGTGCCCGTACAGTGCGGCACCGACCGCGCCGCCGCTGTCCGA
>CAZMWI010000241.1:1248-3098 GCA_964569945.1 uncultured Ignavibacteriaceae bacterium
TCGCCGACGCCATCTATCGTTAGAAGTGCGGTTTTGTCGAACGGCGACGAATAGTACGACCCGGCGGCGTGGGAGAGATGGTGCTCGATGAAATAAATTTCGCCGTGACAGTTCAGTTTCGATCTGATTATATGCGGAGTCCAGAGCTTCTGACGCAGCCAGACCGGGACGGCGGTGCGGAAAGCCCGGTACGAGAGCGGGACGGTTTGAAGGTATCCGTTTAAGATGCGGTCGAATTTTAGAAACGGTTTATCGTAGAAGAAGACGGCATCGATGTCGCCTGTCGTCAAACCGGATTTTTCAAGGCAGAAATTTATGGCATTGATAGGGAAGTCGGCGTCATGCTTGTTGCCGGTGAAGCGTTCTTCCTGTGCGGCGGCAACCGGGACGCCGCCTTGTACCAGCGCCGCGGCTGAATCGTGGTAGAAGCAGGATATACCGAGGATATTCATATTGTCAGCTCTGGTGGCGGGCGCGCTCTTTGTCGAACCGCCCGATGTCGGCGTCCTGCCAGTTGGTTTCGGATTTCAGCCGGGTGCGAAGCGGGTCGAACCCGAACAGTCTCATTATCAGGCCGAAAGGGGTGTAAATCAGGAAATAGAAAACAAACAGGATGATTTCGAGCTGCACACGGGCGAAGGCGCGCGCGAATGTTTTCCACCCCGACCAGATTTTCGCAAAGAAAGTTTTCATTTGTCACAATTTACAGTGTGGGGTAGATTCAATCAAGTGTCATGTGAATCGCGACCCGTCCGTCGGGCGAAAAACATGAAAGAAAGGAATCGTCATGAGCACGATAAAGAAAGTGTCGGTTTTGTCAATCGCTGTTATCCTGATAATGTCCGCGTCGGCTGCGGCGCTGCCGCCGGTCGACGGCAAAGTGTTCGGGATTTACCCGGTGGTTAACGAGGTGTCGTTTTTCAAAAATGTCGAGGACGATTTCGATGGTCGCGGCTGGACACTTCAGGTTGTCTCGATCAACGAATTCAACCTGATAACGAGATTCAAGTTCGAGTTCACGGGCGATTTTAACTGGAAGATGTCGGACCGGGACCGGGATCATTATATCGAGCTGTCGATTGTCAAACCGCTGACGAAGCTGATTTCGTTCAACTACCAGCGCATTTTATCCTCGTTCGAAGATAACGATGTAAATCAAGTGGGGTTGAGGTTATCGTTGTGAGGTCGGGTCGCCCACAGCTTCAGCGCCGTCGGGAACCCTTTCCCGACGGGAATGGATTCTACGTTCAAGTGCGTCTGGAAGGGATTCCTGACGCCGCATAAGGGCAAAAGGCGAGGGCGATTGCCGCCAATAGGCTGTTTCATTGATCGATCGGAGCAATCTTTCTATAATATCTATAAAGCCTTTTCTTGAATTCCTTATGGTCTAATACCGAGCTATAAGTCGTGTCTTTGTATAGTGTCGCTGTATAAGATACCATAATACTATCATCGGCCTTGGTCATAACTATTGGTCCATATGCTGCAACTGGCTCATGGATTATTCGTTTACTGCTATAATTATAGAAAAATGCATAATAATTAGTGTCGATATATTTCGTCGAATAATCCAAACATATGGTGCTATCGCAGCTATACTTATATATACAAAAGGGCTCTATTTTTATGACGTTTATGGTATCCATTCTTTTGGGCAATTTGTACTTCTTCGATGATTCAATAAGGAAGATAATGTTAAAATCATTGGTTCCCTTTTTATTCCCGGCTTCGTAAGATTCGCAGACTAACTTGATATTATATCCTTGATAATAAACCGTATATCTATTCTTATCGTTTGTTTCATATTTTGTTAATAGCTCAGTATAAAACGGGCCGAAACAGCTTGTTAT
>CAZMWI010000242.1:0-3097 GCA_964569945.1 uncultured Ignavibacteriaceae bacterium
GCCTTTGGCGAAGTTTTTCAGAAATTTCTCGATACCCTTGCAGAGGCCTTTCGCGACTTTTTTGGGATATTTGTCGCCTTTGAGCATCGCTTCCTGTTCTGGTAGCATCATGAACGCGCACTCGACCAGAATCGCCGGGTATTGCGTCGGCCTGTCAACAGCGAGGTTTCCGTAATAAAAACCATAATCGGGCATCTTCGTTTCGTGAAGCAGCTCTTCTTGAACATATCGGGCCAACTGCAAGGAGTGCGGGTGATAGTAATAGGTCGAGACGCCGTTATTGACAAACGGATTGACTCCGTCGGGAAGCGCGTTGTTATGAATCGATATGAACAGGTCGGCCTTGTTCGACACCGCGATCTGCGGGCGGTCGTAAAGCGGAAGCGGCGACATATCCGAGCGGGTCAGGATAACTTTGGCGCCTTTATGTTCGAGCTGCTTTTTCAATTCGAGCGCGATTTTGAGATTGGCGACGGATTCTTTGAGTCCGGTGGGGCCGATCGCCCCGGCGTCCGGGGAATGCCCGGGGTCGACAACTATTACTTTATCCTTAATGCTACCAATGTCTTGCGGCGTATTTATTATGTTCCACTTTAGCACATTTCCGGCGTAGAAGACATCGTAGCCCCAGATTGGTTTATCGAACCTGAGATGGAGCTTATACAGGCCCGGCTCGGGTTGACTCCAATCGGCCTGGACAAGGCTTTTATTGGAAAAATCGTAGCGAATCCAATCGGTGTCCGACGTCACCCCGAAAAGATACAGGCTGACCTCATCAGGGGCTTCTTCCTCGACCCGAAACGGATGACGGCCCGATAGCGGGATTTCGAAATTCAAACTGCGGTCTGTATTTATGGCCCGGACGGATTTTATATATGATGTCAGCGGCGGCAAGGCGGGATCGAGAAACCGGATCGAATTGACATTGACCCATCCTGTTTGGCTGTCTGTCAGCTTCAGTCTCACCCAGTCGCCCTCCCGTCCAACCGCTATCGCTTCCACACCCCGGGGCTGGAATATCGACAAGTAGCCTTTCTGCGGTCCGAGCCGCATGATTTGTACCGAGTCGGTAAATTCCACCATGCACGGGTAGTCGGGCGGATTTAATTTCAGGAAAATACTCGAGCTGTCTATAGTTGAAACTTCTCCGAGTTTTAAAAGCTCCAGCGAGTTATAGTCGAATGAGGACATGGTTTGGCTTTCCATCATATTTATTATGTCGCCAATACCCGGTGTTTTGATATGATAGTACACCCTGATCGAGTCATCGATTATTGTATTGTCGATCGTCGTGTATCCCTGATAATAGCCCCGAATCTTCATAGAATCCGGTACCGCTCCGGCTCCGAAGACGGTCTCGCCCCAGAACGGCTGCAGTTGCGGCGACATCTCGGCCATCGGGACCGAATCGACAAAACCCGGGATAGAAAAGTATGCAATACACCCGGGTGTTCCCTGAAACTGGATTTTCAGCAGGTCATTTTGTAAAAGCACAAGATTTCCCATGTAGTCGCTGCGATCAATGATGGACAGTGAATCAAAGGACAAAGAATATTTGGGGGCGGGCACCTGGACCGGCCAGATGAGATTGGCCGTGTCGCTGTCGAGAACGGCCTGAATATTGAATTCAAAACTCCCCGGTTCAATAGGCAGGAACGCCAGAAAACCGCCATCAGGGTGTACGGCCACGCTTGATCCATTGATTGATAAATCTGCGCCCGATGTCACCGAACCGAAAATAAAAGTTGAATCGATCGCGCCGACAGTGGCGTCTTTCTTAGGCCAGACCACGTTTATTTTTGGCGGTGCTGCAAGTACCACAATGCCATAAAGCAATTGCAGCAATAAACCGGCTAATCCAATTATCTTAGCTTTCGATCTCATGCTCGCGAATAAATTCTTTCTTCAATTTCGGGCCGCCGATAATATTCTCATCGACATTTATCGTTTCATTCTTATATATCAATCCATCGGCCGTATCGTGTCTAACCAATAGGGGCCCATCGAGGTCAAAAAAGTTTCCCAACGAAGCCAGATAAACCGCCTGTGATACGGCAACCGATGATTCCACCATGCACCCGAACATAACTTTGCGGCCTTCTTTTTTAGCGCGCTGCGCGATTTTGATCGCTTCCACCACCCCGCCCGACTTGGCCATCTTAATATTGACCCCGTCGACATAATCGCAATACTTCTCATAATCCGTAACTGTGAACAGGCCTTCATCGACCATCAGACAAGCGTTATTGCTGCCCTTTATATGTGGCCACTCTCCTATGTATTCCACGCCGGTGGGCTGCTCGATTATTTCTACGTTCAGACGGCTCAATTTATGAACCATTCTTTCAGCCTTGTCCGGTTCCCAGCCTCCATTGGCATCAACGCGGAAAATCTTTTCCGAAAGCTGTTTCATAACCCGGATTATATCATCATCATAATCAGAGCCCATCTTGAGCTTTATTATGGGATATGGTGTCGCTTTTATGCTTTCAAGGGTACTGTCCGGGTTATCGATGCTGACTGTGTACGATGTGCTTATTTTGCCGGGTGGATCGACACCCAACACCTGCCACGGAAATTGTTCTTTATCACCGGATATCTTGTGCAAAACCGCTGTTAATACCCCGGCCTTTGTAACCGGATTAATATTTAAAGAATCTACTTCTTCCAATGTACCTGCGTCGGCAGATTTCAGAGTTTCAAGATATTTCATCGCTATTTGGAGATCGCGCAGGATTTCGTCTTCTTTCGGTCCGTATATGATCGAGCCGGAACACTCTCCGGCGTATTGTTCATCCAATAGTACAAAATGATTGGTCTTCTCGGCTACAGCCGCTTTCGACGTCCGGAAAATGCCTTTGACCTCAAGCTTTATTGGAAAGTGACGGACTTTTATTTTAGTACCCTCCGGGCGGTCAGGAAAGATTCATACAGGTCTTTGCGAAAATGATCTGCATCGGGTTTAAGCGTATTGATCGCCACCCCGCCTTCGGCCAGAGATGAATGTATGATCCTGAATTTATCTATCGCTATCGCCACATGACCGGGGAAAAACAAAAGATCACCGGCCTGTATGTCATCCTTTGATATCGCTCTC
>CAZMWI010000243.1:0-2976 GCA_964569945.1 uncultured Ignavibacteriaceae bacterium
CGAATGTTGCTTCCGGTATCTATTTCTATCGTGGAACCGCCAATGGCGCTTCCGCTACTGCAAAGATGGTACTGCTGAAGTAACCTTTGGCATACAACTATTTCCGTGGGAAGGTTCAATCCTTCCCGCGGAAATGAAAAATGGGGAGAAGGGCACAAAGAGAGTAGTAGATAAGAGAAAAGCTTTTAGGTGAAATTAAAAAAAGTGATTATGTTAGAAGATACCCTGAAAAGCACGGAAGTCGAAGTCCTCACAAAAGTTCAGGGTCTTTTTGTTTTTTTGGCACGGATTGCCTGTGAAATCAATTGCAACTTTTTGCATCTATATCGAAATCTTATTGATATTTTATCAAGAGTAATTACCCGCCGCAATAATAACCCTATTTATGAAAATCCCGGGGGTTAGTTAGAGTATTTTTTAAAGTTTGAGGAAGAAAGATATTTGAAAGAGTAACTCATTGTGCGCAAAAATCTTAATCGTATTGTGAGGCGCCAAAAATGAGTTAAAGAGAAGAAGCTGGCACCTTGGGTCATATATCGTTGAATCTTTGATCAATTTCCCGGGGTTGGTCTGCTTATTGCTCAAAATGGTTTGGGCTTGAGATATATAATTATGAGCAATAAAGGGAACATAAAAGTCATAACGGGTTTGCTCTGCGGGATGATCTGGCTGATTCTGGCGGTTTCCGCCTCGGCCAACAGCGTCCCTCATTTCCAATCTTTGTCTCGGCAATATGTGCTTGAAGGACAAAGGCTTGAAATGAATGTCAGCTGCGGTGATGCCGACGGCGACCCGGTGACTCTCTGGACTTCCAACCGTCCGGTTGGAGCTCAGTTTACCGATAACGGCGACGGCACGGGTGTGTTGGTCTGGACCCCTGATTTTTCAGGCCCCAATTCTTCCGAAAATTCTCCCTTCGAAGTCACGATCTGGGCGTCCGACGGTGTTGGATCGTCGTCGATGAACGTCGAATTGGAGGTGCTTAACAACAACCGCGCGCCGGTTATTACGGCCCCGAGCCAAGTTGACATCCAGTCTGGTCAGGACCTTGCGTTTAGCGTGCAGGGTTCCGACCCGGATGGAGATCAGCTTAGCTGGAACATTCTGGATCTTCCCGCCGGAGCCGGTTACGACCTTTCCGACGGCTTGTCGATCGACTGGCCGACCGCCTATGCCGACAGCGGCATGCACGATATCGTCGTGGAACTGACCGATCAGTACGGTGCGTCGGATACGGCCCAGATAGTTGCGGCCGTGGCCCAGACGACGGTTTTCGCGATGAGCGTCGATACGATTTCGGCCTACCCCGGAGAAATTGTCGATATCAATGTCAATCTTGAGAATCTCGAGCCCGTCTCCGGTTTTAACGTGGTCGTTAATTATGACGCCTCGTCGATGGCGCTGGCTTCGGTAACGAACGCCGGAACGCGATCCGCGAATTTCGAATATTTCACTTTCAAGATGAGCTACCGCTCGATATCCGGTGACGTGAATATCGTAGGTATCGCCGACCCCGAAGGTAACGGCCCCGGAGTCAATCTGGAGTCAGGCAGCGGTCCGATTGCGAGACTTCGTTTTCTTATGCCGTCGGGTTCGGGTTATTCGGGTTTTGCTCTCCCGATCGAATTCGTTTTCAGGGATATAATCGACGGCAAAGATAATACGATAACCGCTGGTGACGGCACTCAAATTACGCAGAGCCAGGTGGAATATACCGACGGCTATGCGCTGGTTTTGAAAAGTTCGGAAGAGGGGATAGGAGACATAAATTTAAACGGCATCGCCTTTGAAATTTCCGATGCCATATACCTGACCAATTTCTTTATCAACCCGGCCACCAGCCCGCTCAATGCCAGGCAGCGGCTTAATTCCGATGTCAACCGTGACGGTTTAACCGGGACTGTAGCCGACCTGGTTTACCTTATTTTGAAAATCGTCAATCCCGGCTCTTATCCGAAACCGGTGGCCGGAAATCCGGAAGTGGCGTTTGAATTCAACGGTGACAATTTCAGGATTAACAGTCCGGTGGAACTGGGCGGCCTGGTCGTGACCATGGAACTCGCCGATGATGCCGACGTGCATCTGATTTCGGATCTGAGCGGGCAAGGCATGACCGTAAAATCCGGACAGGAAGGCCGGACCCTGAGGCTCCTGGTTTACGGCGACAATGGACAGTTTTTGCCGTCAGGATTTAACGACCTCTTCACGATCGAAAATAATGAAGCTATTGAAATAAAAGACGTGCAGGCGGCCTCGGCCGACGGTCGCGTTTTGGCGACGGTCAACGGTGTGGGGACGACATCGTCGGTGCCGACCGGCTATGTCCTGCATCAGAATTATCCCAATCCGTTCAACCCGGCGACCGAGATCAGGTTCGACCTGCCGTACACCGCCAAAGTTGAACTGAAAGTTTTCAACGTTCTCGGTCAGGAAATAGCGACCCTGGTGAACCGGGAACTGCCGTCGGGCAGCCATTCCGTAACGTGGGATGGCCGCGACGATTCTAACCAGCCGGTATCGAGCGGCGTGTATTTTTATCGTTTCGAGGCCGGTGGTAACAGCATAAGCAAAAAAATGATTCTTATAAAGTAGAGGATAAGACTATGACTCAGAAAAAAATGTTGAATCTTGACATATTCAAGAGGTGGCGGATGCAGCCCTTCAAAATACCGATTTTGCTCTTATTTTCGCTTTTGCTTTTATCACAAATGGCGTTCGGACAGACTAATCCGAATAACCCCATCAACTGGACACCTCCGAATAATTTCCAAATCGATTTGGGCAATGTATCAGGAAGATACCCTGATACGGTAAGGGTGCCGATCTATATGCTGAATGTCAGAACGCTTACGGGATTTTTGATGAGAATTCAATACGATACAACCATGCTGGCACCGGTTGATTATAAGATTTACAATTCTCAAGCACAGCAATATGTTGACCAAACCACCCCACCCATTTATGACAGTCTGGAAT
>CAZMWI010000244.1:0-2946 GCA_964569945.1 uncultured Ignavibacteriaceae bacterium
AATCAATCCCTCGAATTGGCCGGTCGCATCGATATACTTTCCGTAAAACACATTTTGTTTGACGCCGTCAACGTCGACGCCCCAGGTTCCCTTTAAATGCCCTTTTAGGGAACCATCCGCCGATATCCAGCGCCCCATGAAGATCCGGTTGCCCTGATCGTCACGACCCCAGACGCCGCCCAAAAATCCGCGAGGGCAGGCTCCCGGCGGAAGTCTATGCGACTGTATCGATACGGCATTGCCGTCGTCGAGCTCGATGACCGTATCCATCTTCACCAGATCATTGACGTCGAGCGTTATGCTGTACGGCGCGGTTTCGAAGGTGATCGTCTTTATGTCGTCCGTGGTCGATGGCGGCTGATAAACATTGACATGCAAACCGTCATTATGAACAGTTGTCCTGGAGACGAATTCCACGACTTTTCGGTCGGTGCGCGGCACAATCCAGTCGGTGGCCGGTTCAAAACGGATGGTTCGGCGCACGACTATCGCTCCCCACGATACCGAAAGCGATCCGCTCCAGTCGGTCACGGTCGTAACCGTGGAATCGTATTCCATCCGACCCCAAACTATTCTTAAAGCATAAATCTCGGCGGCGTTGTTTATATCGTCGTCGACGATCGGATCGGTCAGCATCGGATCATCATATTCGAAATCTGCCTGCATATCGGCCGCAAGAGCCGTCTCGCCGAAAGCGGGCTGTTCGTCGGTCGGAGTATAACCGCCAAATTGATCGGCAATACTTTCCTGATTGTCCGGCTGTGTTCCGTTGTCACTGCAGCCAATTAAAAGTCCCAGCATGCCCAGCACCATGAGAGTTGTAAAAAGCGTCCTTTTCATTTCGTTGCTCCTGTCAATTAAATTGAGCCTATGGATTCAATGCTGATTTATAATGTCAAACGGCGTGCCGGAAAAAATTGCGCTCGCAAGTTATTGAATTTCAATGAAGTCGGGGATAAGGACTGAGGATTTCTTAACTACGGGACGTACCACAAGGTACAAAATCATAAAGACTGTCCCGTCAGGGACAATTAAAACTGAATTTTTTTGGTTTGCGCATAATTTCCGGCGATTTTGAAGTTGTTGCGGGCTTGGTTATATATGAGCCCAGGCTGTTTGCTCGAGAGCATTGCGGATTATTTCATAGGAAATCTGCGAGGTGATACGATCGTCCTCACTAATTAAATTAAACCCGTCTACAACCACTTCGGGATATGAGCGCGCGGTGTTGCGCTCCACTATAATTGCGGAAATTCCCAGGTTCCGCACCGCCTGCCGAACATAATCAGCGGTTCTGAGATGATCGGCATTATCCTTCGATAGCAGGATATTAATTTCCATCTCACCCCTCCGTCACCTCAATAATTGAAATTTTTTGTTGGGTGTCAACAAAAACACGGCTGCTTGAAGTCCATTTAATCGGGCGGGCTATCGGCCAAATCCGGCACCCATTTATTAGATTAAACAAACGATTTCGCTCGACAGTTGCAATAAAAACAAATTTGGCAGAAATTATTCGACAATTATAGAAAATTCATCGCGAGCCGCGACAATGCCGATGTCAAAAACATCCAGACCGGCAGAATAAGCGTCCGTTTTGAAACTTACCGCATCACCCGGAGCAAAAGCCATCAACAGTCCGCCTGACGTTTGCGCGTCGTATAAAACATCTATCTGGGCTTTGCTTAAACTTGAGGCCAATTTTACGCGACCTTCCAGATAGTCTTTATTAGCCGATGCCCCACCGGTCAGGCAACCCTGCTCGGCATAAGAAATCGCATTCTCTAATATAGGAATCTGATCGAAATTTAATTTTATAGTCACATTGGAGCCGTCGGCCATTTCGCTCCCGTGTCCCAAAATTCCAAAGCCGGTAATGTCGGTGGCAGAGTGGACCGAATGCCTGACCATAAGTTCCGCCGGGACTTTATTAAGCGTCGCCATCTGGGCCACCACGGCTTCGGCGTCTTCAACAGAGGCTTTGTCCTGCTTGATAGCCGTCGATATAATCCCGGTCCCCAACCGTTTGGTCAGCAATATATGATCGCCGACTTGCGCCTTGTCGTTGGATATAATTTTGGTCGGGTCAATCAGTCCGGTACATGCCAAGCCGTATTTAAGCTCTTTATCTTTAATCGAATGACCGCCGACAATAACTGCCCCGGCTTCAGCAACCTTGTCCGCTCCGCCCTGAAGGATCTTAATCAGGATATCCGTCGGCATGCCAGCTGGAAAACCAACAATATTGAGCGCCGTCAGTGGACGTCCGCCCATGGCATAGATGTCCGACAACGCATTGGCGGCGGCAATCTGACCGAAGGCATAGGGATCGTCGACAATCGGCGGGAAAAAGTCCACCGTCTGCACCAGCGCCTGCGTCTCGTTTATTTTATAAATCCCGGCGTCGTCGGCTTTGTTGAAGCCGACCAGCAAATTCGGGTCATTACTGATGTTCAGGCCTTTCAGCACCGCGTCCAAAACCTTTGGACCGAGTTTGGAAGCTCAACCGGCACAGGAAACTTCGGCCGTCAGTCGGATCTTTATTTCGTCTTTATCGTGATTCATCGGTTTTATTATATCAATAATGGCTCATTGGCGCAAGATATACCGGCGTTACCAGCGGTGGTGTTTCATGTCATATAATTTCTTACGCTGTCGCCTGACTGTCTTATCGGGGAATTCGGAAGAGACCGAATCGATATACCGCCGCACCCGATAGGCTTTGCCGTTCTCGCTCATTTTCGCGTAGGCATTGAAAAGCCACCATGCCGATTCGATAAGATTAAAATAATTCCCGGGCTTCTCTTTCTGGCTTTCGAATATCTTGTTGTAATACATCGAGGCTTTGACAAACTGATCGCTCTCATAATACGCCTGGGCAATCGGCCAGACAAAAGTATTGGAATGGGGATATCGCTCGTACATTTCCGTCGCCAGCGTAACGGT
>CAZMWI010000245.1:0-2928 GCA_964569945.1 uncultured Ignavibacteriaceae bacterium
CGTCGTTCGGACTATCCGACCATGAACGAAGGTGACTGGCACGCTTTCGCCAACTGCCGCTGGAACCCCGGTACCGGCGAGTGGGAAATGATCAAGCGCCCGATGAAGCACGTCTATCCTGAAGCTCAGGAACACGAACTGCTGGGTGGCTGATGAGTCCCGACACTGATTGGAATCATCTATTGACATGATTCTGATTTGTTCATATAAATGTCCTCCGGACGCGGGTCGTTCGGAGGACTTTAAATTTGCGGAACGGGACGGGATTAACGTATTTTAAGAAACTTGAACGGATGAGATTATGAACGACAAAACCGAAAATAAAGATACCATTTGTCCCTACTGCAATAAACCAATGACCAAATGGATACCTCACATGGAATCCGGCTGGGATATGGAAATTCAATACGTCTGTTTCAATGATGAATGTCCATATTACATCAAAGGCTGGGAATGGATGCGCGAGCAGTATTGTCAAAAAGCTTCCTATCGATTTCGTTATGATCCAAAAACCGGCGAGAAAGGGCCCCTGCCGGTGGCCTCATCGCAGGCACATCGGGGCGGTATTGTCGAAGATTCCCAGGAGTAACAGAGTATGGAAGAAAATAACAAAATGGACGACATCGCCCGTCTGAAAGAGGCAATTTTGAAGGAATATCCCCGTCTCCATAAAACCGACACTTTTAAGTTCCGCTGTCACAGCGGCGTCCCCTGTTTCAACGAATGTTGCGGGGACGTCAACATTTTCCTGACGCCGTATGACATAATGCGCCTGAAAAACAATCTCGGCATAACTTCGCAGGAATTTATAGATAAGTACACCATCTCCCCCTTTGATAAAAACCTGAAATATCCGGTCCTGCTTTTGAAAATGAACGAAGACGACCGCAAAAGCTGTCCCTTTGTCGGAGAAGATGGTTGCTCGGTATACACCGACCGTCCCTGGGCTTGTCGGATGTACCCTCTTGGGCTGGCTACCAGCCGCGAAAGCTCGCAGGTTATAGACAGCGAGTTTTTCTTTCTGCTGCAGGAAGCTTCGTGCAAGGGCTTTTGCGAAGACCACGAACAGACTATCGAGCAGTGGCTGACCAATCAGGGCATCGAAGAGTACAATGCGGCCGGAGAAGATTTCAAGGATATCACACTGCACCCCCGCCTTCAGGAAGTGAAAGGTGGCCTCTCGCCGCAGCAGGTGGGCATGTTCCACACGGCCTGCTACAACCTCGATAAGTTCCGCAGCTTCGTTTTCGACAGTTCATTTCTTGATAAATTCGAAGTCGACCCCGACACCGTCGGGAAACTTAAAACCGACGACGAAGCTCTATTAAAATTCGGTTACAAGTGGATACGCTTTTCAATCTTCGGCGAACAAACGCTGAAAGTCAAAGACGATGTCTTTCAGCTAAAGAAGGAAGAATTGGAGAAAAAACTCAAAGAAAAACAAAAGCGTGAATCCAACTGATCAATATAGCGATGGCCGGGTGCGAAATATCATCCGGCTATTTTTTTGTCTTGAAATTTAAAAAATCACAAACTCGCAACAACTGCAAAGATCCATCGTTCATGTCGTAGAAATCAACTTCGGCTGAGTCCTTCGACAAATTATCAATTAAGTTACTATCCAGATTCTGATCGAGTGCCGTTAATGCAAGAAAACCATATGCCCGGATTTTGGGGTCCTGATGGTCCATAGAATTGGTGATTTTATCCAAATGAACAGCGGCAGTCCTGACTATGAATTCTTTGTCGGGATAATTTTCGGCCAGCCGCCGAACCGACCACCTCACCCCCGCTTCGAACGGTTCTTCGTCCATAAACGTAAACAGGATCGGGACGTACTCATCGGCCAGATCGGGTGACTTAACGATAATCTCGGCGATGGCCTCCGGAGCGTTCCAGCACAAACCGCCGGACTCATCGTTCATCAGCCAGAACAACCGTCTGATATGCCGCCGCACAGCCTCCCGGTCGTATTTGATAATCTCCGCCGCCGCCAGACCCGTCGCTTCGATCGCTCGCCATTGAACCAACGGATCGGTTTCGAAAAGCAATGACGCAAGCGTCCGCTGGATACTGCCGGAATTTTGGGAGGATTTTACTATAGAATCGAAGTCGCGATTCTTAAGATATTCCCGTACCTGATCTTTGCGGCGTACTACGGCCGATTTGTTCGCTGGCATTTGATTCATCGGCGGGGTTATTTGGCAGCCACAACCGGTCCTCGGTGCGAAGGCAGCTTTTTAAGTATTCTTATCTCGGGTATGACGCCGATAACCGGGACACCCAGGACTTCTTCGACCTCATCGAGATTCTTGAACGAGCTGTCCATGATCTCCGACAACATCGCCGCACCGGCGCCGATAGCCAATCCGAGCAGTATTCCGAGGACAATTATCTTCGGGCGATCCGGCTTGAACGGAGCCAAAGGCACTTTGGCCGGTTCGATAACTTTGTACTTGGATTCACGCACCAACGCCTGTGATATTTGCGAGCTTTCCTGCTGGTCTTTGAATTTATCCCTGAGGTCACGAGCCGCCGTTATCTCTCGTTCAACCTGATCCAGCGAGGCTTCGTATTCGGGGATTAAATTAATCTTGTGCAGTAAATCGGCCTGGGCCAGCTTGAGATTATTTTCGCGTGTATATAACACGTCAATATCGGCCCGAAGTGTAAATAGCTGGGATAAAAGATTGCGGGTGTTTTGGTCGTAGTCAGCGAATTGCTTATCGACCTGCGTCTTGATTTCGTCTTCAACCTGCCCGACCAGATTATACAGGCGCGTGTTGAACGTTAAAACTTCCGGGGCTTTCCACTCATGCGTCTGCATCAAAGTGGCGATCGACCCGATTAGCTGTTTTATGTCGCCTTTCAGACGGGTCAGCTTACTCGATTCATCGAGGGTCAGCTTGCTCTTATTCAAACCAAGGT
>CAZMWI010000246.1:0-2908 GCA_964569945.1 uncultured Ignavibacteriaceae bacterium
GGTGATCAGCGCGTTGCCGCCGGTCAGCCGCCCCAGCTCCTCGATGACGTACTGCGGTTTAATCACGTCGGATTTGCGGTCGTACACAAACGGATGTTTGGCTTTCCATGCAGCGATGGTCTCGAACCATTCCTTACGCGGCTTGTATTCTTTTTCGAACTGTCCCCAAAGGCGCTTGAGGGCTTCATACCGGTCGACATAAACGCCGATCGATTTGCCGCCCTTGAGCAGATGACTGTCGACGATAAAATAATCAATGCCGTTTTCTGACAGGAATTCATCCACCCCTTTGCGGTCGTACGGTTCATCGACGCCTTCGACGTCGATCGGCGGCATCCAGCGATAACGCGGACGATAGGCGCATTCGGGCAGCCAGATCCCGCGCGGCTTGCGGCCGAAATGTTTTTCATAATTTTTCACCGCCGCCTTAACCTGTGCCTGTACCGTCTCATCGCATGAAAGAAGCGGCATATATCCGTGCGTCGCTCCGCACGTCATAATTTCGAGATAGCCCTCGTCCTGCAGCTTTTTAAACTGCGCGATTATATCCTCGTTGATCAGGCGGAAACTGTCGAGTGTCTTGCTGTAGAAATCGAGCCACATGCGGGCATTGGCCAGCATACCGGGCTGATTGTATTTCTGGAACTCGACCGTATCCTGACGCGCCGCCTCTATTTTCTGGCTCAAGTAATGCTTGAACTCTTCCTTGAACGTCTTGTCCGACAACTGCTCGCACAATACCGGAGAAATATCAACAGTCAGTTTAGGTTTCTTGCCCTCGACTATCATCTCGTGCATGATGCGTATCAGCGGCATATACGTTTCCGCGGCGGCTTCGGATAGCCAGTCCATGCCGTGTGGCCAGCGTCCGTGCGATATAACATAAGGAAGGTGGTTGTGCAGTACGAATGCGAAATATCCTTTAGGCATTATTGTTCCCTTCTTCGGATGGTGTCGACGATTCGAAGCCGATATTGCCTTTGTGCAAATCTCCCGGACCGCCGTGGACCTTTATTTCCCCGAACTGGTCCTCATATTTTTTTAAATTCTCCTCCAAGGTTTTACGCAGCATTTTGGCGTGCGCCGGAGTCATAATTATTCTCGCCTGCACCCGGGTTTTCTTGGCGCCCGGCATAATTCGCGCGAAATCGAAAATAAACTCGTTGGGGCTGTGGGCGATAAGCGCCAAATTGGAATATATTCCTTCAGCCTCCTTATCGTCGATTTCGAGATTAATCCGAGCCTGTTGTTTCATATTCATATTATCTTTTACTCCTTCAATTCTCTTGTGAAACGGCCACATAATAAATATATTGGCAAAAATTTAAACCATCATAGATAAAAAGCTCGTAGTATGCCAAATAAAACTGATCAAGTTGTTAAGATAGCTGACAATATCGGAAAAGCCAAGATATTAATACTCGGCGACGTCATGCTTGATGAATACCTTCACGGAACCGTCAGCCGGATTTCACCCGAAGCACCGGTGCCGGTAGTCGAGATCAACCACGAGCAGACCCGTCTGGGCGGCGCCGCCAACGTCGCCAATAACGTCCGCTCGCTGGGCGACACCCCCTATCTTATCGGAACCATCGGCCTTGATGACGCCGCCATAAAGATGTCGCAACTGCTGAAAGAAAACGACATTTCTCACGATTACCTTGTCGACGATAAAGAGCGCCGGACGACGATTAAAACCAGAATCGTGGCGCACTCGCAGCAGGTGGTCCGGGCCGACAAAGAAGACGCATTCGAAATCTCCGCCAAAGTCGAAAAAGTAATTCTCGACCGGTTCGAGAAAGTTGCCGACCAGATCAAAGCCGTGATTATTTCGGACTATGGCAAAGGCGTCATAACTCGTTCACTTTTGGAGAAACTAATCCCCGCTTGTATCGAGAAAGATATATTTGTCGCGGTCGATCCTAAAGACGCGCATTTCTTTCACTATAAAAAAGTATCGGTGGTGACACCCAACCATCACGAAGCCGGATTTGTGGCCGGGCGGAAAATACGCTCCGATCACGATCTTGAAGTCGTCGGCAAAGAGTTGCTGGAAAGGCTGGAGGCCAAATCGATTCTGATCACGCGCGGTGAAAAAGGGATGGCGCTTTTCCACGCCAGCGGCGAGATCGACTATTTGCCGACTGTCGCCCAGAAAGTGTTCGACGTAACCGGCGCAGGCGATACCGTTATCGCGGTGTTTGTTTCGGCGGTCGCCGCCGGAGCGGATTTGACCGAAGCGGCCATAATCGCCAACTGCGCCGCGGGTGTGGTCGTCGGCGAAATCGGCACCGCCAGCGTGACAAAAGAAACATTGGTTGAGGAATTAAATAAACTGTACGTTAAGAAATAAAATTCTTAAAGTAGGTCAGGAGCCGTGTGCTCCTGACATTGATGGTCATAATGACTAATGAAATATTAAAAAAGAAGCATGAAAGGTCCGTTGGCGACCAATTAGTAAAATGGATAAATGCAACGTTTAGCAAAAAATATATCATTAAAGATGGGCCCGTCATACCGGATTTGACATATTGCGATAATGGACATGAAATTTCTATAGAAGTAACGGGTGCGTATTATGATAAGCAATCGGCAACGATATCATGGCAATCTGCTAGAAACAATAGGACAAACAAGAATATTTGGCAGGGAATCAATTTCAATAAAGACTTGATTGCTAATATCAACGAGATTTTAAGGAAGAAATCGCAAAAACAGTATGGCCCCAATTGTCTTTTGGCAATCTATGTAAATGCTCCGATTACAACTTTCGGGAAATTTAATGATTTAATTAAAGATATTGTTATTCCACCCAACCCATTTGAGGGGATATTCATACTGTTTGATAATTATATTATTAAGTTGGAGGCAGATATCTGTTAGGAGTACAGCGCTCCTGGCTTATGCA
>CAZMWI010000247.1:0-2899 GCA_964569945.1 uncultured Ignavibacteriaceae bacterium
ACGGGATAGTAATACCTGCCGATTTGATAGCTCATATTCCGTTTCCCGGTCTGGCCGCCGACGAAACGGTCTTTCTCCTGACCGCCGTCGAACTTGACGGGATATACGATATAATACACCTGCAATTGCCGGATGACGACTGGCAGGAAAATAACAGCGTCACCGACGTCGCGCCGGGTAGCAGCTACCCTCCGGTTATTTTAAATGAAATCATGGCCGACCCGAAAGCACCGCTCGCGACCGAATGGGTGGAGATTAAAAATCGTTCGAATCTCGCTATTGATCTCAATGGCTGGTTACTGGGCAATGCCGATATTTTGTACCCCGTAACGAGTTCGGAACTGATCCTCGATCCGGCGCAAATAATGGTATTGTGCAAAGACAGCACCGCCTTTGTCGATTTTTACGGACAGGGTGGATACCCGATCAGGCAGCCGAACAGCTGGCCGACTCTTCGCAACTCCGGTGACCTCGTGCAGATTCAGGACAATTTCGAATTCACGGCCGACACCTTTCATTATGACGACGGCTTCGGAGACAATTATACGTGGGGCAGATACAATGCGTCCGTCACGGACGTTATCTGGGGACAGAGTCGGGACGTGGGGGGAACACCCGGAGAGAATAACAGCATCTATCAGCCGCCGTCATCGGCTCAAATCGAAGTTACGGTCGATCCCAATCCATTTTCTTTTTCGCGGGACCATATCATGCACATCGATATATCCGTCCCGGAAGGGGAAGCAATGACGGCGAGAGTGTACGACCGCGACGGGCGTGAAATGCGGACACTAATCGACAGTGAAGAACCATACGATGAATCCCTTGAATGGGACGGCACCACTGACGGCGGTCGGTCGCTACCGCCGGGGATATATATATTGTATGTCGAAGTTTCGGGCAGTGGAACCTATAAACAGACAATTGTACTATCGCCATGAAATATATTGTTCCTATCATATTGGTTTTGCTGGCGACGGCGGTATCGGCGTACGACATCGACGGCGGTAGACGAGTGGGAGTGTCGCGCGCAGTGCTTCTGTCGGAGCCATCTGCGAGCGATTTCGTCTTTTGTCCGACGGCTTATTTGTCGCCGGGCCGAATTACAGTCGAATCAGGCTTTTTACGCCGCTACGACCTGTCCGACCTTGATCAGTATTACGTGGCAGCGGCGGCGGAATACCATCGTTTCGTGCTTGGTATCGGAGCGTCGCAATTCGGCAAATCCGATTATTATGCTGAAAAAATCCTGCGTTCGACGGTTTCGTATAAAATCGATTCTTTAGCGATTGGTGTAATGGTTAGCGGTAAAATGGTGGAGTTCGGAAATGTCGAACGTTCTTATAGTTCGGTCGGACTCGGACTGTCCGCCGGATTTAACTGGAATAAATATCATATCGCAGCCGTTGCGGACAATATAAACAAACCCCGCCTGACAGCCGAGTCGGAGCCGGACTACCGCAATATAAATCTCTATGCCGAAATTGAGGGATCGCGCTTCTATTCGATTGTCGGGCGATTAAACTGGCAGGACCATGCCAATGTACAGGCGACCCTGGGACAAATATTCCACCTGACCGGAAACAACGCCTTGATGTGGGGCATAAGTTCCAATCCTCTGACATACAGCGGCGGACTTGAACTGAACCTTAATCGCTATTATATTGGGTATGCGGTAGCTAACCACCCTACTTTGGGCCTGAGCCACAGCATCGTAATCGGGATAAAGAACCTTAAATGAGCGAAGACAAGCAAAACCTGCTTCCCCGCGAACGAGTCGAGCAGTACGAAGAAAAAATCCTGGCACCGTACGCGGCGAAGTCATCGAGTTCGCGCGGCCGAAAATTTCCTCAAAAGGAACACCCGGTGCGAACCGCTTTTCAACGTGATCGGGACAGGATTATCCATTCGGCCGCATTCCGCCGACTCGAATACAAGACGCAGGTCTTTGTCAACCACGAAGGCGATCATTACCGCACGCGGCTGACGCATACGATTGAGGTGGCGCAGATTAGCCGATCGGTGGCGCGGGCGCTGGGTCTCAATGAGGACCTGGCCGAGGCTATCGCTCTGGTTCACGATCTGGGCCACACTCCGTTCGGACATTCCGGAGAGGACGTGCTCAATGAACTTATGGAGGGCTTCGGAGGGTTTAGCCACAACCAGCAGACATTAAAAGTGGTCGATTATCTTGAGCGACGCTATCCAGACCATCCGGGCCTGAATTTGACTTATGAAGTCCGCGAGGGGATAGTCAAACATGAAACGTCGCACGAACCGATCAGCCCCAATGATTTTCCTCCCGACGAACAGGGGACGCTGGAATCATCGCTGGTGGATATCGCCGACGGAATAGCGTACAGCAGTCACGACATCGACGACGGTCTTTCATCGGAGATTCTTAACTGGGACGATCTGAGCGAGGTCAGGCTTTGGGCCTATTCACTGGCCGGGTCGGAAGAGCGATATCCGGGGCTCGATGCCGAACTGCGGCGGCACGATGTCGTCCGACGGGTGGTCAACGCCCTTGCCACTGACCTGGTGGACAATACGTCCGATAATATTTACGCGGCCAAAGTGAAAACCCTGACCGACGTGCGGACTCATTCGGTTAAACTGGCTGGATTTTCACCGGAGATGAAAGAGAAGGCGTGGCAATTGAAACAGTTTTTGAATGAGAAGTTGTACCGTCACGAACACATGGTCCACATGGCTAATCAGGCAAGGAAGATAATTACCGCGCTGTTTAATTATTATAAAAATGATCCGGATGAATTGCACGCCAAGTACCGACTCCGTCTCGGTACCGAACCAACTGAAATAATCATAGCCGATTTTATAGCTGGTATGACCGACCGCTACGCCTACAAAATCTACGACGCAATCAAGTAGCCTCTAT
>CAZMWI010000248.1:0-2888 GCA_964569945.1 uncultured Ignavibacteriaceae bacterium
CAACTGCGCCGGATTCGAATTTCGCCATTCAGGCGGAAAAGTAGTCGCTGCAATCCGGATCGCAAACGAGAATGTTTGTTTCCGTCAATATTGGGCAGGGCGTTAAATATGATCGAGCGAACATTTGATCAAATAGAGCAGAGGTTTCGAGAACTAAGTGATCGAACGCTAAAAGAGCGGCTTCCTCAAGGTTCAAACGAATGGTTTACAATTTTTAACTGCCGACTTCTCGACAATATACCAGCAGGGGTGGCATTTCTTGACAGAGATTTTATTTTGAGAAAACAGAACCGAACGTATGCCGACTACCTTCGTCTTTATTCACCCGTTAATCCTGATAAGGCTATAGGTAAATGCTACTTTGATTTTATACCTGGCAGCGAATATCAGCTAGCGGATTGGTTCAGGGAAACCAGAGATTGCAGCCTTTTTGAGACACAATATGACTATGAGCTACGATTGAAACATGATACTGGCGAAAAATCGACATATTGGGATGCTACCATTTCGCCTGTTTTTCATACCGAGGGCAAAACTTCTGGAATTTTAATTTTTTGTTTGGATGTAACTCGAAGATTTAAAGCCATTGAGGCAGCCACAGAATTCCAAAAGAAGCTTGATCAGGCTAAATCAACGATAACGACCTTACTCGATTTAAAGGAAGAAGTCAGGGTTGACTTGGAAGAAAGATTCAATTTGAATGCAAGTGACCTGCTGCTTCCTTTAATCGCAAGTTTGCAAAAAAGCCATCTGAATAAGGAGCAGCGCCATATTTTAACGCTCATTGAATCTACTGTAGTTGATATTACTGCCAAATTTTCTTCTAAATTGAATTCACCATCATTTCGACTCACTCCCAGAGAAATTTTAATAGCTTTCTTAATCAAGACCGGGAAAACAAGTAAGGAAATTGCTTATATGCTCACAGTGTCACCGGCAAGTATCGAGTTTCACCGCGCAAACATTCGGAAAAAGCTTGGTCTTACCGATAGCAAAATTAACCTTCGTTCTTTTCTATTATCTCTTTAAACCATTAGATTTCCCCCCTCAATTTCCTAACATTCTTTTCGTATTTACTTTTGACTCACGGCTCCATTAAAATGCGTCCATTTCGTAAATTGAATTAAAATGATATTTTCGCTCCTATTCTGAACCTTAGTGATGCTCGCTGAATGACCTATGGTTTTGTAATTCAAATGTTTCTATGGAGAAAAATATGAATATTCTTGCATAATAACAAATAGTTGCCGACTCTAAACAACGTTGGAAAGGAGGAAATTATTATGAAATTATCCGAATATGCCAGTTTTGATGGGCTGGGATTGGCCGAGTTGGTCCGGCGGGGAGAAGTCAGTCCTAAAGAGCTAAAAGATGCAGCGCTTGCGGCGATTGAACAACTTAACCCGAAACTGAATTCCGTGATCAATATACTTGCGGATCAGGCTGAAAAGGAGATCGAAACTGGACTGCCCGAAGGTCCATTTAAGGGCGTTCCATTTCTTATCAAGGAGGTTGTTCTGCATGCAGCCGGCATTCCCGTGAACATGGGAAGTCGTCTAGCCCAGGGGCTCACCTTACCGCATGATACAGAGCTGATGTCTCGCTTCCGAAAAGCCGGTCTAGTAACGGTCGGAACAACACCTACTCCCGAATTTGGTTACAATGCAAATACTGAAGCAATCCTGCACGGTTCAACACATAATCCTTGGAACACAGATCGGAGCCCTGGTGGTTCAAGCGGCGGTTCTGCAGCTTCTGTGGCCGCCGGCATCGTTCCATTAGCCCACGCCAACGATGGTGGTGGATCAATACGAATCCCTGCATCTTGCTGCGGATTAGTTGGCCTGAAACCCACCCGCGGCCGAGTTCCAACCGGACCGGATTACGGCGAATTATTAAATGGTATTGCGGTAGAATTCGCCTTGACGCGCAGCGTCCGAGACGCGGCTGCGCTGCTTGATGTTGTAGCTGGTCCGGATGCTGGCTGTTATGCATGGGCTGAGCCACCCAAGGTTCCATATTCCAAAGCAGCAACATTGCCGCCGGGTAAGCTTCGAATAGCGTGGATGGATAAAGCCTTAACGGGTGTTCCAGTTGACAAGGAATGTGTAAAGGCTCTTCATGACACGGTGAAACTTTGTAATGATCTCGGTCATGAGATGGTGGAAAGTGCTCCTGAATTTGATGTTAGCGCTCACTCTTTAGCTACCTTGCGTGTTTGGGGTGCCAATTTAGCGAATATGATGGATGGGGTTGCTGCACTTATGCAACGGACCCCATCCGAGAAAAACCTGGAGGCTGGTAGCTGGGCCTGTTACCAGTATGGCAAGAGTCTCACTGCAACTGAGCTTTTGCAGGCGCTTGACATTTATACTCTTGTTTCGCGATCCGTTGGAGCTTTTTTCAAAAATTATGATGTCTTACTCTCCCCAACAACTGCTCATCCACCGCTTCCATTAGGAGAGTTGAACCAAAACAGGTCGGGATTAAGTGCCGAGCAGTGGACTAACCAAATCTTTACTTATGCTCCATTTACAAATTTATTCAATACGACGGGTCTTCCGGCAATTTCTTTGCCATTGGCTTGGAGCAAGAATGGTCTTCCGATTGGGATGCAATTCGCTGGTCGTTTTGCTGATGAGGCGACATTATTGAAACTGGCCAGCCAACTTGAAGAGGCTCGTCCATGGAAAAATAAATGTCCCTCTGTTCACGTTTAGCAATACATAAGAGAGGAACTTAGGGGTGGCTCTAAAGCCACCCCTCCTTCTTAAATCTCAGATCAGAAGATTGCCTTCTTTTTCTTTTCTGATGCCTTTGTAAGCGGCTTTTTTCAGCTGCTGGCGCTGCTGTAGTGGCGCAAAGCCAAACGCCAGAAAAGCACACTG
>CAZMWI010000249.1:0-2866 GCA_964569945.1 uncultured Ignavibacteriaceae bacterium
CGCCGACCACACCCGGAAGAATCGCACCGGGATTGTAAAGTTCAAGCACTATGCCCAGGCCGCCAATCGAAAACAGGATGAAGGCCACGTTGGGCGACGTCAATATCTCCAGCAATGATTGAATAAAAGATAACTTGATAACAACTGTCCGGGCGTTCTTCGAATGAATCACCTTCGTGCCATGGGCCATATTGACTTCACGGCCGTCGATTTTTGCAAGCAGGTCGTCATAATTGTCGGCGACAAGATTGATGACATTGTGTTCCAGAGCCTCGGAACTCGTGAGGGATATCGACTCCCGCGCCATTTTTTCGGCATACTCGAAATTACGCCCGTTGCGCTCCGACATCGCCTTAAGAGACGCCACGGCGTCGTTCATGATCTTCTCGCTCAGAACCGAATCGATTGGCTGACCGGAACCGGAGACGACGTGCGCCGCTCCAATGTGAGTGCCGGGAGCCATGGCCGCTATGTGGGCTGCATACACGACATACACTCCCGCCGAAGCCGCTCTCGCCCCGACCGGCGCGACATACACAACAACAGGCACGGTCGAATTCATTATGGCACGGGTCAACGGCCATAGAGCATCGTTGAAACCGCCGGGGGTATCCATCTGAATCACCAGTAAATCGGCATTTTTCGATTCGCAGGTCTTAATTGCTTCTATCACGCGGTCGGCAGCAACCGTGCCTATCGCTCCTTCTAAATCGAGCAGATAAACCAGACTTGAGGTCGTATCGCTCGCGGCGATGTCGCTCGCGGTCGTATCGGCTGCGGAGGGCAGAGAATCCGCGACGGCTTTTGTACTATCGTTGCCGGTGGCAAAAATAGCTATAGAAGAAAAAAATGTTAGCGAGAACAAGATTATTCGAAATGTTTTCATCTTCACACCTCCCCTTATACAGGAATCTACACCTATCGGTCAAACAGTGTCAACCTAAAAAGGGAGTGAAAAGATCGTTTAAACGTAGAAATACTATAGATTCAGGCCGGAGCCTTTTTTCAAAAAGACTGGACGCCCGTCAAATATGGTCGCTTTGACCTGAGTGCCGCTTATTTTTCCCATCGCGGTTTTAAATATATCGCTGTCCAGAACTACAAAATCAGCCATATATCCAGGCAACAACCGCCCAAGTTCAAATTCTCGGCCAATCGCGTATGCTGCACCCGACGTAAACCCGGCAACTGCATCACCAACTGAAATACGCTCCTTGGGATAGAATGATTTCTTGGTTCCCGGAATAAACCTGTTAACGGCGGCATCAATACCCGAAATCGGATCGAGTTTTTCGATGGGCGTATCAGAGCCGAACGCCAGAGGAATATTTTTATTCAGAAGAGTCTTGAATATATAGCAATTCCGACCGCGACTGCCCCAGTACTTTTCTATGAGTCGAACATCCGATGGGCAATGCGATGGCTGCATCGAGGCGATGACTCCCAGCTTTTTCACGCGGGCAACGTCTTTGCGGCGAATCATCTGCAAATGTTCGATGCGATTTCTGAGAGGGGGATCCGAAACCGGCATCTTTTCAAAGCAATCCAGGACATTGGAGATGGCCCGATCACCGATGGCATGTATGGCGGCAGGAAGACCCAGCTGTGCGGCTTTTTTGATGATTTCCAGCATATCTTCACGGCTGTTGGTCTCAACACCGAAATTACTTTTCGACCCGATATACTTGTTAAAACAATTCGCCGACTGACTGCCGAGAGCGCCGTCAGAGAATATCTTCACCCCGCAGACCCGGTAATATTCACCCGACAGTTCGCGCATAATTCTGGACTTCGTCAATTTGCGAATGATTTCAGGTGCGACATAGTGATGCACCCGCAAACCGAGCTTGTCTTTAGCAGACAGTGTCACAAAATTATCGAAAGCCTCGGGACCGTCCATCGAAGTCACACTAGTGACTCCTTTGCTGTATATATAAGGTAAATAATCAAAAAATGACTTTAATCTACGGTTCTTATTCTGCCGCGATGCTAATTCATAAACCCGCGCATAAGCCGGATGCTCTTTCAGTATGCCGCTCGGCTCACCGCTTTCCAGACGCTCGATGATTCCGCCGTCGGGGTCGGCGCTTTTTTTATCGTACCCGGCCAGTTCCAACGCCCTGGAATTGACCCACATCAGGTGCTGGTCTTTGGAAAAAATCGCGGCCGGTCGCCCGCCGGTAACTTTATCCAGCATGAACTTGTCCGGCATCACATAGTCTTTCAGCCGGTCGGCGGAAAATCCCACCCCTTCGATCCATTCATTTCGCTTCAACTTTTTCGCATGATTCTTAATGGCGGCCAATACCTCACGCATTGATTTTAGGCCGTCGAGATTGACCATTGTCTCGGACAATGCGGCATACATTATATGGGTGTGAGCATCGTGGAATCCGGGAAGCACCACCGATTTTTCCAAATCTATGCGTTCGAAATTTTTGAAGTCATCATCTTTGTCGAGATTTCTTCCGACAGCGACAATTATTCCCCCGGAAACGGCCAGGCATGAGACTACCCGATTGTCCCCGGCCATTGGGTAAATTACCCCGTTAACGTACAGCCTATTCTTTTTCAAAATTTCCTCCACGCACCCTGAAATCGCCGTCGCGACGGGTAAGGCCGAGTTTATCAGTATATTCCAGCATCGGTATCAAGTACTTCCTCGAACAACCGAATTTATCTCGTAATGTACTTACGGCTAATTTGCCATCTGTTTTCAACAAATTCCTGATTTCTGCAATGGCCTTCGTCCAGATGTCGACATGAAAGGCAAGGTCGGCATTTACTTTGACCACCTTGCCTGATGCAATCAGATAATCAAAAACCTCCTGCCCGTCGGCGACTTTTCCTGTAAGCTCGCGAATGC
>CAZMWI010000250.1:0-2826 GCA_964569945.1 uncultured Ignavibacteriaceae bacterium
TATTCATGGGTATCATGGACGCTATACCAGAGGAAGCGTACTACTGGAGCTATTCGCAGCATCTCAATATCGGTTATCTCGATCACCCGCCCATGGTGGCCTGGCTGATCTGGCTGTCGACGTCGATCTTCGGCACCAGCGAATTCGCGGTACGTCTGCCCGCCTTTATCGGATGGTTCGTTTTCGCCGGATTTCTCTTTAAGTACAGCGTCAATCTTGTCAGCCGGAGGGCGGCGTATCTTGTGCTCACTCTAGCAGCGCTCCTGCCGGTGTACTTCTCGATCGGATATATGATGACCCCCGACGCTCCGATGTACGTTTTCTGGATGGCCTATCTATATTTTATCGAACGGGCTCTTATAGGCGGAAAGAGGTCGGCCTGGTGGGCGGTGGGGATTTGTATGGGTCTCGGGTTGTTATCCAAGTACAGCATCGGCCTGCTCGGTCTGGCGACGATTGTTTATATGATTATTGATAAAAATTCGTGGCACTGGTGGAAAAAACCGGAGCCGTATTTGGCGGCAGTGTTGGCCCTGCTCATATTTTCTCCCGTCCTGTACTGGAACTATCACCACGACTGGATGTCATTCATGTTTCAGGGACCGCGCCGCTGGAGCGGGCGGATCAGTTTTTCGGTGCACCTGTTGCTCGGCGGCGCGATTGTGCTTCTGTCCCCCGTTGGGTTTATCGATGCTATAAGAGGGCTTTTCAAAATAAAGGCATATAATAGCTCGGGCAAAACATCGGACATTGATATAAAACGAAAATTCTTTTTTGTCCTTATATTTACCATAGTGCCGCTTCTTATCTTTGTCATCAACAGTTTCCGCAGTCAGCCCAAACTTAACTGGACCGGCCCCGTCTGGCTGGCGGTACTGCCGGTAGTGGGTTTGATGATGACAATAATTAAAGCCGTGAAAGACGTTCAGCAACTGGTTTTGAGAAAGGCCTGGTCGATTACATTTGCCATACTTATCTTTATCTTCGCGGGCGGCTTCACGTACATCGTGCTCGGCATGCCCGGCGTGCACGCCAATGAGCTGGCTTTGCCCACAGGCTGGGAGGAGCTCTACAAACAGGTCGATGTCATCGCGAAAAATCTTGAAGTTCAGACGCACGAAGAACCGGTCATTGTCGGCATGGATCACTACTGGATCACCAGCGAGATGGCGTTCTACGGAAAACGCTTAAAGAGTACACCCTTTGAAGTTGCGGGTCGGCACCTGTTCGACGATAACAGCCTGATGTGGGACTACTGGGCGCCGAAAGATAAAATGCTCGGCAAGAATATGGTCGTAGTCGGATTCGACAAAGAGGACGTGGAAAAAGAGCAGGTCGTAGGGCACTTCGAACGCCTCGGCGACGTCCACCACGACCCGATCAAAAAACACGGCGAGATAATGAGTTGGTTCTATTGGCGAATCGGGTACGGTTACAGGTAATGATATTTCTTTAGTCTTTGGTAGGTCAAGCCTCCTTTAGAGGCTTGACATCTTCGATTTATCCATGTTTTAAGAATGTCATCCTATATCGAATAGAATGTCATCCCGGACTTGATCCGGGATCCATCTTAATAAAATATAATCAGGTGCGCTCTTCGCAAGGCTCAGAGTTTTCGACATGGCTCCTGATCTTTTATTACCTGGAAGATTTGACCTGCAAGAGTCATCTCCAACTATTTAGTTGCCTTCCATCAGACATCAATTTAAGAGTAGCACGGTCGCGCTTATTATCCAGGTCTCTATATATCGTGGGGGTTAATTCTGGGGGATAGCTTAGTTTGCCATTCAAATTGGCGTACTTTAGGTTATTATCATTTCCAAAGAGCATTACAATATCAGCTCTGGCGAATTGACGACCCTTTTGGCCCTTTGCATACGGGGCCTTTATGTTTATACTTACAATATGAACCGCATTTACCGCTAATGGCATTATCTCAAGCAATATTTGACCCGAATCGCCAGCATACATTGGGCTCTTCAAATTCCTTTTTGCTGAAATTATCTCTACGCCCTGTGTGTATATTTCTGCCTCCATGTCTTTATCAATATTGGCGTTAGCAACAAAATCCATTAATAACACGGTGGTATCATTAATCTTTGGTCTTGGCTGGAGAGTTACTTCATATTGCAGGTCCATGACATCTTTGTGCTCTTCTTTTTGAGTAAGCACGACTGTATCCTTATCCATAAATACAGTGCTTGCCTGATAACATCTATTGTGCTTGGAATGGTACTTTATAAGGCGATGCAATATTCCATCCTGGTCAATACAAAATTCGCAATTCAATCCAAGCCCCCAGCCAGAATGCAGATTACTATTATTTATGGAATCTACATATACTCCTACCTGCCATTCACCGGATTTTATAGTTTTAAAAGAAAAGCTTCCTTTAAATTTATCGCCGTCCTTATGCGATCCGGGCCAATCTAAATCGGAGTGATCGATTAATATGATGCCATCGACATCATAGGATATTCCAAGAAGCCAATCTTCCAAATAATAACTTGCAATGTCATTTACTATTTCCAATTCGAATTCAACATCGCAAATGCCGTTCGCGGTAGGCACAGTATTGAAATCAAGTGTGCCGGTGAAAGGCATAAATATACCTTGGGCCGGAGGACCGCTAATAGTGTTATCGAAAACCATATGCGTCGATATGTCCCCGGCCATTGAAATGCAATTCAGAAGAATGCAAATTGATAATATTGCCAACTTCATATCACTATGTCCTTATTTCATTAACATCATCTTTCTGGATGTACAGTGAGACGCTGTTTTCAATCTATATAGGTACACCCCGGAGGATACAGCCGTCCCACC
>CAZMWI010000251.1:0-2818 GCA_964569945.1 uncultured Ignavibacteriaceae bacterium
ACCGTGCTGCGCCCATTATTTATATCGCTTGCCACAGTCGACGCGGACGCGCCCGGATCGTAAACCTGGTCGACCTGAGTATAATTGTATCCCAGCAAATCAGCACGAATATTATTCATATGTTGATAATCGTACTCATTAAAATGTCCCGGTCCCTGATCCGATGCAATACCGGTTCCATGAACGTACCAACCGCCGGCCATATAATCGCGCTCATAAGCGATAGTACGATCCACCTGCGTTTGGACCTGCGCGGTATTTTCAGCCGAAAAACGGCCTATGAACAAGTCGGGATAGCTGTCCGAACCCGATACCAAAGCGTACATCGGATCGGCCCCGCCGCCGCTGAAACTACCGGTCGCCACCTGGGCGGCATCGCCGACCAGTAGCACCCAGGCCAGATTGGTGCTGTCGTAAAAATCCTGTATAAAATTGCCGATCGACGTTGAATTATTGCCGATCGACGAAACATCGACCACCGTCGTCTTGATACCTTTCTGGCGTTTCCAGTCGGCCAGGGCGTCTATTGTCGAGTGGAACGACGCATAAGTGATGACCAGCATGTCGCCCATCTCGTCCACGCCGGGATACAGCTTCGATTGATAATCGAAATTTATGAAACGCCTTTTGTACGACGTTTCGAAATCGGCCACGCGGACCGATTTTTTCTTGTCCGGGGTCAGGACGTTGATTTGTCCCGGGCCATCATTGACGACCTCTACGGTGATTGTGCTGTACACCCGAAGGGTCTGCGAAACCGGATTATACTGGAAAGGATAGACCTCGACAACCGTACCGCGATAATCCCGCTGAATAAAAGGATCGCGCAGGCTGGCCAGATTTCCCGGGAAAAATTCGTTTTGGGAATACACATCGGAAAATTCGTATTTAACCAGTCGCGGGTCGACTGTACGAAGGATGGAGCCTTTAGACGGGGCGACCGGAATATTGTCAAAATCGACATATTCGGCATCGACGATATTCACTTTCATCGCCGCGTCATCGGGAATAATAATGCTGCGGCATATGCGCGGGACCGCAGGATTGCCCTTTTCCCGCAGGACGCCTTCATCGCCATTGGTTAACAGGAAATAAGATTGTCCGTCAATATCGACTTGATTTCTGTCGAACGAACCAAGATCGACCCGGATTACCGTCCGGTCAATATTCGATTCGAGCACCTTCACCCGAACCGGATCGCTCGTATTTCCGAGGTCGACAGTCTCGGCCGAAACCGAAACCGCGATCAGCATCACCCCAAAAAACACCGTTAACAATTTTTTCAGCATCGCATCCTCTTTCTATACATCAATCCTATTATTGCCAAAGCGAATGGAACTCCCGGAAAAGTGCCGAAATTATCAGTAACGACACGGCTCCGGACCGTCGTTGTAAATGTAACTGATCAGGTACAGTATATCCAGCAGGTTGCACGTTTGAGAACAATCACAGTCGGCGCTTTTCATACTGACCGGATCGGGCCCTTCATTATAAATAAAGTCTATCAGGAACAGAATGTCCAACAAATTTAAATCACCCGTGCAATCGACGTCACCGTTCAAAACCGAACTGACCGAAAGCGAAAAATCATCGAAATAATATCTCGGGGGGTATGACTGGTCCTGGACGCGAAGGGTGAACTCGTAGCTGCCGTCGGTCCCGAAATCGCCCGACAGAAGTCCGTCGCTGCTCAGGCTTACTTCGGGCGGAAGATTTCCGTCAAGAAGCGTCCACGCGTACGGTCCCTCTCCACCGATGCCGTCGAACTGATAACTATATGCGTTGCAAAGGCTGGCGGGCGGCAGGCTTCGATTCGCGGCGATGTCGAGCAGCGTGTCGATCTGGAGCAGCGCCGCCGATCCGCCGAAATTACAGCAGTCGTACTTGATCCAGAAATATCCGCCGTCGCCCCACCATTGTCCCCAGCTGTTCTTGCAGCGCCAGGCCCCTTCGCCGTCGCAGGCATTGTCGTCCCAGCCGACCAGCAGGACGGCGTGGTTAACCTCGGGAGTCGTGCCATTGACATAACAGCCGTCGTGATAATAATACAAATCGGGAAAAGCGAAAAACGTCAACGCCACCGGTGCGGTCAAAACGGCCGTTTTCAGCATTGTCCGATTATTGGGGATCGCCGTCCAGCCCGTGATCGTAACGAGCGCCGGGCAGTCCTCACCGTTGGAGCAGGGGACGTTATCGTTGGCCTGGTACGGCATACAGGATTCGGCTATTGCTCCATGATACAAATAGTTGTTGTAGGCCTGGTCCATATAGCCGCCGTCACAGCCAACGCCCTGCGTCACGCACGACAGGACGTACTGTTCGGAAAGGTCCAGTTTCTTTCCGCGATAAATGCTGTAAATCGATTCAAGCGAAGCGGTCGCGGCAAAATCCCAACAGGAGCCGCATCCTCCCTGGTTTCTCACTCCAGTGAGAACGGCGCTGTCCTGCCAGTTGAAATAGGCGGGCAGGTCACGGTCGGCCTTGGCCGCAAAATTCGGGTCGAGATGTGCCTCCCAGATTTCCTGCCAGTTTTCGGGAAGTTTCAACCCAAGCATTTTTTGTCTTTCCTCGGGAGTATATTCTTCGACGATGGGATTCATTGAGGCGGTCCAGTTAAGACCCTCCCGGTTGATTTTTTCCTGAATTGACTTTAATTCGGCCTGAGGATCGGTAATATCCCCGGCATTAGAAAATGGAATAATCAGACATAGAAAAACAAAAAAATACGAGAAAAATGTGGTCATTTGTCCACCCGGGGCAGAATCATTGCAATGTCAGCATACCTCTTAAAATTATAATAACTTAATTTTTATTTTTG
>CAZMWI010000252.1:0-2666 GCA_964569945.1 uncultured Ignavibacteriaceae bacterium
TAATTTGGCTTTATCGCGCGGATCGGGGAACAGGAAGATGCGGAACATCATGGACCGGCCGTAATCAAACGGCTGGGTGTAATAAAGCACCGGTGTGACACCGAGCTTGTAGACTTTTTCAAGCGCCCATTTTTCGACCTTTTTAAGACTGATCATTCCAGCACCTCTTATTATTCGATAAATTCATTTGTCTCGATTCTTGATATTGATAGTTTTGGCTTCAGCATATTTTTCCATATCCGAAATTATGACACTGTCGCCGGGCGAAATATCTCCCCGCAGTTCGACAAAATCGAAACTGGAAGCACCAATATCTGCTTTATGTGCCTCGGCACTATTTCCCTTGATGACAAAAACGGTTTGATCATGAAGTCCCCTGTAGAACGGGCCATTGGCCACGCAAAGGACATCATGGGCAACGGAGGTCACGACATAGACATCGACGCGCATATTCGGCTGCAGGGCCTCGTCACCGGCTTCAATCAACTTAGCATAGAAATAGGAAACCCCATTGCGCACCAGCGGTGATATTGATGTAATATTACCGTTGACTATTTTTTCGCCTATTCTAATTCGGACGGCTTGTCCGACCTTGAGTGCGCCCGAATTTACCGAAGATATTTCTCCCTGCAGCCGATAACGGCTAAGATCGGCCACTCTCGCGACAACGTCGCCCTCCCGTACGGGGAAACCGATGGAATCGTTTACCCAGGTCACGATTCCGTCGAGGGGCGAAGGGGCGTCCGACAAAGTCAGCCGATGATTAATTTCATCAAGGGAATTCATTTGAAGGTTTATCTCGGTGCTCAGGTTCTGCAGTTCCATTTCCATAGATGCACATTGATTATCGATTTGAAGAATTAGAACGGAGAGTTCACGTTTGGCGATTTCCGCTGAAAGAGCGGCGCGCTGTACGTCCTCCTCGCTATAGGCACCGATTTCATTTAGCCGTTTGGCGCGGTCATACTGCTTTCCGGCAAATTGAGCCTGAAGTTCCTTCACTTCTCTTGAAGCCTGCAATTCTTTCTTCTTCCGTTCAAGATCCGATTCCAGCTTGGTTTTTTTAAATCGCAATAAATCCAGCTCTTCATCGGCCTTGTTATATTCAACCTGAAGCTGGTCCTTTTCCAATTCCAGGATTGATTGCCCGATCTTGACTTTATCTCCGGAACGAATAATAGCTTTTCGAATGATGCTGCTGGCGGGAGCACTTACGGCTTGTTCGACTTCCGGCACAATTGTACCGGAAGCGTTGAGTGTTTTTTCGACGGTACCAATCCGGGCGACCGAATATCTGATTCGCGACCAGTCAACCGAACGCGTGCCGACAGCCCCGATGATCCAGATCATGCCGACAAATATCAGCACGATTAAACTCACGATCATCCCGGCCTTTAATCGCCGCTTAATTTTGATTTCTTTTGATATTTCCCTGTCCATAATAGATCCTATTTATTCCGTATTAATGGCAAGTCCCATGCCGACACATAAGTTGTTATAATTCATTGACATAGTGCGAGAGAATGGTTGTGGGATTGCCCGTTTTCGGACAGTTTGTCCGATTGCGGGAAATATATTGGCAGCTTTGATTACTGCGTAGTCATAGCTGTAAGGAAGAATTTAGGGATAGCGTCAAATTAGAAAGTGGATTGATCGTTGTATTTAAACTGGTAACACACCCTTTTAGGGTGTGGTATATTGTATAATGCGATCATAATCCATCTCAAGCAAGTAATCCTTCGGCAAATATTGAAAGTGATAAATCGAGCCCTTCCGTCGAAATCATAATGGAAGAGACGAGACATATATGAAATCCCCCTTTACCATCTTGACACAAACCATATTGCCTTGATCCATCCCTCACACCCTAAAAGGGTGTGTTACCGGATTTGGGGTCAATCATGGTTCTTTAATCACCTCGTTATAGCCCGAGCCGTAAGTATACTCTGTACCTTTAAGCAAAGGAAGTCCGTCTATTATATCAAATCTCTTATCTATTTCTCCCAAAGGAGCTTTCAATTTGTCTGGCCGATTTATGTAATGAAATGGGTTTTGCTCAGAGATAAAAAACACATCATTGTTTTCATTAATACCTATATATAACTGCAGTCCTGTGCCAAGATAATAACTATCTTTTCTTTTAGAAAACACCCCACCTTCTTCCCTAAACTCCGGATTTTTAACCCTAAACAAAAATCCAACATTGTAAATACCGGGCGAATTAAATCTAATCTTTGTAGAAAAGTCATAGGTTTGAGACGAATCCACAATCCCGGTAACAGATGGAGAACAATCGAATATTTCGGCATTTGCTGGATGCAGAATCATAAATCCAATACCTTTTAAGAAATTATGATACGGCGACACCTGCAATGTTATTTCGATTCCTTCTTCTAAATCTTGCTTAGGATATACATTTGCAATTATACTAAAAAATCGTCTATGAATTGTTTTCCTAATATGATTTTGAACACCCTTTGAATATTGATTTACCAATGGTTTAGGATCTACATAGAATATAAGGCTTTCTTCTATCTTACTTGGCAATAGTCCTAATGGCGAAGCGTATCCGTCATCACATTTGTCAGACATAATTCCAACCACTTGTCCATTAATACCCAAGCTAAACTTAGTCTCAAAATAGCCCCCTATTTTGGGTAATCCGC
>CAZMWI010000253.1:0-2664 GCA_964569945.1 uncultured Ignavibacteriaceae bacterium
TTTCCGGTGACTGCCAGACGCGGCCTCGTCGGCCCCGCCCGCCAAACTGGTATTCGGCGGCGATGAGGGTGCCCTCGGCGATGCCGTTGACGGCCAGTTGTGAGGCGACGGTATTGGTCGACTGCACCATCTTGAAGGCGAAGACATTTTTGGCCATGATTTTGGTTTTCAGGCCGAACAGGATTTCCGCCGGAAGCAACAGGTCGGGCGGAGATATCAGCGCCCAGCGGCCGGACTTGTCGGTTTTGAATATATAGCCGATTTTTTTCAGTTGTTCGAGCGATTTGTGTATACCCTCTTCGGAGGCCTTGAAGCATTTCGCCAGATATTTGATGTCGTAGTACTGCCCCGGGCGGCGACGAATCTTGTCAAGCACTTTGTCCGAAAGCTTGTCGAGGTCGAACGTATCCATAAGATTATCAGTCTTCGATGTTGAGTGAAAAATCCGACGACGGCGCGCTGTGGGTAAGGGCGCCGATGGATATATAATCGACACCGGTTTCGGCGATCTGCGCTACGTTATCGAGATTTACGTTGCCGGAGGCTTCGAGTTTAAGATCGTCGGCCAGCGACCGGGCCAGTTTGACCATCGCGGTCAGCTGTTCGGTCGAGCGGTTATCGAGCAAAAGTCGTTTGACGCCGCTATCGACCGCCTCGCGAAGCTGATCTTCGCTTTCCACTTCGACTTCGATGATGACTTCGGAGCCGTCGCTGCCGAAGCGCTCGGTGTAGGATTTACCGTCGAGATATTTTTTCGTTTTTGCGACGGCTTCTTTTATCGAGCCGCAGGCGGCGATGTGGTTGTCTTTGATCAGAACCATGTCGTACAAACCATAGCGGTGATTCTGTCCGCCGCCGCAGGTGACGGCGTATTTTTCCAGATAGCGCAGGCCGGGAGTCGTTTTGCGGGTGTCGAGAATGACGGCGTTCGTGTTTTTGATTTTGTGCACGAATTTGGAGACGAGCGTAGCGATACCGGACAGGTGCCCAAGGTAGTTGAGGGCGGTCCGCTCAGCGGTAAGGATCGCGGATGTCCGGCCTTTATATTCGGCGATGGTCTCCCCCGGCACGAACGGCTGGCCGTCTTTTTTTATGTTAAAAATTTCGATATCGGAATCGAGCTTGGCAAAGATGGTATCGGCAATCGGCAGGCCGGAAAGGACGCCTTCGGATTTGGCGACGATCCCGGCTTTAGAGGTGCCCGTCCCGATAGTTGCAATGGTGGTAACGTCGCCGGGCCCGACGTCTTCGATAAGGGCGACGTCGATTTGTTTGGCGAGTATGTCGTCGATTTCGTTCATAGGTACGCTAAGATAATCGTATCAATGATCCTGTCAAACCCCAAAGGAGTCACGAACCGTAACTTTTTCCGTTCTTTCGCGATACAACTGGCCGATCTCGGCGCCGATTATAAACACGATCGACGTGTAGTAAATCCAAAAAGCCACCACAACCACGAGGGCATAAGCGCCATAGATGCGGTTGAAGGTCACGACGTTGTTTATATAAAGGCCGAACATCTGACGGGCCAGTTCCCAGAGAACTGCCGACGAGACGGCGCTTACCAGCACCGGTTTGACCGGCATGCTTTTTTGCGGGATGAACCAGTAAAGCAGGACGAAAATCACCAGCATGACGGCAAAAGAAATTCCACCATAGACAAGGTTTTCGACAAAACCCATTTTGAGTGCGTGCAGGATGGTCAGGTTGCCGGCGTATTCCTGTATCATTTCGAGCGCGGGCAAAATTGCTACCGAGACCAGAAAATAGAGCAGGACAAAAAGCACCATCGCCAGGTCGCGCAGTTTGCCGAGCAGGGCCGATTCGGTCGGACGGATTTTGTAAACCGTGTTGAGCGTGGTCCGCATGCTCGAAAACAGGCTGGTCGAAGCCAGAAAGAGACCGACAAAGCCGATCGGTCCGGCGATGCCTTTGTAGAGCGTGAATTCCTGCATGCGTGCGAAGACTTTTAATTTAATATAAGCCGCGTATTCGGCGTAGGGAATCGCCTTCTCGATAAACAGGTTAATTTCCGAGGCTACCGACGGTTTTTGAAGAATATAACCGAGCACGAAAAAGACGATCAGGACCAGCGGGACGATACAGATAAAAAGCGAAAAGGCCAGCCCCGAGCCCATAAGAAAAATATGGTGCTCATCCACCCGTTCGTACAGTCCGCGGACGTAGTACCAAATATGCCGGCTGAACCATTTTATGACGTTCACAGGTCCATTGTCTCCGTCGCCCGAGGTTTCGCTCCTCCGGTCAGCTTCCTTCTTTGTCGATATTGACATGCAGCGGTGGGGCCTGTCCGGCCTTGTCCTGTCCCATGTATACGGTCAGGTGCGGGAACGGAATCTCTATATTGTTCTCGTCGAATTTCATTTTTAGTCGTCGGTTATACTCTCGTCCGATCCGCCACTGCTTGATCGGTTTGGTCTTTATACGCGCTTTTATTACTACGGCCGAGCTGTCGAACTTGTCTACCCCGACTATTTCCAGTGGCTCGATGATGTCGCCGCTGAAATCGTTGTCGGCGCGCATGTCCTGATCGACCTCACCGATAAGCCGAACCACCTCGTCGGTGTTTTCGCGGTAGGCGACGCCGATGTCGAAGACATAGTACGAAAACGTTTTGGTCATATTGGAAACCATGTCGATTTT
>CAZMWI010000254.1:0-2584 GCA_964569945.1 uncultured Ignavibacteriaceae bacterium
TTTAATATAAACGAAACAATCACCGCCTTTCTGGCTATCCGACGCTCCGACGTTCGCGAATACAACGCCACGACGTTTATTGCGTATGAATTCGGCGACGCTTCCGGCCGCATCGCCGGGGTCTGGTGGGAACCGGAAAGGTTCGCTATCGATGAACTCGCCGAAGGGGATGTCGTCAAGGTGCGCGGGATTGTCCAGGAATATCGCGGCAAACCCCAGGTGCGGGTCGCAAAATTGCGTCGCGCCGAAACCGGAGAATACGACATCGCCGACATTCTCGCCCACTCGGCGTTTTCCAGGGAGGAACTCAAGGGTCGAATTCTCGCCACGACCGAAAAGATCGAAGACAGCTATGTCAAAACGCTGACGGATTCGTTCTGGAAAGACGATAAATTCTTCGATGATTATCTCAAAGCCGCCGCAGGCAAGCTCTGGCACCACGCTTTTATCGGCGGTCTGGCCGAACACTCCCTCAATGTTACTGAGCTGTGTCTGGATATGGCCCGGCGCTACCCCAGCCTAGAACGCGACCACCTGATTTTCGGAGGGCTCTTCCACGACGTCGGCAAAATCGACCAGTATGTTATTACTTCGTATATCGACTATTCCGATGAAGGCCGATTGGTTGGGCACATCAACACTGCAGACTATCTCGTAACTTCCCACGCTGCAAAAATTGACAATTTTCCGCCAGAACTTCTGATGCGCCTGCGTCATCTTCTGCTGGCCCACCACGGCCAGAAAGAATTCGGCTCTCCGGTAGTGCCGATGACTCCCGAAGCCTTCATTCTCAATTTTGTCGACGAAATAGATTCCAAGATGGGGGCACTGGAACGCATTCGGGCAAAAACCGGGTCGGGATGGTCGGAATATGTCAACCTCCTTGACCGCATGCTCTATTTTGGCAAAGAATAGCTGCAAATCTTATGTCTTGTCAGAACCAAATTATTTTAAAGGCGGAAAACGTCTTTCGCGCCGTCGCGAAAAACGGCATGTCGATCAAGACAGTTAACGGTATTTCGTACGAGTTTCATAAGGGCACGATTTATAATATTGTCGGTCCATCCGGATCGGGCAAAACGTCATTTCTAAGGTTGCTAAACCGTCTCGACGACCCCACCGAAGGTTTGATAACCTTCCGGGACAAACCTCTTGACCTGTATCCCCCAACCGAGCTGCGACAAAAAGTTTCGATGCTGTTCCAGTCTCCGTACCTTTTCGAGGGTACCGTGCGAGAAAACCTTAAGTATTGCTGTCAACACGATGATAAGCCGATAAACGATATTTTACCTCAGGTCGGATTAAAGGCGGATATCGTCGACAAGCAGGCCGAAGATATATCAGGCGGAGAAAAACAGCGCGTGGCGCTGGCGAGAGCCTTGCTATTGAATCCGGAAGTCTTGCTTCTCGATGAACCAACCGCCTCGCTCGACCCGACTCTGTCTCAATCCATCGAAAAGCTGATCCTGAGATTAACCGAGGACCTTTGTTTGACGACTATCATGGTGACCCACGACCCGGAACAGGCCCGGAGGCTCGGCGGTCATACCCTGCTTCTGGTCGAAGGCAAGCTGGTTGAAACCGGCCCGACCGAACGGGTTTTGAATAATCCCGAAACCGATCTCGCCAGAAAATATATCAACCGGGAGCTGATATGATCGAGACGGGATATCTTCAGGTCCTGGCCGCGGCGGCGCTGGCGCTCCTGGCTTTTGTTCTGGCCAAGATTAAATCGATTCCCGTGGAAAAGGAGATCGCTTTTGGTTCCGTACGAGCGTTTGTGCAGTTGATCGCCGTCGGTTACGCTCTCGAATTCATTTTCAAATTGGAATCGCTCTGGCTGATAAGTCTGGCGGTGGCGATAATGATCGTAGTCGGTTCATACACTGCCTCGCAGCGCCTGCCCAAATCAAAAAAGCCTTTTACGGTTTCGCTTATAGCCATCACTTCCGGCTCGGTCATTACGCTGGTCCTGATGCTTCTTCTTGACATAATCAAAGTTGAGGCGCGCTATATAATTCCTCTGGCCGGTATGATAATCTCCAATTCCATGAACGGTGGCGCAGTGGCATTTGACCGTATCGGCTCGGACCTCAAGTCCAACCGTCTGGCAGTGGAAACCTCGCTCGCCCTCGGTAAAAACTGGCGCGAGGCTTCGCGTAAATTCTATAGAACCGCCATACGGGCCGGCATGATTTCGATTTTAAATTTCCTTAAGACAGTCGGCATTGTGGCTCTTCCCGGAGCCATGACGGGTATGATTCTGGCCGGGGCATCGCCCCTCGATGCTGTCCTGATACAGCTCGTCGTGGGGTACATGTTGCTGTCGGCAGTGACGATAACGACCATTATTTCGGTTGAGCTGGCTATTCGTCAGTATTTTAACAGCGCGGAACAGTTTACGGGCTGAATTGACTTGATTTTGGACCGAATTTGAATAAATTGGGGCCTTAACCGATAAGGATCGAAATTTATCGGTTTCTTTTTAGACGGAGAGGTGTCCGAGCTGGCCGAAGGAGCACGCCTGGAAAGTGTGTAGGGGTGATAAGCCCCTCCAGGGTTCGAATCCCTGCCTCTCCGCTTT
>CAZMWI010000255.1:0-2583 GCA_964569945.1 uncultured Ignavibacteriaceae bacterium
CACGGATGTCGCGCATCTCGTCTCATCCATCCGGCACAACCTGAAACCGGATGCCAGGGGACCCTTTTATCAACGCAAAGTCATGTACGACAACCTGCCGGATGGAGTTTTACCCGCCTTTCGCAAGTTGTCGGCTGAATCCGGCCAAAAGTTACTGGAAAAACTGGATGGTTGGCTCTCCGATCGTGATCGGGATACCGGGCAAGGCGGCAGCGGCACCGATCGCAATGTTGCCGGACTCGGCATCTACTATTTCGAGGAACCTTATGAAGAAAAAGAAAAATAAGACAATGTCACAACAAAATATTATTTCGAAGATTATTTGGACAATTCTAATCTTCTTGACGTTCTTCACCCAAACGGCCTGCAATGACAGCGGGGGCGGGGGCCTGCTGGCCGGCGGCGGTATCGGCGGTACCGGCATCAGTGTCGGCGCAATATCCGGATTCGGCAGTGTTATCGTCAATGATGTCGATTTTGATACGAAGAACGCCAAAGTCTTTATCAACAGCAGGCGGGTCGGCGAAGGGGATTTCGACGTCAGGAATAAGCTTGCTTTGGGAATGGTCGTGCGGGTCGAGGGCAAATTTCTTGGTAACGGCACCGGCAAAGCCGACCGCATCGTATTTAATGAAAATGTGAAGGGGCCCGTCACAGCCATCGAAACTCTGGATACGGTGATTAAAAAAATCACCGTGTTGGGTCAAATTGTTATCGTTGACGACGGCACGAATTTAAAGGGTACCGATTTCGACAGCCTGGCAGTGGGCAATGTGCTTCAAATCAGCGGCTGGACGGATGGAAACGGCGTTACTCAGGCCACCTACGCTGCCCTTATAACTGAACCCGATGCTGAGGCCACGGCCAGAGGTATAATCACGGAAGTGAATGTTTCGCAGAAAAATTTGCGTATCAACCGGTTGAGCGTCGATTTTTCACGAGCCGTACTCAGTGGGTTTCCTGACGATGAACTGCCGGCGGCAGGCCAGTTGGTTGTCGCCACAGGGATTTTGGATGCCAACGGTGTTCTGGCTGCTGAAGAAGTCAGCCTTGAAAATGATCTGGGAGTCGAGGCCGCCGATGACGTTGAAATTGAAGGCATTGTCTCGCAGGTTTCCTCACCTTCCGATTTCGTCTTGGGGGCGACGGCGGTTCAAACCGACGCAGCGACCGCATTTAAAGGAATAGAGCCCAGTGACATCGTTGCCGGGACACGACTGTTGGTAAAAGGCGCTCTGACACAAGGCCGCCTGCTCGCCGATGAAGTTATGGCCAGAGATAAGGTCAATCTCGAAGGTACGGTCGAATCCGTTGACGATGGCCGGGAGGAAATCTCGCTTCTCGGTCTCAACGCTTTAATTATCCACATCAACGACTTCACCAAAATATTCGGTGATGCAGCCGAGTTGACTGATGTCCAGCAAGGCCAGCATGCGAAAATCCTTGGCTTTGTCGCCGGAGAAAATAAAGTTGAAGCCGCCCGGGTGAAGGTCGAAAATAAAGCAAGCGCCAAGGTAAGACTGCAAGGTCCGATCACCCTTATCAACCCTCCCATCATTTCCGTATTCACTGTTGACGTAGATACCGCCGCCATACCGGAAAATGGATTCGGGACCATGGAAGATGGTCCGGTTTCCCGCAACGAATTTTTTAATCTGGCATTTAAAGGCGATACGGTTGGCGCCAATGGGAAATTGACAGGCAACGAAATTGAATGGGGAGAAATCGAACTTTTACAGGAGTAACGCTTTTAGATTTATCAAACGGTTTGATCGTCAATTTTATTTTAATTTAAAATAAGGAGCTTAGAGAGGCTTAAAAAAGCAATGGGCTAAAACGGGTCGAGTTTCGGTGAAAGCCGGATTCTCAGTAAGAGCATAGGCCGCGCCGAAACTTTAGAGAAACCATTAGGCAGTAAGGAGGAGCACAATGAAAACTTATTTTAAATCGACTGGATCAATTTTATTTATAATTTTAATAGCCACGGCGGCTATTTTGGTGGGCTGCGGTGGAAGCGGCGGGGGATCCGACGATTTTAGTACGGGCTCGTCATCCGGGAGTGGCAACGTAGCTCTACTGTTGGCAGATGGTCCGGCAGCCGATTACGATAATATTTGGATCAGCGTTACCAAAGTCTTGCTGATCCCTGCGGACAGAAACCCCAATCGAGCACCAGTTGTCATTTTTGAATCCGCTAAAGGTCATGAAGTCGAGTTACTTGAATTGCGCGACCAGGATTTTTTGTTGACTGTTAAGAAGCAGGTTCCCCCAGGATGGTATTCAAAAATCAGGCTGGAAGTCAATGATATCCGGCCTGAGGGCGGCCCTTGTGACGATTTAGAATTAAAGCTTCCGAGCGGCAAAATTGATCTTAATCCTCGCGGTGAGTTTGAGGTCCAAACCGGGCAAACGCTGTCAATACGTTTAGATATCGATGCCAACAAATCAATAAATTTTCATGAAGCCGGCAATTCAGGCAAATGTATATTTCGACCGGTAGTATTTGTCGATATCGAAACGATCACAACCCCACAGCGCTGTCCCCGGCTTCTAACCGGAGAAATTATCAGCCTTGTAGAAAAC
>CAZMWI010000256.1:0-2567 GCA_964569945.1 uncultured Ignavibacteriaceae bacterium
CTGATCTCGTATATTGCCTGTCCAATATAGAAAACGGTATTATGCTTGTCGATAAGATAAAACCAGTCGGGTGAAATTATATGGCCAACGTTGAACTTATGATGGTTGTGATACTCTGGGGCGCATCGTTCGTGCTGGCAAAAATCGTCCTGGAATATCTGACACCGGTAGAAACTCTGGCCGCGCGTCTGATCCTGGCCGTCATCGTATTGAAAATCATTATTTCCGCCAAACGAATCCGGCTTAAGATCAACCGCGATGATGTTGCAGTCCTGCTTTTCGCATCGATTATTCTCTCATTGCACTTTTTCATACAAATCACCGGTCTGAATTATACCAGCGCTACCAATACGGGATGGCTGATCGCTGTCGCGCCGGTTTTCATAGCGATAGCGTCTTACTTATTCCTCAAAGAAAAATTGAGGTCACTGCAGATCGTCGGAATATTAATCGCCACAGTCGGAGTAATTTTGCTCGTCTCCAAAGGTCATCCGGGCCGGCTTGACTGGCTGAAATCGAGCGGCGACTGGCTGATTCTTGTCAGCGGCATAACCTGGACTATATATACAATCGCTACCCGCAACATCACACGAAGAATAAACCCGGTCAATATGATCTTCGTTTTGCTGCTGATACCGACTTTCGGATTTTGCATCTATGTCCTCACCACTGCAGACCTGCACAAATTCCTTACTATGCCGCCAAAAGTATTAGCCGCCATATTGGCTTACGGGATCTTAAGCATGGGCGTCGCACACTGGCTCTGGCTGGAAGGCTTATCGAAGAAAGGCGCCGCCAAAGCGGGGGCGTTTATCTATCTGGAGCCGATTGTAACCACCATCACGGCAATTATATTGATCAACGAAAAACTGACCGCTCTCAGCTATTTTGGCGGTTTGCTTATTATCGGCGGCGTTTATCTTGTCCAGAGTAAAATGAAGTCCGCGCAACAATAATCCTTGCGGTAGATTTTTCATTTATTTAGAATGACGATACCAAAGCAATCAAAAAGGAGTACCAGACAATGAAAAAAATAATAACCCTCATGATCTTTGGCATACTTCTATTGGCCTCAGGAATTCTGGCCCAGGATAATCCGCTTATGGATGAGTACAATACCAAGCTCGATTCGATGAAAACCATAGAATCCGAGGTATTTGCCCCCGATGCCTATTCCAGGGCCGCCAATGCCTTCAAAGAGGCTCAGCGCGCGATTGAACTGAAGAAAAATTCTGACACTATCGATAAGCTTCTGCAGCAGTCGATTGAATACGCCGAGAACGCTCTCAAAGCCACCGAAGTGGCGCGGTTGGCGCTGGCCGAATATCTTGAACCGAGGCAGAAGGCTATCGATGCCAAAGCCCGCGATCTGGCGGCCAAGGAATATCTCGACGGCGAACTTCAGTTTGTCAAAGCCACCGGCAAAGTCGAATCCGGCGATGTCAAGGGGGGCATCAAAGAGGCACAAAAATCTGTGCCGCTGTTCGACGCCGCCGAAATGGCCGCGATCAAAGTCGATATACTGGGCAAAGCCGATTCTTTGATAGAAAAAGCTACTCAGGGCGACGCCAAAAAGTACGCTCTGGCAACATTTGATAAAGCCGTCAAAGCCCGCGCCAAGGCCGATTCGATTCTGAGCGCCAACCGCTATGAAAGAAAAGAATCCCTCGCGCAGGCATCGACGGCCGAATATGAAGCCCGTCATTCAAGCAATATCGCGCAGATGGTTCGTTCGCTGGAGCGCAACGACCAAGCCTGGGAAAAACTGATTCTCGTCTATGAAATCCAGATGCAGCAGGTCGCCGATGAATTCCATATCGGCATTCTTCCATTCGACGAAGGCCCCGGCAAAGCCGCCGACAGTCTTGTCAATCTGATTAAAGGCATGCGTGATGTGCTGGATAAAGACGACGGTGAAATTGCGGAAGTTACCGAAAGCCTGACCTCGGCTTTGACCGCGATGGGCGTCACGACCGTAACCAAGGATTTTCCGGAACGGGCTCTGATGGTAAAAGATGCCGTGATTAAAACCGTCTCGGATAAAAAAGAACTGCAGGATGAACTCGAATCCTGCCGGGCGGAGTTGAAAAACCTGGGGCAGGAGCACGATGAAATAGCCGGGGAGCTGGAAGAGCGTAAGGAAGAGGAAGCCAAGTTCCAGAAGGCCCAGGAGATGATCTCGCCGTCAGAGGGTGAAGTCCTGTACAACGCCACCAACGACATCGTCCTGCGTCTGGGCGGGCTTTCATTCGACGTCGGTTCCAGCGATATCAAAGATGAACATATCCCGTTGCTGGAAAAGATCAAGGCCATCCTCGAGATGTTTCCCAATTCAAAGGTTATGGTCGAGGGACATACCGATGATACCGGGGATCCGACCACCAACATGCGCCTGTCGGAAAAGCGGGCGTTTGCGGTCATGCAATACCTCCGTCAGGCGATGCAGATCCCGGTCGACCGCATTCAGTCGATCGGTTACGGTTCCGAACGGCCGGTGGCCTCGAACAAAACCTCCGACGGAAGAGCCAAAAACCGCCGCATTGATATAATAATTATGCAATAATACT
>CAZMWI010000257.1:0-2550 GCA_964569945.1 uncultured Ignavibacteriaceae bacterium
AGATGTCAGGCCCCAAGTGGGCCTGACCTACAGAAGATTAATTTCCCGATTATACCTTATCCGCAGTCGGGGGCGGGGCCGGGGGGAGTGCCGTACTTGTAGTCGATCAGGTACAATATATCAATCAGGTTGATAGCGCCGTCGTGGTTGACATCGCCGGATTCCTCGGGCTGCGGCGCCGGACCGGGAGGAGTCCCGTATTTATAGTCAATCAGGTACAATATATCGATCAGGTTGACGGCCTGGTCGGCGTTAACGTCACCGCAGATGTACGGTTTAACTTCGAGTTCCAGATTCAAAATATTATTATCGATCATGAGTACGGTTGTGTCTTTAGTGTAGTATCCGGAGCGAGTCACCTGAATTGCCTGTGAAGCACCGCCAACGTTTGGAATGCTGAAGGTACCGTCGGAGGCGGTCGTGTCCGTCGCGCCGTTTTCGAGGGCGGTGACGACGGTTCCGGCCAGGTCGGGGTTGGCATCGGAAAGACCTATGGTTCCGCCCAACTCGAAATAATTAGCCACCGTGACGGTCATCGAATCGACGGCGCTGTTTCCGGCTTTGTCGATAGCTTTGACAAAAACTTTGTAGTCACCGTTTCGGAAATACGGTGTCTGCCAGCATCCGGCAATATCGCTTAATTCTATCAATGAATCATCGTCGTGATTGGTGAGATTGAAATAAAATTCCTGCACGGAGTCCCAAATAAAAATACTGTTGCATATCGGGTCCTTTTGATAAATCACATGTGTCAGGACACTCATTGAATCATATGTTCCAAATCTTTTAGTAAAACAAATGGAAGGAGTCCATGAGATAGAAGAATCCCCTTGGATCTTATATGAAATTTCGTAAGGACAAATTTTCCAGAAATTGAAATAGTCATAGTCATAAATGCGGGAGACTATATCAACATCGCCGGAAACAGGCTCGCCTTCCCCAAAATAGGCGATTGTGCCCTGTTTGTTGAAAGCCAATAATTGACTACCCAGGGCATTTTCAATTACAGGGCTGTCGATGTCGTCCATAGGAGCGATAGAATCCAGCGGGTTGGCCGCATAAATCCAATCGTTAAAGCCATTGGCCCATTGGGCAGAATCCCCCTGGAACTCTATAATTGACACGTGGAGATGATCAAAAACGCCGGGTGTGGTAAAATCCACAGTTTCGCCAATGAATTGCCCCTCTTCGACATAATCGCCGACCCTGATACCCGCAATTGTGAATACAGTAAAATAATCCAGATGCGCATACATATAGGCATTACAATTGCCGGTCCCTTGATTATCACCAATTACGACCCTCCACATCGCCGATGGGTCTACAGATGGATCAACGGTAATAAACGCCTTGACATATCCGGAATTTATTGCATACACCGGTGTTGCAGGCGGAACAATGAAATCAACTCCGGAATGCATGAAAGCGTCGCCACCATAGACTTCATCATATTGCCACACGCCGTACGTGGCGGAAATCGGATGCCAAGTGCTATCCGGCCAAACCGGCCAGCCGGACCCGAATGAAGGCTGCCATGTCAGAGAAATAATAATGGTGGTTAGGAATAGGCTCACCAGAGCCATGCCCCCGGTCCTGGACGTTTGCGAGACCATAGTCGTCCCTCCAAAATGATTATGGGTTACCATGAGGATAGTCTCGTATGGCGGCGAGTGCTGTCATAATAATTGACGAATATTTCCGCAATTTGGTTCAAATATTTTGGATATGGCAAAAAGATTAAACCATTTTCGTGTCAGCCTCGTCTTTGAGAGTGTGCTAAAATCAAACGGAGGAAACTATGAGACTCAAGGCAGCCACCATTTTTATGCTAATTGCACTAATTTTCGCAGGTTGCTATAAGGAGGAACAGGTTAGTATGGATAGTGAAATCGTCAAAATTCGACAAGTCATCGAGAATTCCATTGGATGGGCCAAAACGAAAGATACCACCCTACTCTTCAGCTGTTTTGTCCCGGATTCGACCCTGTTCTTTTTCAATCCCGACAACGCCGGGAATATTCATGGGTTCGAGAATTTCAAAAGCATGACCAAGGAGTTCTTTTTAAACGATGCGTTCAAAGCGATCGGTCATGAACTGAAAGATCTTAAGATAGGGGTATCTCAAAGCGGCCAGTCGGCGTGGTGGTCATGCTACCTCGATGATTTCAATGAATGGAATGGCAGACCCGCCAACTGGGTCAACGTCCGCTGGTCGGGTGTACTGGACAAACGCGATGGCAGATGGCTGATTGCCCAGATGCATTTTTCGCATGCTATCGAGGACTTTCAAAAAAAGGAAAAAAAAGAGCCATAGAGTTACTCAATTATAATTGGTTCCCAATTCGTTTCATTTGTCCTTTTAAATTGACAAAAGGGTCCTATAGGTCTATCATAAGTATAGATAAAGAACAGGGGGTGGTTTTGTGAAAAAGGTCTTTTTATTCTATTCGTTCGCTGTTTTTCTGGCGTGGGTTTCCCCCGGTTGTTCACAAAAGGAGAAAACCGTAAATGCTCCGGAAGTCAATTTTGCCATTGATGGCTACGTTCGTC
>CAZMWI010000258.1:0-2509 GCA_964569945.1 uncultured Ignavibacteriaceae bacterium
GCCGATATTTTGTTCTTTTTCGACGATGGTGACTCTGGTGTCGTTATTGAATTCGCGGATTAAATTGCCGGTGTTATCGGTGGAGCCGTTGTTGATGACTATTAACTGAAAGTCGATTTTGAGATCGAGGATTTTGCGGATAATCTCTTCAACGGTTTTTTCTTCGTTATATAGCGGCATGATGATAGATAGCAGCATAGCCAAATATAACACGCCTGCTAATCCAAGTCAATGATTCTTAAAGCCTTACACTGCGACAATCGCCCTTGACAATTCGACCTCTTTTTCGTATACAAGTTTGTTAATTAAGTTAATATGGCGAGGATATCCCTCCCGGAGGAATGAATTTGCGGCAATTGTCGAAATATCCCGGCCGGAGGCTTCTTTATGCCCTGCGGCTTTTGATTCTGTTGGGAATTTGTACCTATACGACAGCTCAGGCGCAGACCGCGCAGACACAGGCATCGTTTGGATCGGCGGTCAATCCCGATGAATACGTGATTCGCCCTGGTGATCAATTTCGGGTTGACTTTTGGGTCGGCGGAGTGACGACTATCAAAGTTACGGTTACACCCGAAGGAGCGATTTTGCTTGCCGATATGGGCAAACTCGACGTGTCGGGGCTAACTCTTACCGAGGCCCGTGCGAAGATCAGGCAGTTGATTCGTAAGTACTATCCCGAAAGCGAATTCACGGTCAGTCTCGACGGTTTGAGAGCGGTTAAGATGTTTGTTTCGGGCGGCGTCAAGAACCCGGGCTTTTACGACGGGAACGTCGCCAACCGGGTATCTGAGTACATTTTAAAGGCCGGGGGATTAGTACCGGGCGCCTCCCAGAGAAATATCGTCCTTGTCGACGGTGGTCATAATCTGGTCATAGACCTGCTGCGCTTCGAGCGGTGCGGCGATTTCTCAGCCAACCCGTTTGCGTACAGCGGGGAAATAATCCGGGTGCCGATGATTGTCGATTCGTCGTCGTTTATTCAGATTACAGGTGCGGTAAACAGCCCGGATGGGTTCGAGTACAGCCCCGGCGATAACCTCGGGATTTTGATTGACCTGTCGTACGGTTTAAACGGCTTGCAGGGGGACTCGGCGGTAATATTCCGACGCGGTGCCGGCGGTCAGAAGGTATTGTCGGTCGGGCTGGATGATATCAATTTTCCTCTCGATGCCGGGGACAAGATCATCATTCGTACCCGAGCGGTAGAAACGCTGAAGGATTATTTTACGGTAACCGGTGAAGTGGCGCTGCCCGGCCGGTATCCGTTTAAGGCACCCATGAATCTCAGCGAAGTGATCAATAGCGCAGGAAGATTGAATCCGGTAGCCGATATTTTTTCGGCCGTAATTTTCAGAAGACCCAAATACGAAAACCCGGAAAATTTCAAGAGCGTCAATGCTGAAGCGGCCAATAATATCATCGTCAATGGCGGGGTACTTCCGGTGTCGATCGACATATCGGACTTTTATCCCGATCACCTGAATGAAATTGCCATACAGCCCGGCGATTCAATAGTTATTCCGTCGGCAACAGGAATTGTCAGTATTTTCGGTCAGATCAGGCGACCCGGCATTATCGATTATGCCTTCCCCATGACGGTCGGTAAGTTGATCGGATCGGCGGGTGGAACAACATCGCGCGCCGACCGCGGCAACATCCATGTAATAAGAAAAGTCGGGGCGATAGATATCAGCGCCTCGACGACAACCAATGTTTTCGATGGCGATCTTGTTCTGGTGCCGGAGAAAAAAGTGCAGAAAAGCTTTATGGATAAGATCAAGGATTGGGCCCTGATCCTTGGCGGATTCGGCGCCGTTTATTTGGCTATAGATCAGGCTACGGATTAATATGGAAAATAAAGATATCAACTTGTGGAAATTTCTCGAAGTTCTCGCCGTTAAGGCGAGATTTATAATCGGTTTTACGGCGATTGTCACGATTCTCGCGGTCATCGTTGTTTTTATATTACCCAGGTGGTATTCGGCCCGGACGCTTTTGCTGCCCCCCAAGGATGCCGGATCGTACTTGGGCATAGTCAACGACCTGACCGAAGCGCTGACGCTGACCTCGGGACTGGAACAGCCGGTTTCGGCGACACCGGCCGACATCTACGTCCGCATCCTGAAAAGCCGGACCCTGCTCAAAAAGATAATCGATGCCAACGGCCTGGGCGCACATTACGGCTTGAAGTCCGACGAAGACATTATGGATAAAATGAAAAAGTGCTTCGATGTACGCGTCACGGATGAAGGTTTGATAGAAATAGACTTCGAGGATAAAGACCCCAGGCTGGCGGCGCAGGTCGCGAATTCGTTCGCGTCCGAGCTGGACAGCCTCAACCAGGAAATATCCGTCTCCCGGGCGCACGGCCTTCGCGAGATGCTCGAAAACCGTCTGGCCGAAGTCGGCTCCAGCCTGGATTCGGCCCGAACGGCGATCGAGGATTTCCAGCAAAACCACAAGGCGGTTGATATCGACAAGCAGACCGAATTGGCGATAGAATCGG
>CAZMWI010000259.1:0-2494 GCA_964569945.1 uncultured Ignavibacteriaceae bacterium
TACCAGAAAGACGGTGGCGTCGAAGATGGCGACTATCGTTTCTTTAGGTGAATCAATCTCGAGCCCTTGCGACTGTTTTCCCACTTCTATATTTAATGGCGGCTGCCAGTGATAGGCGGAATTGACGTGGATGGCTTTGATATATTTGTCACGGATTTTCGTGCGCATTCTTACAGCGAGATCATCCTTGAGTTTCTTCCATTCATCGCGATCGAGCATAACCGTGAATATAGTACAAAAAAAACCCGCGGCAATAAAATTGCCACGGATTTTTAGGGGGAGATTGGAATTTTTACTTTTTAAAACGGCGTTTAATTCCCAGCCCGAGCAGCCCGAGGCCCAGCAGAAGCATCGATCCCGGTTCCGGGACCATTGTCTGAGTATCGGGGCGGAGAATGTAATAACCGTCGGCATTTTGGGCCGTGTTCCAGCCATAACCACCGGCGCGACCGTCTTTGGAATAAAAATCGCCTTCGATCGGGTTACGCCAGGAATAGAAGCTGTAATGCCCGGCCTGCCAGTCCATTTTCATGGCCGATTCAATACCGTCTTTGTCGCCGAATTCAACGGTCGAGCCCGAGAAGTCCCAAAAATCGTTGTTGGTAACATTGGGAGAGACCTCGATAGTCAAATGGCTGGGCTCGCCTATCAATGTGTTACCGTCGAGATCGGTCAGCCAGTACTGATAAAACCAGGAATGGTCGGCCTGTTCGTCAATTTGCCAGGCGATTTTAAAGCCGTTAACACCCCAGTTTCCGGTGGCATCGACGCCTTCATTGGACGTCAGCATACCGGTAAACGAAGACAATTGGGCGCTGGCCGACGAGGCGATGACGAGAACCGCCAGGGTAATGATGGTCAGCAGTGATTTTCTCATAGTGTCAGTATCCTGTATGTTGATTTTATAATTCTCACATATAATTAACACTTATAAAGAGAGCATAAATTATGCCCGAATCAGACGTCCAGACAATTGAGGAGCGTATATGTCTGGTATTGCAATCGAGCTGGAAATCTGAATAAATCGAATGGCCGGATTGGTGTCTCGGGCAAGTGTCGTATCATTATATACTGCAAATAGTTGGTAAAGCGGAAAATAGGCGCGTGGATAGTAGGTACCGTCCCCGATTTCAGGGGAAATCGCCGGCTGATAGCAACTTTGATTCAGTGCGCATTCAATATCGCCGTAGAACCGTGGCTTTCCGACCCAAATTGCGCAATCGGTTTCATATAAAAATGAAACAAATTGCACGTATGTCGTTGTTATATACTATGATAGAGAGGTGAAAAAAGGAGTAAAAATATCATATTGTGATAGATTCGCGCTTGCCTTTTGCCGATTTTATATTATAATGAGGCGCTTTTTTAAACCAATACGAGAATTGAGGTTATGTTAAAAGTAAGCAATACGGCCAAAACCGAATTAGACAAGGTCTTAGCCTCCGATATGGCCAAAGACCGGCAGCTGATCCTGTTCTATCAGGGGGCTGGCTGAAGCGGCCCGGTGCTCGGTATGACTCTGGCAGAGTCGACCGACGGCCTGGTCAGGCTGGAATCAAACGGGCTCAGCGCCTATATCGAACCGGGGCTGAACGATCATCTCGAACGGATGGGAGACATCAATATCGACTTTGTCAATAACGCCATAGGTTCGGGATACACGATTACTATCGGCGAACCCGGCGACTGCACTTCCGACTGCGGCTCCAAAGGCTGTAGTTGTTAGACGGTAACTGGCGATTCGTTTTTTGAATTCATAAGCCAGACTTCTTTCTTGAAGTTTGGCTTTTCTTTTTCGTTTGTTTGTGCACTTTCATGCGCCTTCGTTTTCGCTTGATTTATCGTAACATTTTATTAGTTTGACCGATAGAATTGACAAGACGAAAGGATGATTTGAATGCTTTTAGTTTCCGATATCGCCCGCGATGAACTCCTTAAAGTTCTCGAATCCGATATGGCCAAAGATAAAGACCTGATTCTGTTTTATCAGGGATCGGGCTGCCGGGGACCGGTGCTCGGGATGACCCTCGGTGAACATACCGAAGACATGATCAAAATCGACTCCAACCGGATCGAAGCTTATATTGAAAATTCGCTGCTCGAAAGCCTCGTCAAGGTCGGTGATATTCATATTGATTTTATCACCAACGACCTCGGGTCGGGTTATTCCATTGTGGTCGGTGAAGACCGATGCTCGACTGGCGGATGCAGCTGCTCCGGCGGCGGCCATTAATTTAATTGTTTTGAATTTAAAAGGCCCCTCGCTGAGGGGCTTTTTTTTGTGGCGCGTATCGGTTACAATATCATTCCCAACTTGATCGGGAATCCAGTCTTTCTTTGGACATATTTCTTGTAACCCACCGAACGGGTGGCCGATTGCGGTGTAGCAATGATTCCAGGTGTAAACGATTATTGTTGAGCCGAACCCAAACCTTGCACCTGGTTCTGCCATCTTGATTGGTTTGGCGGCGGGTCTGAGGACCCGCCGATCACA
>CAZMWI010000260.1:0-2491 GCA_964569945.1 uncultured Ignavibacteriaceae bacterium
GAAAGGACATAGGAATTGCATTCAGGGCCTCGGCCAGCGGCAATTTCGCCGACCTGTTCAACTATTCCGTGGGATATACTCATAAGAACCCGTTCTTCCGGGGCCTTTCGAATTCGACCCGGGGCGGTTCGCAGGACAACCTGGGCAGCGGTAAATCGTCTACATCTTATAATGTCAGTATTACCATGGGTCTCGAAAGGTTTTTCCCGAAGTCCCTGGGAGCCAAACTGCCTCTTTCCCTGAGATATTCGAAGAATCTGGATATCCCTCAACTGCGTTTCAATACCGATATAATCCTGCCGGACGAACTGAGGAATGAAGAGCGTACAGAAAGTGTCTCAAAAGGTTTAACCATATCCGAAAACTTCAATAAAAGGACACGGAATCCGATATTTACAGTATTGCTTAATAATTTGAAGACTTCGTTTTCTTATAATCGCTCGGAGGGACGATCACCGGCGGCCCCTATTTCTCTGGGTGAGAGCTATCGTTTGAACGGGCAGTATAACTTAAATTTCCCGAAAGTACCGAATCTGCGACCTTTCTTCTGGACAAAGCCGGTACCGATGTTAAACAGGCTCGATCAAACGAAATTCTATCTGTTTCCGGGGGGCTGGAGTTTTAGCGGGAATTTCAATCGAAGTTTCCGGCTGTCCGAAAATACCAACAATGTCAGAACGAGCAGCCTCCAGAGAGATTTTCAGGGGCAATTATCGACCACTTACCGGATTTCGGACAACCTTTCGGCTAATTACAATATGAATACCAAGCGCGACTTGTATGATCCTGATCTGGTCAAGTTCAGCTTTAATCCCAAGAAGTTCAAATTCGGTCGGGAAACCAGCTACAATCAAAACCTGAACCTGACTTATTCTCCTACGCTTTACGCATTCCTGACCCACAAATTCAGTTACGGTTTAACCTATCGTGAAAATCTTAACGTCAGAGACAGTACCTATGACGTCGGTGCCAGCAAGAACTACGGGGTCAGTGGCAATCTCGATTTGCAAAAGCTCTTCGTAAAGGGTAAAAGAGGCAGGGGCCGATCGGCTCCAACCGGCGCCGAGCGGCACCGTGCCAATACGGTATCAGGGGAAAGCGAGCCATTCCTGTCAAAGATAGCCGGTCCGGTGGCCAGATTGCTGGGCACTCTTACGGGCTGGATAGATCCTATAGGTTATGATTACAACGTAAAATATAACTATACCTATATCGGTATGCTCGGTCGAGCTTCGTGGGCTTATCGCCTGGGCTTTACGGATAATACCGGTGTTGCCATCAGGACGAGCGCGACTTCGATAGGTAAATCAAACGCCATCAATAAAAATACGGGGTACTCACTGCGGTCCGGGACCAACCTGTTCGGTGGATTAAAACTAAGTGTCACATATAGCCGGAAAATAAACGAAGACATCGAACGAAGCGTTAATCCTCAAAAAAATGTGTCCACCACGTTTCCCGATATTAGCTTTTCGATAAAGCCGATGCGGACGTTTCGATTTTTCAACCCGCTGATTAAGAAGTTCCAGCCGCGAACGGGCTTTACTCGCACGACGAGTCAAAACTTCAATCTCAGCCCGTATCAAAAGACGTCCGAGACGATAACCACGGGCCAACGACCGCTTTTGGCTTTTAGTTTCAACCTTCTGCACGGCATGCAGATAAATTTCAGCACCGACCGGACCGTCACCGAGACCAAATCCTATACCCTGGCGAACAAACAAAGAACGATTAACAAAACAATGCGCGTCTCCACCAGCTATTCATTTTCGGCTCCGACCGGATTCAAATTCCCCATTTTCGGAAGGTTAAAATTTAAATCGACCATGTCAATTGCGGTCGATGTTGCCAAACAGGACGACCGGACCGAACAGGCTAATTTCGGATTTCCTTATGGTCCCAGCTCTGAAAGAAGCAATCTTACAATCACCCCGAGCATTTCTTATTCGTTCTCAAGCCAAATTAAAGGCGGATTGAGCGGTCGCTGGCAGGACACGAACGATAAGACCCAGGGACGCAAGACATATACCCGAGAACTTCGCATCTATGTCGATATCAGATTTTAGACCATTATTTATTGACATTTCAAGCGCGCCGAGCTTCCTTATGTCATCATGATTTTGCGAAAACTAATTCGACTAACGGCCATCGGATTGGGATTGACCGTTTTACTGGCTTGTTCGAAACCGAATATCATCGTTCCGGAATTCGATGGTCAGCGCGCTTTCAGCTATATCGAAAAGCAGGTGTCGTTCGGTCCCAGGGTTCCCGGAACGGAGAATTCCATAAACTGCCGGGAGTATTTTAAGAGCTTTTTTGACAGTCTGGGATTTGTGGTGGATACCATGATTTTCGTTCACAACGATAAAACCACCGGAAAGCCGGTCGTGATGGAGAACTTGATCGTGCACATAAATGGCAGCGGCGGTCCCGACGCTCCGCGGTATTTATTGGCCGCGCATTATGACAGCCGCCCGCGCGCGGAGAATGA
>CAZMWI010000261.1:0-543 GCA_964569945.1 uncultured Ignavibacteriaceae bacterium
CAATTATCGTTATCGCCGCATACCCTGTCATGATCGGGGTCGGTCGTAGCCTGATCGGCACAGGGGCCGATATGATAAAAGGTTTCGACTTTTGTCACTTCATTTACAGGTACACCAGTTTGTGTACTTACATAAGTGCTCCTGACTTTTATATTATAGGTATAATGTCCGGTCGGCGCCTGTTCACCGTTATCATCCGTCCCGTCCCAGACACAGGAAATATGCCCGGCAAGCATTGCGTCGTTATCTATGATCGTTTTAATTTTTACGGTCGGATTTTCGAATTCATAGATATCGACGTCGACTATTGAAACATCGGCTGCAGTAAAGGAAATGTCGTGAATGCTCTTCGCATCATTTGAAACCATCTGCGCATCAAGAATGTCGGTTCCGATCACGAAATGCTGAATGCCGTTAGTATTCGTCCAATTTTCCGAAATGAACATATCGGCCGAATGGGCCCACCCGCACGCAATCGAGAAACTGGAAGGATCTTCAAATTGAAATTGCTGATAGAAATAACAAATCGGAGTTAAATCGTAT
>CAZMWI010000261.1:553-2487 GCA_964569945.1 uncultured Ignavibacteriaceae bacterium
ATAGCTTAACGCCCAAACCGCTCCGAATGCATCGACCTGTAAATCAACGACCGCCGCCGTTATAGTGGCCTCTTCCGGCGCTTTAAAATAGGTGTCCTGAGAATATGAATAATCGTACTTATAGATTTTGTCATTGGTCGTATCCGCCACATACAATGTGGGGTCGACAAAATCGCTATAGGCCACCGCAGTCGCGTGGCAATCTTCCGGAAGATCGACCGATCTCAAAAGGTTGCCGTCGTAATCGAAATTCAACAGGCGGTTATCTCCGTTCAATACCCAAATTTCGTCATCGGTATCGGGCCTGTATGTCCCACCGTTGTCAATGGTGACGTCGATCGGGCAATTCAATCCATGACCGGTTATAACAGTAGTGCTGGTGACACTAAATGAGCCTGCAGAATAAACACTTCTGGAAATCCGGTCATTGTACGTATCAGCGATGTAAACATCATAAGTACCGCTGCTGCTTACACCATCGCTTATGGAATGGGCAATTATGCTCTTAGGCCATTTAAATTGGCCGACGTTGGTACCGAAAGATCCATACGCTTTCAGATTGTAGGCATTCATATCGGTATAAACCATGCGGTTCCAGTTCGGGTCCGCGGAAGCCAACAGCGTTGAGCGAATACCTCCGGTCGTAGAATTATAATCAAAAACAAACACTCCGGTGCGCGGGTAACTAAACAGGTTAACGCCAAAATACTCGTTGGTAACGTCTTTGTTCAATGTCCATATTTCCGGAGATTCATACATTTTCCTTCTAATAAGCGCATAGTTACTTTGCGTTTGTGCCAGACCGCATTCCGCGATAACTCCTAATAGGATTATCCCCAGCATTATGTAGAATATAGTTCTCATTACTTCCTACCTTCCTGATAGCTCATCCTATCTTGGATAATTTTCAAATATTTGGAGCATCGCGTATCAGGTTTTGACTGGAGTAGGTTGTTCACAAATTCGTCTATGGCAACATCATCCATCCCGTAGGTAATTGCATTGCACCAGTCTTTTGAATGGCCCGAATTCGGGAATTTGTTTACCATCTCCATTTTCAGGTTTCTTTTGTCATATGTGCCGTTCTTCAATCCATCCCAAATTTCCTGTGAATAGAACCGGGAGAGGTAGTAACACTTTTCGGCAAACACGCTGTTCGGGTATTTTTCAACGATTTTTTTGTATATATCCGATGCCGGCGCTGTGCTATCCTGCACCCATACCGCGCAGGCTTCTTCGATTAATTTAAGGACTTCTATCTCTTCGCCAGTGGGCTGAACAATATTGAAGGTCAGTTCATTCGACGTCGCTCCGTCAAAAATGACCTTAACGGAGTATTGCCCCTCTGGTAAAAATGGAAATCGATCCCTGACTACTCCGTACCCTGATAGTTCCTCATAAGATGAGAGATATGTCAGCAAATCAAGGCTGGCATAATCCTGCCCGCCCGATTCTATCATTAAATCGCCCGGACTAGCGGCAAGGAAGTATTCCGGGCCGGTATATTCGACTGTTTTGCCGTCTTCGTTCTTTAGTTCGATGAAGAAATCCCGATAATTCGGCTGTATTAAACCATTAGTTTGGATTGCGTCCGAAGTAAGATTGGTGAGCATTATATCCAGCCATACGGATTCATGGTATATGTACTCTTTTTTGGCAAGTTCAATTTCGATGCTCCATGTGTTTTCCCCGGCGAAAACACCGGCATATGTTATTGCCAATAGAAACAGCACGGCCATTGCGGTATTTTTAATTAAAATCTTCATATTATCCCCGCCTTTACCAGTTTACTTTTTTAAGTCTATTTACACATTGTTCGCAATATCTGCGATACTCCAAATTATGTTCACTATCCGAATAATTTGCACAGGACGGCCTAGTAAATGCACTGGCCATAAAGCAGGTATTGCTAGGGGTCGGCTTATCGTGGAGAG
>CAZMWI010000262.1:0-2468 GCA_964569945.1 uncultured Ignavibacteriaceae bacterium
GGGGTCGCGATGGGGCCAGAGAACGCTCATATTCACGTTTCCAAAAGAGGGGAGTATTTTGCTGTCGTCCAGGGCTTCCTGATGTCCCACGTTTGACGACCTGTTGGCATAGCCTATCAGGTCGGCGCAACTACCCCAGCTCAATGATTTTGGGTACCAGAACTCTTTGGTCCCGAATTCCTTCATGAGCGCTTTCAGGCCCTGGCCATGGTCGGAATGAGCGTGTGATAGTAGGATAAAATCGAAAATCGGTTTGCTATCGGCGATATCCAGTTTCGCCTTTTCGAAATATCGCTTCAGAAATATATATGATGACCTGAGAGTCGCAGTGTCATTGGAATCGACCAGAGCATATTTTTTGCGGCCGTTGCCATATTCCGTTTCGAGAAAGATTGAATCACCCCAGCCGACGTCAATCAGAATTACTTTTAAACGGTCCATTATATTACCCCCATTACTTTTTCCATTTTAGGTTTTTGGCTTTATGTTGATGGTGAAAATCGTAAACTTCCTTAATCAGGCCGAACTGCCACGTCGTAAAAGCGGTCGTTTCTGATTCCGAAAGGACAACCGGCCGCCTTAAAGATTTGCATGTGCTTTCAAATGTGGTTTTTCCGATATCACCGTTTCTGAAGCTGTACGCCGATTGAAACAGTTCTTTGGACAGCCGAAATACGAGGCCGCGTGCGCCTTTAAACGTGAGATTTTCGTATTTGGGTACAGACATAATCCTCGGTTTTTTGGGCACAAGCCCGGACAGCAGGAAATTCGGAAGCCAGATATCGTTTTGATCGACATACAGATCAGGGTCTTCCTCGACGGTGTTAAAAAAGTCGCGGATTTTTTCCGGCCGGTCGAAGCGATCCGATGTCTCCGATGGTTGCGTGATTATTCCCGACACACCGATCATCAGAAACGGTATTTTCTTTTTTCGGACCCCGAGAGTCCAGTCGGTCGAGGGGTGATCGCATTGGATAGAAAAATACGAACACCGGCTCATGGTAAAGCGGCCCTTTTTTTTCATGCTGTCGACGATCACGGGTATCGTGGCAGCCGCCTTTTGGGATAGTTCTTTCATGTTTCCTCCCCCTAAAAGAGTTTGTACAGTGGTCTTTATGGTGCTGTTCTTAGGTGCAGTTTATATTTTGCGCTCAGAAAGTTCAGATAATATTGAAATTCGCGAGCTTGTTTTATTATAATAGCAAAGCTAATCTGAAGCAATGACTTTTTCCTGAAACGGAGGTTCCTATGAGCGGAATAGTCTTTTTTGCGACAACCATACTCGATAATTTAAAGGAATTTTATTCGGGACTTCCGGGGTGTCGGCTGTGGATGACTCAGGAAGATTGCCTTATATTCCGGCATGACAATTTTCAGTTCGGATTCTGTATACGGGAAAAGGCTCAAACCGACGGCTTACTCACATTTGTCTTCGAATCGAGAGAAGAGGTAAATCAGCTTTACGATAAGTTTAAAGATATTGCCGAAAACAAACCCGATTTCAATTCCAAATACCAGATTTATAATTTCTTTGCCAAAGACCCGGAAGGGAGGCGATTGGAGTTCCAGTATTTCGAAAACGAGGTAGCCGAATTCCGTGCGGGCGACGACCTCCTGACTTCGCGCCGCTCGGTGCGAAAATTCTCCGATATGCCGGTTCCACAGGAAGTGCTCGATGATATATTCGAAACTTGCCGCTTTGCGCCGTCGTCACACAACACACAGCCGTGCTATTTTAAAATAATCGACGAGCAGGCGGTCAAAAACGCTCTGGCCAATACCCGGGGACAATCATCCGCCCCGATGGGCCGCGCACCGCTGGCCGTGGCCGTTTGTTCGGATCCGGACATTTCGCGGCGGCACGTGCAGGACGGGTGCATTGCGGCTTATCATTTCATGCTGGCGGCGTGGTTTTATGGATTGGGAACCTGCTGGATTGCCGCGATGGATACACCCGAAGTCAAAAAAATCCTCGATATCCCGGAAACGCACTATGTCGCGACCGTGACACCGCTGGGCTATCCGGCCCAGAGAAATTTGCGTACGCCGGAACGAAAAGACCGGGGCAGGATTATAAAACGATAGCTGCTTCATAAGAAGAAATTGATTCTCTTCCCATAATAGAGTGCCTCCCGGCGCGCTTTTTTTTGAATATCCTCCACAAAAAAACTGTAACTATTTTGATGTTTATTCAGTCTAAAAATGATATCATTATTTGATAGCAATTGCAGTAAACACTGGAGGACAGGTGATGAAATTCCGATTAATGCTAATCTCAGTGGTCGCGTGCTTGATCGCAATCTCGGCCGGGTCCGTTATGGCGCAGGGGAGCTTAAAAGACCCGTATGTAATTCTCAATAAGTACATCGATGCCATGGGCGGGCTTGACAATCTCAATGCCGAAAAATCGAACTATGTCGAAGCCAAAGTCGATTTGGTGGGCACCGGCTTGAAAGGCACGGCCAAAA
>CAZMWI010000263.1:0-2446 GCA_964569945.1 uncultured Ignavibacteriaceae bacterium
CCATAATCAAAAAATATTCTTAATACAAAAATGGGGTAAAGCCATGATTAGTAAAGTAAGTAAAACAATTTTCATTCTGGGACTGATATTTATTTGCACGACATTCGCGTGGCTGCTTCTGGGCGTGGTCGTCGATACGCGCACCAACGACCAGGATAAAATGCTCCGCGAATCGGTCGGCCAGCTATGGGGTGAAGTGCAAGTCCAGGAAGCGCCGCAATTGTGCGACGTTTATACGTACGGCGGCGAGGTTGGCGAAGCTTCTATCAGCGCGGAACAATATTCCGACAACGCGGCAAAGGCCAACCAGTACCGCGAGAGCTATCCAATAAATAAAAGCGATATAAACGTAAGTATCGACCTCGATCAGCGCAAAAAAGGCCTGCTCTGGTATTCCACTTATACGGTTGATTTCTACGGTAAGTATGAAATTAAAAATCAATCGGATAAAATCACCAATTTTAATTTTATGTATTATTTCCCGGTGAGAGAGGGTGTGTACGATAATTTCGCTTTCAAGATCGACGGACAGGAATTTGAAAATCTGGACCTGCAGTCGGGGAGTATTTCGAAATTATTCGAAATGCAACCGGGAGAAAAGCACGAGGTGGAAATATCGTACAAAACTCAGGGCAAGGACGATTGGATATACAAATTCGGCAAAAACGTATCGCAGATAAAAAACTTCAATCTCACGATAAACACCGACTTCAAGAACATCGATTTTCCCTCCAACAGCATATCGCCGACTCAAAAAGAGGAAACCGCCGATGGGTGGAAATTGACCTGGCAATACGGCAAGCTCATATCGGGGATTCAAATCGGGGTGAAGATGCCGCAGCGCCTGAATCCGGGGCCGTTTGTCAGCCGCCTGAGCGTTTTTGCACCGGTTTCGCTGTTCTTTTTCTTTTTTATAATGTTCATTATTACGTCGGTGAAAAAGATCAACCTGCACCCGATGAACTATTTCTTCCTCGCGGCGTCGTTTTTCGCCTATCACTTATTGCTGGCTTATCTTGTGGATCATATCAACGTGCATCTTGCCGTCGCAATCAGCTCGCTGGTTTCGATCGGACTGGTTATATCGTACATGCGAATCGTGGTGGGGCCGAAATTCGCATATCTTGAGGTCGGCATATCGCAGTTCGTGTATCTTTTGCTATTTTCATACGCGTTTTTCCTCGAAGGATTCACCGGCCTGGCGATTACGATTCTTGCGATAGTGACCTTGTTTATAATTATGCAGTTTACAGCTCGGGTTGACTGGGGAAAGCTGTTTGAAAGCAGCGGCGTGGACGGTACGATGACCGGAGCACAAAATCCATGAGAACCGCACTTGTCGGTTCTATGGAGGTAAGTTATGATAAAAGCGAAGATCATATTGATCGGTACTATTGTCGCCTTACTGCAATCCGGCTGCTTTTGGGATCAAGAAACCATATTGCAGCATGTCACCAATGACGACTTTATAGTTGATGTTTGTATGCATGCAAGGGGTGCCACCGTTAGTAATTATATAGGTATCGAAGTTAGGAAATCAAGATTGCCTGATTACCCTTACTATATTTTGGGGGCGGAATCGGCGGATTCCGCCTGGGTGAATCTGGATACGAATAATATATTGACGGTCGAAATTTACGGATATCAAGGCTATTATTTTTTGGATTCGACCTTTGTCTATGACCTGAATTATGTCGATACGATAAGAAGCTCTTATTATGACATAGTCGAATCGCGACTTATTCGAAGGCATTAAATCCGTTCGTCGGACTGTCTCGCCGAAGGTGCCGTGGTAAACGAAGGACCGCGGCGCAAGGCTCACTTCGAATGCTCAGTGCAGGTGGGTCCCGCCCTGCTAAGATGTCAAGCCCCAAGTGGGCTTGCCCTGTAAGACATAAAAACAAATAGACAAATGCAGCCGGATTGTCTAAAATATTGGCAAATACTTATATCATACCGAGGGAAATGAAATTGAAAATATCAACGATTATTATCGCTATGCTTGCGATATTTGCAGGCTCTTTACAAACCGGCCTGGCCGCGTCGGGAGATGTAGTCCACGTCGTAAGTCACGACAAAATCATCGCCAAAACCGACCCGTCGAAAGGTTTCAGCCTGTATCCGAGCACAGTCCGGTTTCCGGCCGACAGCGTGCAATATCGCAAGGTTGTACTGTACGTTACCTATGAATGTCCCGACAGTCTGCACTGCGGCGAGTGGGACTATATCGACAACGTCTGGCTGCGGCAATACAAAGGCGATGGCGATACGCTCGATCTGGAACTGGCGCGAATAATTTCACCGTACGGTTGGTGGTTCGATTCGACCTGGCATTTTACCTGGCACGTCGACGTAACCGACTTCGCCTATTTGCTGCACGATTCGGTCGAGGTGGTCTTTCGGCATAGTGGGTATGAAAGCAATACCGATCGCGGCTGGAAGGTCA
>CAZMWI010000264.1:0-2361 GCA_964569945.1 uncultured Ignavibacteriaceae bacterium
TTGCTAACGTCAAAAGGGTTTGAGCGGAAGATAGCCCGCATCTACTTGGGCATCGATACTACTCAATTTCATGAATCGCGAGAAAAGAGAGATGCATTAAGGAAACGGCTTGGTATACCGGATTCGGCAATTGTTTTCGGATGTGCCGCGCAATTTGTCGAGTGGAAGGAACATCTCACAGTAGTTTCGGCATTTGAAACCATCTGTCAGCAGGATTCAAATGTATATCTATTGTTTGCGGGACCGCATCATGGCGACGATTACTACCGTAGTGTGGCAAAACGCATTTCTGAAAGCCCCGACAAAGAGCGCATTATATTATTGGGTACAGTACAGGACATGACAGCCTTCTATTCAGCAATAGATTGCTTCGTGTTGGTGAGCCGGAACGAAACCTTCGGATATGTTTACATCGAAGCTATGAGCTGCGGTAAGCCTGTAATCGCATGCAAAGCGGGAGGGCCACTAGAAATTGTCTCTGATAAAGTTAGTGGTTTTCTAGTTGATTTGTCTTCGCCAACCTCGCTGGCTGAACACATGATCAAATACATTCAGAATAAAGTGCTTATTTATGAGCACGGAAAGTCCGGTAGAGACCGGGCGGTTCGAATTTTCTCAAAAGAAACGATGGTTAATGAATGTCAGGATTTATATCTCCAGACAATCGGCAAGTCGAAGTAAATAATTAATCTACGATGGCCTTTAGCAAAAAGGCACAAGCTGTTCGGAAATTGTACTTTGCTCAAAATAAATATAGTCCACGGGCAAAATTGCGAAATCAGGATATTTGGCGCCGGCGTATGCTGTTGTAGGGCAATGTGTTGCGAATTGTAAATTAAGGTTGAAAAATGGCATGTTTATGGCTTACATTATAAATGAGAAAATAGAGCCTGATAAGGCGTAATATATCATGGATTTATTCGGTGAATAAAGTCTAAGAAGTGCCGAATATTTCCTTAACAGGTAAGTTTAATTTGTATATGATATATCCAAACAAAAATAAGATGTCGTTACAGGAGTGAGGAGTATGATTAAGCTTAAAAAGACAACTGCTGCAAAAAATATAGCTATCATTTTACTCATTTTTGCGTTTTCATCCGTTGCGATCGGTGCGACGTATTATGTAAAGCCGTCGGGTAACGACAATAACAATGGTCTTAGCGAAGGCCAGGCCTGGCAGCATGTTCAAAAAGCCTGCGCGACGCTGGTTGCGGGCGATACGGTTTATATTCGCGCGGGGGTCTATGATGAGAATTCTCCCTATGAGGTAGAAAGCGTTTCAGAAAGCTGGAGTGTCAACGCCGGCTTGAGGCCGGCCCACAGCGGATCATCATATCAGGGAGATGGTCAGATCGTATTCAAGGGCTATCCGGGAGAGATGCCGATCATCAAGGGTATCCCGGCCAGTGGGAGTAACGGCGGCCGGGTAGGGGCCTGGCTGGATGACCGTTCATACATCACATTTGATTCGCTGTATTTTCATTACGGCTGGTTCGGGATCATGCTTGGAGATTCGAAAGGTATCACGATCAAGAACTGCAAGATAGATTCGATCAGTTGCAGCTATGACAACGGGGCCGGTATCGGCAACGTCCTTGAGGGCGGGAGCAGTCGGTCGGACTGGACGGATTCTTTGTGGGTGATCAATTGTGACATTGGCTATGTCGGGAAGTATGGTAGTTATGGAGGGACCGGTCAGTTTGGGTGTATTGAGTTTTATCCCGGTTTCTGCATATATCTTGAGAACAACCGACTTCACAACAGCGCCATGGGGATCTATTTGAAGGGCGGCAATCCACATTCGACGGGATCGGGCCATCCGGTTATAATCTCCAATAATGTCATCTATGACTGTTATGAATTGAACATGTATTTGGGCAACGGCGGCAAGTGGGCCGACGTTCATGTCTATAATAATGTCATGTACAATAATGGGGTTTGTAATCAAGGAGCGTTCAGCGATGCCGGTGGACTTATGGGAATCGCTTTTCCGTCGAACTCGGACACGGCTGATGCTTTGGTCAATGCCTGGATATATAACAATACCTTTGACTGCACGGGAGGGTTTGCCGGGATCCGGTCACAGGACGGCGACATGGACAGTGTTTCCATATTCAATAACATATTTTATAACCCTCCTTTGAATTCCGGAGCGGGTGAATATAAGGCTGCCATAGGCATTGACAATCAAAGAGAAAATCCCGAACGCTTTTACGAGGACTATAACCTGTATTATGGACGGCCAGACCATACTTATTACGTTTATCCACATGGATCGGAATACGACATCTCCAGGTGGCGGTCGGCCAATCTGAATGGTGTTATTTCCGGTCACGGCATGAACTCCATGGAGTCCAATCC
>CAZMWI010000265.1:0-2280 GCA_964569945.1 uncultured Ignavibacteriaceae bacterium
TGAGCATCCTTCAAATCCTTGGGTCATTTCTTTTGAGTCGTCGTCGGTCATTTATTTCTTTTGGTCCAGAGCTTTCATTATGCGTTCAAGTTTTTTGTTGAGTTCCTTTTGGTCAGTTTCTCTCTTATCGTTAATTTTTTCGAGCGCGTGTTTAAATTCCTGCTGATTTAAAATAATGACATCCTGTTTTACACTATATCGCTCGATCTTTTTTTCATTATTTGAAATCTGCTGCTGTTTTTCTTTGGCCGCTGAAATCGAATACATCAGAGGGCCACCGCCAATAAATATAAGTACGGTCACGACAAGGCTAATGACCCCTATCTTCGCCACAAGAGGCAACTTATCAGCTTTTGCATTGATGCATTTTTTCAATTCTTTAGCCTCATCCTCTATCTTTTTATAAATCTCATCTCTACATTCAGGGTGTGTGCATCGTGTCATATCATTCCTTTGTCGTTCGGTTTAATGTATTGTTACCTGTGATCATTACTTTTTCCCTAAAATTATCCTTACATTAAATCAATAATTCCAATATCTACCCCATCCACATAGGTTCCTAATTTTAGTTCAGACGTAGGGTATGTAATAGACCTGCCCAGTGACATCAGCCCGCCTCCGGAAACTCCGACATGGGGCGGTTCGGGAGTGGCGGCATCGCTGGTGTAAAAATGATGTTCAGTCGGTGCAGCCTGTTCGTTCCCTGCATAGTCTTTACAGATTGTCCAATATGACAAATCGCCCTGGCCACATGCTTCCGATACGCTTGACGAATGATTCGTTCCCCCGGTGGTATCCATAGCCACCATTGAATCGCCGTCATATACGGATTCGGAATCGCATCCTCCTACTCCTTCTTTGCAAATTTCGCACAAGGCCGGTTCATTTGTCGTCACGGATATTGTCACCGGGACTGGGTCTGTTTCACACCCGACATCGCCCGAAGGAAGCGGACTGCTCGATACGGGGGGTGTTGAATCATCGAGAGATGAATGGGCGTCAAGGCCGGTAGCGGCTTGCCATCCGGCTAAATTATATTTGTAATAGTAAGCTCCGCCATTTTTTCTGTATGCAAATAACTCCGAGCCATCAGGAGAATACGTGTTATAGTCAAAATCTGCCGGTGAACTCACCCAGGTCTGATAAGGCACTTCTCCTGCCGCAGTCCCATCATACAACATAACCTGATAGGAAAGAGGTTCCGAGCTGGAAAATACATTATGAGTTAGAACGAGATCCCGTGTGGTGTCTCCGAATATATTTGTTGCTCCATAGAATCCAAATTCGTAGTAGCCCAAGCACGTGTTGTTTGTCCATGTATTTGAATCTCCACCATGCATAAACAGACACCAAGATGCATACTTTATCGTATTGTTATCCACAAGACAGTTATTCGCATAGTCGTCTGTGTATATTCCGATCCGGTTGGCAGCCGTTCCTGCATGTTCTATTTGGTTATTGGTAATATCCACCCAACTTTGCCCTGTATAGATTGCGGCGCCGTCCGAAAATGATGTCAGCACGTTTTTGACAGTATTGGCGTTTACAATTGTATGATGATCTGATCTCCCCCCCGGAGCTTGTATCCCGTTATAACTGGCCCCATCAATTGTATTTTGGGAGATGTTCCAACCTCTGCCTGACCAATCTGCATAGAGCGATATTACTGGGGCTCCATGCAACATCCCTATTTGCTCGGCGGTGTTGTATATTTTATTACTGGTTACATTTTCATAGATCTGATCCAATCCAAAGATAGCGTATCTCAATGAGTTATTTATCGTGCAGCCCGATATTGTGCCGCCCTCATTAGCATTGTCTAATGATGCTTTTAGATAGATAGATATTGAATGCCCGCCATTGTCCGATTCTTTGCCTGAGTAATATTTTTGAGTACCAACATCGTCAATAGTACAATCTTGGACATTGTGATTATCACAGTTATTAAGAAATACTCCTTCGACAACCGACTTGTCGAAAGCTATATTTTTGATTGTCAGATTCGCAACGTTATTGACATAAAGACAATAATCTCTGACAGAAACCTCCCATGTTCCGGTAGGACTCCCACCGCCTGTCTGCCAGACATAGAGTTTATTTGCCCCGGAGTCATGATACCACTCATTTGCTGCGTCAAGAAAAAGTTTTTTATTGAAAAGCCAGTATGTAAGACCCGATTCGTCGTTATAATTATCAGCAGAACTGTTCGATCTGCCGTCATCTGTCAAATTGATCGTATTAGACGAATAACTTGAGATTATAGAATGAAATGCCAACCAG
>CAZMWI010000266.1:0-2274 GCA_964569945.1 uncultured Ignavibacteriaceae bacterium
CATCTTGATTTTGGTCCCGGAGACAGCCTGTTTTATATTGTTAGCCTCGGGAACAATCAGGGCAAGTTGGCCTATATGAACCTTGTCGATTCAACGGAAAGAATTATAGCGATTAAAGAAAACGGCAAGCCTTATACGGCTTACTACATGCCGGATGTTTCACCCGATGGCCGGCAGATCGCCTTTTGTCTGGACAACCAAATAAGAATACTTGATGCCGCTAGCGGTGATATTACAACTCTGACCGTAAATGGGGGAGATTTTCCAAGCTGGTCTCCGGACGGCACCAAAATCGTCTACTGCGATCCCGCATTGGACCCCGGTCATGACGACGTTATCATAATGAACGCCGACGGCTCCGACAGCCTAGTCCTGCTTGACTGGGACACAGTTGTATTGTCGGACGAGCCATAAAATATCCAATTGATTCCGAGTCATATTCAGGCGCATCAGCCTTTTTTATTGCTTTTTCGGGATTATGTTGTATAAAAGTTTTAATGAAGCGTCTGTCTCAAATCATGATTGTCGTACTGCTGGCCGGTCTTCTGGCCGCCTGCGGGCATAAGACCAAGACCGCCCCGGAAAACAGCAATGCTATCGACGATGGTGATTATATCATATATACCGGCCCTCCGGCGCAGAATATTGATCTTGATACCGTCAAGGATTTAACCGGCCAGATATATTACAAACGCCCTCCGGAAGATCTCAAAGTTGAGTTCAATGTCGTTGACGGCGATTCCTGCCACGTTTCGATAGACCTGCACCTGACGCCTAAAGACGTGGTTCGCCATATTGTGGATGGTACATTCGCTCACGGCGCTCACGAGATCACCTGGAATACGCTGGACGAGCACAAGATGCGTCTGCCCGAAAACGTTTATTATTACCAGTTCGATATTTGCGGTAAAATCAGCACCAAGCGGCTGAACTACCGGATGGGCGATTTCGGCGCTCTGAAGTAGGCCCTTTCTTTTCCCGAATTCTTCTATAATCCGTCTCCCGATAGCCTTGTACGACTCTCTGAAAATGTGCAATTTTTGATCTGTACCGATGTCGGCAAAAGCCGATAAAATAAGGGAGCACAGCCATAGTTAAATAAACTGACTTATGAGCTTTATTTACTTCAGGGAGTTGCGATGCCCAACATACTTGTCATAGATGATAAAGACACCGTAAGGGCTATGTTGTCCCAGACGCTTGGCGAGGAAGGTTATGCGGTCGACGCAGTCGAGAATGGGAAAAAGGCAGTCGATCTGGCCCGCGCCAAGAATTACGACCTGGTCCTGACTGATCTCAGAATGCCTGAAATGGACGGGTTGACGGTTCTTAATTCGCTCAAAGAAATCGATCAGGATATGGCCGTAATAATCATGACGGCTTACGGTACGGTCGAGGCGGCCGTTTCGGCCATGAAAAGCGGGGCCTGTGATTTTATTACCAAGCCGTTCGACCCCGATCATCTGACCGTCCTGATCGAGCGCGCCCTCGAAAATCGCCGCCTGATCGCTGAAAACAGCCTTCTGCGTGAAGAGTTGGCCCACAACCTCGGTTTCAGCGAAATTATCGGGCAGAACGATAAGATGCAGGAAGTGTCGCGGCTGATACAGAAAGTCGCCAACAGCGACACCTCGGTTCTGCTTCAGGGCGAATCGGGCACCGGTAAGGAGCTTTTCGCGAGAGCCATACACAATTTGTCGCCGCGCCGCGATAAGCCTTATGTCGCCATCAACTGCGCCGCCATCCCGCGCGACCTGCTCGAAAACGAGCTCTTCGGATCGGAGAAAGGTGCCTATACCAGTTCCGTATCCCGCAAGATGGGTAAATTCGAAATCGCCGAGGGCGGGACGATATTTCTCGATGAAATCGGTGACATGGATATTTCACTTCAGGCAAAGCTGCTTCGCGTGCTGCAGCAAAAAAGTTTCGAACGTCTCGGCGGAACCAAAGCGGTTTCGGTCAACGTACGGGTGATAGCCGCCACCAATATGGACCTGCAGGAGATGATCCGCAAAAAACAGTTCCGTGAAGATTTATATTATCGTCTTTCGGTTTTCCCGATAACGATTCCGCCGCTGCGTGAGCGTCGCGACGATATCAAGCCGCTGGCCGATTATTTCATGCAGAAGTATTGCCGTGAGATGAAAAAACCGTTGAAGAACCTTTCGCGGGAAGCTGCCGCCCTTATGGAAAAGTACCACTGGCCGGGCAACGTCCGCGAGCTGGAAAATACGATCGAGCGGGCGATCATCCTGGCTGAAAGTAAGAAAGTTA
>CAZMWI010000267.1:0-2255 GCA_964569945.1 uncultured Ignavibacteriaceae bacterium
ACGCCGCCGGGTCTTCTGACTGGCAGATCAGTCCACCAACGCTGTCGATAATCATCTCCGGCACACCGCCAACCGCGGTTGATACCACTCCAAGTTTCTGTGACCACGCCTCCAGAATTATATTGGGCATACCTTCCGAGCGCGACGGTAACACCAGGGCGTCGGCGTTCTTTAATACCGGCAATACGTCATCGACAAAGCCCTTGAATTCGACGACGCCAGCAAGACCCAATTCTTCCCTCATAGTTTTCAAAGGAGTTTCTTCAGGACCATGGCCATAAATGTCCACTTTGAAATTATCGACACTGCTTTTCAATTGTGAGCAAGCCTGAAGAAGAATGTCGTATCCCTTTTCATGGCTGAGTCGTCCGGCCGCCACGAATAAAAAGGGCTTTGATTGATCTATAGTGCGGGCAAATGTTTGATCAACCAGCTTTTTGGATTCTACGGCATTAAAGACGACCTTAATCCTGTTTCCGTCCACGCCCATATCTTCAAGTATCGCTTTCGATTTATTCGATACTGTCAATACGCACAGCAGTTTACGCAAGGTAGTTTTGTCAATATAGTTATACAGCCGGACTTTCTTGTCCTCAAGGGTAATACCCCTGAAATGTGCTATGTGCGCAATTTTACACTGGGCCGCTGCCCTGCGTCCGAAGAAATTCCCTTTGTAATCGTGCGATACGATCAGGTCGATTGTGTATTTTTCAATCAATACTTTTAGCTTCCCGACCACTCTGAAATCACCCGCAAAACCTTCGATTATGGCTTCCGTCCTGAGACCGAACTCCTTCGCTTTTTCGAGAAACGGATTATCCTGCTCCCCCCTGACAAACGAGGCGCAGACAAACTTGACGTCGGTCATGGTTCGGCACTGGCCCAAAATGGCCCGCTCGGGACCACCGAAAAACTCAGAGCTTCTCAGGTGCATCACATTCATCGCGACCGCACCACTTCTGTCAGGAAATTTTCGAGCTTCGCCGCCAAACTGTCCCAGCCATATTTTGCTTCCACCAGCTCCCGCCCGTTTATTGCCAGCTTCTCCTGCAGGGCTTTGTCCTCCATCAGCCTGACCACCTGATCGGCAAAATTTTGGGCCGTCTTCGCCAGAAGTATGTTTTCGCCGTCGGTAACGTCCAGCCCCTCGGCCCCGACAACGGTCGAGACTATCGGTTTGTGCATAGCCATAGCGTCGAGAATTTTAAGCCTCGTCCCTCCGCCGATCCTGAGCGGGACGATATACACTGCCGAGCTGTGGACGTACGGGCGAATATCATTGACCGATCCGGTGACTTCGATACCGTCGATATCGTTATAGGCACGTATAAATTCTGGTGGCTTGCGGCCGACGAATATGGCGTGAGCCTCGGGTTTTTTCTGTCTGATCAAAGTGAAAATTTCTTTGACGAAATATGTCACTGCATCCTGATTGGGCCGCCAGTCCATACTTCCGACAAACACCAGTGCGTTTTTGTCCAGCTTTTGTGGCTGATGATTGAAATAATCCAGATCGACGCCATTATCGACTACTTCCACTCGCGCTTCCGGGCATATTTGATTTATTTCACAGGCATCACTTTGAGACACGGCTACAATGCCCTCGAACGAAGCGAAAGTCTCTTTTTCAAACCTTTCCAGCTTTTCCACCTGCCGCGCTATATACCATTTCTTGGCCGGATTTTTCTCGGTTTCGTGGTATCGCCGCCAGATGCGCGATTCCACGTTGTGAGCCGAAACCACTCGCGGTATGTATTTTATATCTTCGGCGAATTTGGCGTAAGGTGTCCATTCGCACAGGATCAAGTCAGGTTTAAGCTTATCCACCTGCTTTACGAACTCATTTTTAAACAGGTCCGAATAGTGGCTGGTTACAATGTAAGGCAGGTTCGACAGCAAATTGGCCGCGAGTCTTAAATAAAACAGAGGCCCGAACTTATCGGGCTTAACATCCGCGACGGCGGTCGTTTTCAGGTTGACTACATCAAGAGCCCTGGATGCCAAAGAGCCATACTCACCATAAGCCAGATAAGTGACTTCATGGTTTTTCCCCAGACGGCTGATGAGACTGAACGATCGGATTCTTTTGCCGGTATTGGGAGGAAACGGAAATTCCTCGTCAAGGACCAAAATTCTCAAACGTCGGCCCTGACCTTCCTTTTTAACCGGGCAATTTCAGCAGGATCGACTTTACAAACGGCAAAACGGTATTTGCCCGATTTTTCCCGATCAATTTTATCTACGGTTTCGAATTT
>CAZMWI010000268.1:0-2215 GCA_964569945.1 uncultured Ignavibacteriaceae bacterium
TGACGCGAAAAAGCGCATTCTCAGCCATCTGAAAGATTCAGATTCCAGTAAATAGACTGTCTGTTTCCATATTTTATAAAAATATCGCGATTTCTTTTCAAATTGCCTGCAAGGAATTTCCGGGCCGGACAACTAATCATCGAAATCATTTGATACCGGCCTCTATAGGAAGCCAGGAATACTAAACATCTTCCTGAAAGGAAAGCGCTATGGATACGTGCGCCAAAAATTCTGTCCGCGGTTTATCCCTTTTTCTTTTTGTTTTATTGACCGCAATCGTCCTGTCCGCCCTGCCCGGAAACGGCCGGGCCGCCGTGATTAACGTCCCCGACGATCAACCGTCGATTCAGGACGCCATTGTCGCCGCCAATTTCTTCGATACGGTTATGGTGGCACCGGGACGGTATTATGAAAATGTCGATTTTCTCGGCAAATGGATCGTTGTCACCAGCCGGTTCGCATTGGACAATGACCCGTTGTATATTTTCAATACGATCATTGACGGCAGTCAGCCGGTTCATCCCGACTCGGCCAGTTGTGTTCTGATGGTAACCCACGAAAACAATTTTTCGATCCTTCAGGGATTCACCCTTACCGGTGGAACCGGCACCAACTGGGTCGACGAGCACGGAGCCGGGACATTCCGCGAGGGCGGCGGTATTCTGATGACCGCAAGCAGCCCGATAATACAGTACAACTATATTGTCGACAATGAAGCGGTCTATGTTCCGTCGGGGCTGGTCAGTGCCGGTGGCGGCGGGATTCGTATCGGCGATGGTGACCCGTTGATTCAAAATAATATCATAGTCCACAACCGTGGGCGCTACGGGGCAGGGATAGTACTTAACTACTGCCAGGGGACCATAAGAAACAATGTCATCGCTTATAACACCGGAGGTGAAGATTATGGCGGCGGCGGTATCTGGAAAAATCCCGGCACGTCGATTGTCGAGAACAATACCATTGTCGGTAACATCTCGGCGACCGGCGGAGGCGGCGTGTATATTTATTCCTCGGGGACAATTACACTGCACAATAATATCGTCTGGGGCAACGTGCCGAATCAGGCTTATCAGACTTTCGGCGGGAGCTTCAGCGCGTCATATAACGACATTCAAAACGGCGGCCTGGCCGGGACGGGAAATATCGATATGGACCCGGCTTTGATCGGCGAATTTCTGTATCTTACGGCGGGCTCGCCGTGCACTGACGCCGGTGATCCGGGAGTTGCTTTTTATGATCCGGAGGATCCATCTGCGCCGGGCAGTGCTATCTGGCCGGCTACCGGGACGTTAACCAACGATATGGGAGCGTATGGCGGACCGCTGAGCTTCACATTTGAGCCGATTTCATTCTTTGCCGACACGACTATCGGCTGGGCACCGCTCGAAGTCGCATTTACTCCGATTTACGGTTACTCGGTCAACAGCTGGTCGTGGGATTTCGGCGACGGGGTCGGATCGACGGTCGAGAATCCGGTGCATACGTTCACGACTGGCGGCCAATATGATGTCTCGCTCGACGCGGGAACCGATACCGGCACCAAATCCAGAATCAAGACGAAATATGTAAGTATCCTGGCCGACACGCTTATTGGTGTCGATGCCGAGGGCGACGCGGGGGGAGACGTGGAAGTTACGGTCAACGCCCGCAATAACGTCCCGGTTTCCAAGATCAGGCTGCCGTTCGAGTATGGCGGCGGAGATTTTAACCTTACGTTTGATTCATTCTCCACGGCCGGATGCCGGACGGCGGCTTTTGATACGGTGGCGCACATTTTCGCCGACGTTTTCGGGCATCGCGACGTGCTATCGATTTATAATTACAACAGCTCCTCACCCGACCTTGAAGCCGGTTACGGGCCAATCATTAAGCTGTATTTCTCGATTCCCAACCCGGCATCGGGGAGTGTGACTCTTATGTATGACGGATTCATGTCGTACCTTCCGACTTTCTACAGCCCGCTTCTGACTTATAATCCGGTGGTAAACACGAGCATGGTTTCGACGTCGTTTTTGTGCGGCGATGCCTCCGGCGACGGGGAAGTCAACCTGATCGATATTTTATATCTTATATCATATAAATATGACGTTCCCCCGGGACCGGAGCCGATGCCTCTCGCAGCGGGCGACGCCAATGGTGATGGTGCAATCAACCTGATTGATATTTTATACCTGATCGATTACCGGTACGGTTCTCCACCGGGACCGGATCC
>CAZMWI010000269.1:0-2212 GCA_964569945.1 uncultured Ignavibacteriaceae bacterium
ATAGAATATAGAGGCATCCGGAAGTTCGATATTTTCAGCCGAGGATGATAATGACACGGTCACATTTTGAGCCGTCAACCATTTATTGGTCAGAGTAAACCTGAATTCCACCGTCTCCCCCGCTTCGAGCCAGCCATTTTGATCGGCATCGTCGAATTCATAAAAGGCCATTTCAAATTTGGGACGCGACCAGGAGACGTCGAAATTAGCCGTCATCACCGAATCCGGATCGGAAATATTCCAGACGGCCGCCTGCGTCACAAGGCCACCATAGCCACGGCTGTTCGGAGTTGCGGCATCATCGAAATCGCGATTGTTGCTGGTACCGGGGTATGGGTCACCAGCGTCGCCGGAACTGTATCGGGTGAATTCAAGCTGCCGCAGTCCGTCGGCCTGTTCCAGCGCAACATGGTATCTCTGCGGATCGGTATTGTTGCCGATTAGATCCCCGGCGGATTCATCGACATGATAAATTAACAGCCCTTCACCCGGAAGGGCGGCATCGAAACCGGTCCTCTGGCGGTTTTCAATCAGGAAGTATTCATTCCCACCGTAGTCACCGCCGCTCCAAAGTTTGAACGCATTGGGTGACATTTCAATTTCCGGAATCGAAACACCAATTGCGTTTTCTGTAATCTCGCTGGGATTAATAAATCCAAGATGCGACTTGCACCAGGCATCCAGATGAGCCGGACGGCGCGAACCGCCGTTATAGCTGCCGGTTGCCATCAACGACCATCTACCCAATCCTGCCGATGTATTATCCTGATCGGCGATATCGTACAGGTCGGGCAATCCGAGAAGGTGTCCGTACTCATGGCAAAAAACACCTATATTAGACAATGATTGAAAATCGTATGACTCCTCCGGTCCGACGATATAATCATCTATCGTGACACCGTCGGCGGATATTTTATACAGCCCCAAATTCCATTTGTGGGAGTGCATATCCGTGGCTGAGGCGCTTTCTTCGTGACCCGGACCGGAATGCACGATTATCAGACCGTCGACCAGCCCGTCATTACCGAAATTATCATAGCGCGAAAAATCAACACCGGCCGCGTCGGCGACGGTAATTGCATCGAGTGCCAGCATTTTGCTGTTGTGCGGAAACGCCCCCAATCCATAGCTGCTGCCGACATAAAATGAATAATCCCGCGGCATTCTAAGCCAGCCGTAAATGTCACCCCTTATATAGAGCTTACCATATGAATTCTCGAGATAGTATTCCGTCATCGAGCCGGTTGGGTTGACACTCCCGGTCGAAAAGAGAAGGGAGTCAAACCGGGTGGGATGTCCTGATACGGCTCCCAACGTGTACGGATTATCCGCAAAATCGACCAACAGCACCAGCACGCGGACGGTATCGACGCTTGCATCATCAAAGCTCGTCGCCATAATCCGGCCGCTTCCATCAGCAAATTTCGTCGACTGATCGACTCCTCTTACCCTGGCGTCCTTTAAAATATTTATATAATTATCGAGGTTGCCCGATTTTTCCATTCTTTCGAGCGCCTTGTCGGACATCGCCACCGGGTAAGCTGCTATTGGCAGGGCTATAAAGATCATGATGCCTGCGATGATCCTCAATACGATATTTCCGGTTTGCGTTTTCATGGGACGCTGGTTTGTATCGCGGTTATTTCAGCATCATCATCTTTTTGGTCTGAACGCCGCCGTCGGTCGTGATGCGATAGAAATAGACGCCGGAGGCGACCTGATGACCGCCGCCGTCAGTTCCATCCCAGACGACCGAATTGGTACCCCGGGAGGCAATGCCGTCGTGCAGAGTCTTCACAACCTGTCCCAGCATATTGATAACGTCCAGCCGGACATTACCGGTGCGGGCCAGCTCGAACGAGATAGTCGTGGTCGGATTGAACGGATTGGGAAAGTTCTGGTGCAGGGAGAATTGATTCGGGAGGTTATCAAGATGATCTTCGACCGCGGTAACACCATAGTAGTGATTCATCCCCTGATAAGCCGACGTATACAATTCTGAGATGTCGTGTCCGGCGGCCAGGATCAACGCCACTTCGACCGAATCGCCGGGCTCTATTCTGTACGGTCCGAACGACAGGCAGCTCATATAATCACCGGCGACACCGGTCGCACCGCTGAAGCCTGTGGCGCTGATTAGATTATACAGCGTGGAATCGGCCAGCCCGACTTTGCCACCGACGTTTTCCACAATCGACACTCCGGTAGCCTG
>CAZMWI010000270.1:0-2206 GCA_964569945.1 uncultured Ignavibacteriaceae bacterium
CCTCAGACCCGCCGCCAACCCGGTCGATCTGAGAATCGACCGGGTACAACACAAATGCATAAACCTATCCGAACGTGCGTTCATGGCCGAGAGCGCGTCTCATCGTCGCTATCTGACCGGCGTGATAAAATTCGTGCATGCACAAAAATGACGCCGCATTGATAATCGTCGTCTTTTGTCCGGGCACATGCGATTCAATGCTCTTTTCAAGATCGTCATCACTGAGTGATTCAAGATACTTCAAGGTCTTTTCATGCACATCGTCCAATTCTTTGCGCAGTATATCAATCGATGGATATTCATCGGTATTGTCCATAATCTCGGAGCCGCGATCGAACAGCTTCTCGTAGCCATCCGGGAAAACGACTTTGTACTGCATAACTTTCAGCCTTTTATATGCATGCAGGACGATATGCCCGGTCAGCCAGCGGATATGATTGACATTGTACTCACCGCGAAACAGCGATTCCTCTTCGCTAATACCGTCGAGCAACACGCCCGTTGCACGTCGGTTCACCTCGAGCATGCCTTTCAGATTATCTTTGACACCCATGATCGCTCCTTATTTGTAAAGAGATATTATTATCCATCAGGATATTCTATAATGACATAACGCAGAAGCGGCGACGAAGTTGTCGCGAATCGTAATTTTAAAATTTGGCCCAGCGGGGGACGCGCGGAAACGGTGAAACGTCGCGGATGTTGGCCATGCCCGAGATATACATCAGGGTTCGGTCGAACCCAAGTCCGAAACCCGAATGCGGCGCAGTGCCGTATTGACGCAGATCCAGATACCACGAATATGTTTCGAGGTCCATCTTTTTTTCCTGCATGTGTGCCTTGAGCACGTCATAGCGTTCTTCACGCTGCGATCCGCCGATTATCTCGCCGATCTTGGGTACGAGCACGTCCATCGCGCCGACCGTCTTTTCATCGTCGTTGACGCGCATATAAAAAGCCTTGATGCTTTTCGGGTAGTCATAAACGATGACCGGCTTCTTGAACACCTGCTCGGTGATGTATCTTTCGTGCTCGGTCTGCAGGTCGATGCCCCATGAGACCGGGTATTCAAATTTAACTTTGGCCTTTTCGAGCTCTTTGATCGCGTCGGTGTACGGCAATCGGATGAAATCGGATTCGACTACATGTGTGAGAGTTTCAATAACGGTCTTGTCTATCCAGCTGTTGAAGAAATTCATTTCATCGGCGCACTCTTCAAGGGCGTACTTGAACAGGAATTTCAGGAAATCGACTGATACCTGCATGTTTTCTTCGAGGTTACAGAAAGCCATCTCGGGTTCGATCATCCAGAATTCCGAGGCGTGACGTGAGGTGTTGGAGTTCTCGGCGCGAAAAGTCGGCCCGAACGTGTAGACGTCGCCCAGCGCCAGCGCCGCCGTCTCGGCCTCGAGTTGTCCAGATACAGTCAGGAAAGTCTCGGCGGCAAAAAAGTCCTGGTTAAAATCTATCTGTCCGTCTAAAAGCGGTGCTTCGTTGAGCGGAAGCGTCGTGATGCGGAACATATCGCCCGCGCCTTCGGCATCGGAAGCGGTGATGATCGGCGTGTGAATGTAATAAAATCCACGCTCCTGATAAAATTTATGAATGGCATAAGCGATTTTCGAGCGGAGTCTTCCTATCGCCCCGAAAGTGTTGGTCCGGGGGCGCAGATGAGCTATCTCGCGCAAAAATTCGAACGAGTGGCGTTTTTTCTGGAGCGGGTAAGTGTTGTCGGCCTTGCCCAGAAGGTCCAGTTGTTTGACAGCCAACTCGAATTTCTGGCCTTTGGCCGGAGATTCCACCAGTTTGCCTACGACGCGGACCGCTGCTCCGGTGGCTATTTCCTTGAGTGCCGGGAAGTTATTAGGATTATCAATAACCACCTGAAGATTGCCCATGCACGAGCCGTCATTAATGTCGATAAAAGCGACATTGCTTGATACGCGGGCGGTACGGGCCCATCCCATGACAATGATTTCTTCACCGGCCGACACTTTTTCTTTTAAAATTATGTCAGCCACGCGGGTTCTTTTGAAATAATCCATTTCAGCCTCCGGTGGTCAATTATTCCGAAAATATAAGCGCCAAATCAATCCCTGATATTATCGCAAAATCGACTGAATATCAAGCAAAATCAGGAATTTGCGGATTTTTGAAACATAAATGCCGGCATTCAGTATAATAAAGTGAATGCCAAAAGCAGCCA
>CAZMWI010000271.1:0-2193 GCA_964569945.1 uncultured Ignavibacteriaceae bacterium
GCAATATCAACAAGCTGGGCGGCCGCGACGCCGCATCTATCCGAGCGCGGGCCGCTTATCAGCTCGGTTTCATCTATGGTAAGACCGGCGATTTTCAGAGATCGGTTGCCAACAGCAATTTGGCGATAGCTTTGGACTCCAGCCTGACCGAGGCTTATATCAACCTGATCAGTGGTTATCTTTCGCTGGGTGAGATGCAGAAGGCCAGAAGCGTACTATCAATTGCCGATCGCAAGTTCCCCCAAAACGCGACGATCAATATTTTAAAATCCCGCATATAATAAAAATAGCAGGTGTCGCCCACGGCAAACTGTGGGAATGCTTGAATGGCAGTCGAACCACATCTACGAAGACGGTTGCGATTTGTGTGATTGCCAGTAGCTTTCTCCCATTAAAAAAGGCCGGAAGATTGAATTCTTCCGGCCTTTTGTCTTTATCAACCAGATTTATTGTGCTTCAGCAGTATTGGACTTGCTGGCCGCAACGCGGTCGCGATATGCCTCATCAAACTCTTCTTCAATCGATCTAAGCTTGTTGACGCTAACCCGTCCGGCTGTACTGCTGGTTGAAAACTGGCCGGTTTGTATGAAAGGCTGAATTTCCAGCCAATCCATCATTTTATTAAATACTTGTTGAGCCTCGTCTTCATCTATAGTATATAATGGGAAGCAAAAATGCGAAGTTTTAAAAACCTGCGTTTCATAAGCCATCGCACATATCTTACCCTCATAAACCCTTGTCCAATCCGGCACATAAGAAGGTGTCCGAGGCGGATCGAATTCCTCAACAATCTGACCGTCTTCAACTCTGGCATAGTACAACGATTTATACCTAAACAAAGAATGAGAGCCGGGAAGCAAAATCGGTTCAATCGCCCCCACACATGGTAATGCAGGTAGCGTATCAACATAAGGAAAATAAGTAAATAAAGGCGCAGATTGCCCCGGGGGCAAGAACGGCATAGGATCCAGCCAGACATATCTGGTTCTTAATAAGGCCGAATCAATAAAGGCATCTTGAACTCCAACCGCATTGCCGTCAATTGCATCGCCGCCAATGAAATCTTCTGTCCTATAAAAAGTATCACGAATGCCAAACCAATAGCTCCCAACAATGCCTTGCCATCCCGATTGAAACATAGAATCGATAGCAAAATATGTTTGGTATACTGCTGGTAGTGGTTCATGGTAAGCGGTGTCAAAAGCGGCATATGCTGAGGCAGAAAACGTCGCCCTCGACATTGTCCAAACGCTTAAACCGGCATTCAATCCTTTAATTACATTTCTGGCAACGCCATCTTGGTCACTATTGCCAAAGCTCAGTTCAGTTCCAAGACCGTCCTTTACAATAAGAATAACCTTATGCTTCAATATATCACGAAGTGGTACCGGCTGAATCCCCAGAGAATCTGGAAAAGTCGCCAGGTTTTTCGTCGCAATATAATCTTGGGTACAACCTTGAGTTGAATACCCTAGATAAGTGCCCGGTATTGGGCCGTAGACTTCAGGCAAAATATTCGTTGTGTCGAAACTCCCCGGTTTCCATCCATTCGCCATCCGGCCATATATATCGCGAACCCAGAATTTGCTTGCATCCGGATTTGGGTACTGAGATAGTGCTACAGGATTACGCGGATGAAAAGGATAATTCAAATTCGGGTAACTTGTGCTATACTTTGTCTTGTCAATAATCAGCAAATCTCGTTCGAATTTCGGTTCAATAGCCTGGAAAAACGCATTGGACGGAATCTTATCAGGAACATCTGAATCATCGCGCGCTTGACAGGTAAATAGGAAATATCCTGTTCTGGTAGTATCGCTCAAGGCGTCAACCTGCTGATTGGCAAAAAGGTCATACAGTGTGGTGGACTGATTATATGTCCAGCCCTGTGATTCCTTAACAACAACCCCGGTTTTTACAGTTGGATCAAGCGAATCCCGCCATAATTTCAAGGCCATGAGACTGTCTTGCGAAAAGATAAGTGTATCCAATCCACGAAACGCACCGATGAAGTAATTTCTCCATTTTCCAAGGGCCTCATCTCTGGCGCCCAGCGTATCAACCAAAACTGAATTATAAACGGGGGTGAATGTCGTTTCTGGCGGCGTCACGGAATTATTAATAGTGGTATCGATATGATCGAGCAGTTGCAGGTGATCACCGTTGAGATAGTAATCGCCAAAAGCATCGACG
>CAZMWI010000272.1:0-2176 GCA_964569945.1 uncultured Ignavibacteriaceae bacterium
GAGAAAACCGTAAATGCTCCGGAAGTCAATTTTGCCATTGATGGCTACGTTCGTCAGTCGGTCACTGATGAAAAAGTGCCGGACGTGATCGTATCCGTGGCGGGGCAGGTTTGCACGACAAATGTCGCCGGATATTATTATTTCAATGCTGTTCCGGCGGGTACGTATCATCTTACGGCCGAGAAATTCGGCAGTGCTTTGTTCGAAAACGATATCACGGTTGATAGGGCGTCGCAATATGATTTTAAGGTCAATTACGATGTAAGTCTTTATGGATGGGTGACTCATCCGGTTGACGGGCCGATAGCCGGAGCGACGGTGCAAGCGGGCGATTCAACCGCGGTGACTTCAAGGACAGGGTATTACGAATTCGTCGGTCTTGATCCGGGGACATATTCGTTAGCCTGCGAAAAAGAGGGGTACAAAGAATATGAATCCGACGTGACTCTCGATGGAGATTTCAACGAATCCGATATTGGATTGGAGCGGTCTTTTGTCAGAATTTACGGAATAATCTCAAGTTCGGCGGGCGGGCCGCTTGCCAATGCCATTGTGCGGATAAACGACGTGGCAGATACGACGTCGACCGATGGATACTATTCCATAGACGGGATATCCTATGGCATGTACACGATATACTGCCAGACTGAAGGCAGCGGAACGGTCGAGATGAGCGTCGATATAGATCGTGATTATTTCGAATTGAACGTCGAAGTTGACAGATTGTATTCCATATCGGGAGTCGTTTACCATGTGGTCGATGGGCCGCTGGAAGGCGTGACGGTTTCAGTCGGAGATTTTGTCGCGACGACCGACGGCAACGGGTATTATTTATTAAACGTTCCGGAAGGCGTCCATGAAATCATGTGCACGCATCCTGATTATAATGAGTCTATCGATACAATCGACGTGGAATATTCTCAATCCCTGCCGAGTATCAGGATGTTGAAGACGGCGGCAAACGTGGAATTGGATATAACCGACGACCTGACGAATGGAATAGAGCGAAGCACGTTCTGCAGCGATAATTGTATGGAGCCGAACGACGTGGACATTCACTTGACGTTGGGGTATGGGTGGGCAGGAACAGATGATTTCTGCGGTGATTTGCAGTCATTTTCAATGCCATATTTAAAATTCGAATCAGTAATTTTTGACAATTTGATAAATGCCGATTCCACATACCTGCGCCTATATGTAGCTGGCTCATTTGGAGTCGGGAATATTGATTGCATAAGAATTCAGGCCATAACCGATTCGTGGGAAGAAGGGACGGTAACCTGCGATAACATCCCGTCCGTGTCGAATATTTATTCAATTTGTATCGAAGCCCCTGAAGCCGGACCGGACGGCTTTGTGGACATCGACATCACCGATCTGATGAATATGAACCCGAATCCTTTCTTTGGAATAAGACTTTTTGTTGATGGTTTTCTTGGCGGTACAGTGTACGCATATGATTTTTATTCATCGGAATACAATGATGAATCCAAGCGACCTAAAGTAATCGGGACTTTTACCTATTGACGAAAGCGGGGCAGACCCGGTATATTAGCTCAAGAAATATTCCGACACCGATGACGAACCGATTGAAATAGAAAACTAAATCGGGTCCACATCGCGCCTGCATTCTTCAAAGACAACGCCCGACCATAAATAAATCACACTACCCGGGGAGGATATTGTGAAAAAAAATGGTTGGTGCGAGTTTAAGAAATGTGACATCGAGTACCAACAAATAATTCTCTGGCCCGGCGACAAGGGCAATGATACTCGTGCCCCGATCAAAAAGCTGGGCAATTGCAGCGGATTCAATGAGGGGTGCGCCCATTTCAGCTGTATGCTCGATCCCAATGTCGGCCTGGGCGCCCAGAGCCCGTTTGTGACGAGGTAGCCAACTGCCTGCGGAATTGCTTCCAAATCATGTTAAAAATAAAATATTAAGGTAAGCTCAAGCCGTGGAGTGAATTGCCGTCGAAGTTGCTTGTTGCCCTCGACTAATATCATAATCGGGGAACCGGGCTTTGATGAAATTTGTTCTTAGACATTACCTGTAGACATTTTTTCAATAACGTCATGTTAATGGGCCAAAGAAACCTTTGGCCTATTTTTTTCGACAGGCTTGACAATTCCCGCAAAAAAATATAGTCTTTTCGAAATTACAGTGGAGGATTTA
>CAZMWI010000273.1:0-2169 GCA_964569945.1 uncultured Ignavibacteriaceae bacterium
CGTTCGACTTTAAAGAGGTCCTGAAATTGCAAAAAATGCCCGATTTCGATTTCGCCGGACAGCTTGAATTTCTTTTTTAATTCCAGCAGGTGATTATGAATGTCCTTGGCCAGTGCCGAATTCAGAACCGCCTTGTCGATCCCGAGGCCATAGTCTTCATAGCTGACCAGAACCGTCAACCGTCCGCGATCGACCGTACTGCCGATCAAATCTTTCAACTTGGGTTCGAGAAAACTCAACTGCCGGGGCAGACGAAAAGCATATTCCAGGAATCGGTTGTTCACCGAAGATATTTCCACCGCTACGGCCAGATTTTTTGTTTTATGATCCGCCCGTCCGAAACCGGTCATCGAATTCATAAGGCTTGCCTCTTCATTTTAGAAAAAACCAGACTGACAAATAAGCAATTATGAGCGTTTTGTCAACAGTCTTGAGTTTGGTTATGCATCTTTGAGATTTTTTCCCCTGACAAAACTGACTATTCCCGCCGCGACTATGACAAAAATCATGATGTTGTAAACCGATTGTAAGCCAAAAACGAACCGGGCCGATTCGTCAGTATCGCCCGATGCCAACCGGTCTCGGAACACTTCGAACAGCGCAATAGTGACGCCGACTCCAAGCGACATCCCTAGGGTTCTGATCGTCGATAAAATTCCCGAGGCCGACCCGAGCTGCGTTTGACGCACCGCTCCCATAATCGACGACGTGTTCGGGGTCGAGAAAGTCCCCATACCCAGACCGATAAGGGCCAACACGACAACTATTTGAGTCATGGTGGCCTCGGGGCCTAGCCTGTGAATCATGATAAACCCGATGCACATTATAATTATACCAACCGTACTGATATACCGCGCCTGCACTTTATCGGACAAGTAACCGGCCAGCGGTGCCATTATAAATATGCTGACCGGTATCACGGTCAGATACAACCCGACCTGATGCGGTTTAAGCTGTTTGATCTGCTCCAGATAAAACGGCATAAGAATTGTCACCGATGACAGCGCGATAAAGACCAGAAGCATACTGGAGCCGGACACGCTGAACACCCTGTTTTTAAAAATATCAAGCCCGATTAGTCTTGTGTCCGGTCGCGATTCAAAATAAAAGAATAAAAGCCAGGCCAGAATCGATACCGCCACCAACCCCAGCATAGGAATCAACGAGATAGTTCCTTTACTATAAAGCAACAAAGCCAGTATCATCGCCAGTAAACCGATCGACAGGCTCATCGCACCGGGCAGGCTGGTTTTGCGGTTCGGATCGACAATGGGGAAATCGCTGATGTATTTAATCGTAAAATATATACCCAGCAGACCGACCGGGATATTGACAAAAAATATCCAGCGCCATCCAATTGCAGAAATGATAAATCCGCCCAGCGGCGGGCCGGACATAAGCCCAACTGAAACCACCATGGCGATAACACTCAGGCCCCTACCCCGCTCTGAGGCTGGAAAGGCCCGGGTAATCAGGGCCGCCCCGACCGACATCAGAAGCGCCGCGCCAAATCCCTGAATTATACGGGCACCGATCAACATATATATATTGAGGGAAACGCCCGATAAAAATGAGCCTACTATAAAAATGCCGTAGCCGTATTTGTAAGAAAACTGAAAGCCTTTCTTTTCCGACACCGCCCCGAAAACCATCAGAAATGACAATATGGTAATGGCATACGACAATATCACCCAGCCGACCATGTCGATTGAGGTGTTCATCTCGCGCGAAATTGTCGGCAGGGATACATTGACAATAGAGGAATCAAGCGTGCCCAGAAACGTGCCCGCCCCGGTAATTAAAAGCGATTGATATTTGAATTTGGAAGTGTCCTGCTCAAGCATGGGGTCGTTATCTGAATCCCAATAAATAAAAAAGGTTTGACTTTATGAGGCCTATCATACTTTTTAAGTACATATAAGTCAACGGATTAATTTGTATTAAACATGGCTATAACCTTTTACGTCATAGAAGAAGTTAAAGAGCAAGGTCCATGAAAAGCGATACCGAGGATCTTGTTCATAAATTCGTAGATGGAGACCACGCGGCTTTTGCCGAACTGGTCAGGAGGTTTGAAAAGAAAGTCTATGGTGTCGCGTACCGCATGATGGGCACCCATCTTGACGCCGACGACGTAACCCAGGAGGCCTTTATAAGGATTTACCGAAA
>CAZMWI010000274.1:0-2112 GCA_964569945.1 uncultured Ignavibacteriaceae bacterium
CCAGCACGGAATAGCGCATGGCATCCGCAATGCGGCTTGACTCAGCCGGTGGCAGCGACCGCACCAGCTCGTCGTTCACCTGCTCTTGTTTTGCCTGCAGGTATGTTTTTAAGTCGAATAGGGGAGGTGATTCCATTGAGTCGGTTAGGTCAGTTTAGTCGGTTACGTCAGTTTGGTCAGTTAAAGGATATCATCGAATTTATAGTATAGCGGCCATCACTGGTTCCGGGTTCTGAGTTTCGAGTTTCAATTTTCAAGTTTCGAGATCCAAGTTTCTATTTACGGCTTCATCATCAGCCTCGAAAGGTTTGCTTGAAACATTTCCCTGCTGGTCCTGAAGGAGGAGATTGATCTTTTGTTCGGTCTCGTCCAGCTTTTGGGAACAAAAGCGTGTCAATTGAATTCCTTCTTCGAACTTGCTCATGGCCTTTTCGAGCGGCAGATCGCCGGTTTCCAGTTCCTGTACGATTTTTTCGAGCAGCTGCAACGCCTGTTCAAACGATTTTTTTGCCATTCTTAAACTTCTCCTTCACATCAACGGTCAAGGATCCCCTGGCGAGGACGATCTCCAGCGCCTGCCCAAGGGATACGGATGCTGAATCCCGCACGATAGTCGTTTCAGGCAGTGTGCGGGTGATGCTGAAGCCCCGCGCAAGGATGGCGGTTGGATTCAAAGAATCGAGTTTTGCATTAACTTCTCTCATCCTTGCCTGACGTTCCGAAACGCAGGACCGTATGGACTGCAGTAATAAACCATTCGTCCTATCAAGTTTTTCTTTAAGTTTAGTGACATAAAAACTCGGATTGTTATAGGATAGCTTGTCAAGGCGCCAGGCGAGGCGTTCCCGGCGCAATTGTACTTGGTTCATCATGGCCCGTATCAATCGGCCGGTGTCTTCATCCAGCTTCAACCGGTGATCGGTCAGCTTCTTTTTCGGGTCCGCCAATCGTCCACGCAGACTGCCAACCTGCGAGCGGTAATTCTTGATGTAACGCTGAAGGTTTAATATTATAAGATATCTTAATTCATTTATTTTTCGATATAAATCCCCCTTGAGGGGGACAACCAGTTCAGCGGCGGCTGAAGGCGTTGGTGCGCGCAGATCGGCAGTGAAATCGGAAATGGTATAATCGGTTTCATGGCCAACTGCCGAAATAACGGGTATTTCGGATGCAAATATCGCCCGGGCCACTGCTTCGGAATTGAATGCCTGCAGGTCTTCAAGCGAACCGCCGCCGCGAGCCAGGATGACGACGTCGACCGATTGCAGGCGGTTGAGCAATTCGATGGCAGCAACGATATCGGCGATTGCGCCGTCACCTTGGACCCTGACCGGTACGATGTCAAGTGGAATGCCCGGGAAACGGCGTTTGACAATATGAAGGATGTCATGAACGACGGCACCGGTCGGGGATGTGATCAGACCGATTTTTTCCGGTATAAAAGGCAGCGGTTTTTTATATTGGTCATCAAACAGGCCTTCATCGTCCAGTTTCTTTTTGAGCTGTTCGAACGCGACCTGCAAAGCCCCGACACCTTTGGGTTCCAAATATTCAAGAATCACCTGATAGGATCCCCTGGGCTCGAAAACACTGATTCGGCCCAAGCCGGTGACAGACATTCCGTCCTCGGGAACGAACTTCAAGTGTTGGTTTTGACCTCTGAACATAACAGTCTGAATCTGCGAAGTTTCATCTTTGAGTGTTAAGTAAAAATGTCCGGACGAGGGCATTCGAAAATTGGAAATCTCGCCGGTAATCCAGATAAATGGAAAATTTTGTTCAAGGATCGCTTTGATCTTGCGGTTTAACTCTGAGACCGTGTAGATATGAGCGAGGACTTGAGGGGTTTTGGGCATCTTTATTCACCGCTGAGTCGCGAAGGCCGCAAAGAATTTTCTTCATTTACTGCCTCAACGTCCCGCGCTAATGAGGGATAACCGGTCAGGTCCCGATAAGAACGGATATCCGGCGTTTAAATAAATACCCTGCCTGCGGCAGTGTTAGGGCCGTATAATCGTCGCGCGGCAGGAATTTGTTTGACCGGCTGCCCTATCGATATTTAATTAACGTCTGATAAGATATATTATGTAAACTTTTTGAAGATACGCG
>CAZMWI010000275.1:0-2105 GCA_964569945.1 uncultured Ignavibacteriaceae bacterium
ACGTCCGATGACTTCCCGACCGCGAGAATTTCTTCACCGGCCACTGCTACCCCGCCGTTTTCGATCAGGCCGAGATTTTTCATCTGATCGCCGACACGCGGAACCGGCCCCTGCATGGTTATCAGCTGGCCGATATTTTTAATCAGCAATGTCGCTTTTTTCTTTAAACCCATGGTGAGAAATATATGAGCTTTACCTTATACGTCAATCCCAAACAGACAATGTCTGTTTTCCGACAATGTCCATTTTCCACATCGAGACATTAAGAAATGCAGCCAAAGGCTATTTCTTCAACATCGGGATTTTAATTTTATGATCTTTCGCGAATTTTATCGCTTCTTTATATCCGGCGTCGGCGTGGCGAGCCACCCCGATTCCCGGATCGTTGGTCAGCACCCGCTCCAGCCTGACTTTCATCTCCGGCGAGCCATCGGCACAGATGACCATCCCGGCGTGTATGGCATTGCCCATCCCGACTCCGCCGCCGTGATGAATCGAAACCCAGGAGGCGCCGGAGACAGCGTTCAACAGCCCGTTCAACAGCGGCCAGTCGGCGATGGCATCGGAGCCGTCTTTCATGCCTTCGGTTTCACGGTACGGTGACGCGACCGAACCGCAGTCGAGATGATCCCGTCCGATTACGATCGGGGCTGAAATTTTGCCTTTGGCCACCATTGTATTTATAATGTCACCGAACCTGGCCCGTTCGCCGTAACCCAGCCAGCAAATCCGAGCCGGTAGTCCCTGAAACGGCACTTTTTCCTGAGCCAGTTTGATCCAGTTGCAAAGCGGTTTATTGTATTTGAATTCTTTCAATATGACTTCGTCGGTAGCGTGAATATCGGCCGGGTCTCCGGACAAGGCTACCCAGCGGAACGGGCCTTTGCCCTCACAAAACAGCGGGCGGATGTATTCCGGAACGAAACCGGGAAACGCGAACGCTTCTTTAAGCCCGCCTTTTTCGGCCTGACCGCGAAGATTGTTGCCGTAATCGAACACGACCGAACCGGCCCGCAGGAATTTAATCATGGCCGAGCAGTGTTTGACCATCGATTCATAGGCCCGGTCCATGTACTCGCGAGGGTTTTTCTTGCGCAGCCGTACGGCTTCGGTGACGGTCAGCCCCTCCGGGATGTACCCGTTGAGCTCGTCATGGGCCGAGGTTTGATCGGTGACAATGTCGGGTATGATGCCGCGACGGAAAATTTCGGGGAAAATTTCGGCGCAATTACCGACCAGACCGATTGAGATCGGTTTGCCTTCCTTAATGTTGTCTTTGATCATTTTAAGGGCTTTGTCGAGCGTCTTGACCTTGACATCACAATACCCGATTTTCACTCGGCGGTTGATCCGTTCTTCGTCGACTTCGACCACCAGAATCGATGCGCCAGCCATGGTCCCGGCCAGGGGCTGGGCTCCACCCATACCGCCCATGCCGCCGGTCAAAATCCACTTCCCCTTCATGTCGCCGTTGAAATGTTTTTGCGCTACCGAGACGAAGGTCTCGTACGTTCCCTGCACGATTCCCTGCGTGCCGATATAAATCCAGCTCCCCGCGGTCATCTGACCGAACATGATCAGACCGAGTTTGTCGAGTTGGCGGAATTTTTCCCACGTGGCCCATTTCGGGACCAGGTTGCTGTTGGCGATTAGGACGCGAGGAGCATAATCGTGAGTTTGAAATATGCCGACCGGCTTACCCGACTGAACCAGCAAGGTTTCGTCATCACCGAGCGTCTTAAGCGATTTGACAATGGCGTGATAGCAGTCCCAGTTACGGGCCGCCTTACCGATGCCGCCATAAATAATAAGCTCTTTCGGTTTTTCGGCGACTTCTTCATCGAGGTTATTATTGATCATCCTGAAGGCGGCTTCTTGCTGCCATCCTTTGCAGGTGAGTTTGTTTCCGCGAGCGGCCTTGACCGGCTTATATTTCATGATTATTGTCCTCCATCAAAAACGCAAATATACCGTCATACCCACATTTTGGCAAATGGAATCTAAGTTGAAATAAATTATGGGAATAAGTGGAAAATTATTACTTCAACAACAACATTTTTGCGCTTTTGGATTGATCGCCCGCTTTGAGTCGATAAAAATATATA
>CAZMWI010000276.1:0-2099 GCA_964569945.1 uncultured Ignavibacteriaceae bacterium
ATGGTTATAAAAGTCAACCGCTTTGCCGATCAAATCATTCTCGGAGAAATCTCCCGCGCGCCGCGCTGGGCGGTGGCGTGGAAATTCGCCGCCGAGGAAGCCGAAACCGTCGTACTCGACGTCGATTTTCAGGTCGGACGAACCGGAATCATCACCCCTGTTGCCAAACTCAAACCCGTGCACGTCGGGGGGGTAACCGTCAGCAACGCCTCGCTTCACAATGAAGATGAAATCAAATCTCTGGGTCTTAAGGTCGGTGATACAGTAATAGTCAAACGTGCCGGTGACGTTATACCGGATGTCGTAAAAGTCATTTCCGATAAACGCACCGGCAAAGAAAAGCCGATAAAAATGCCGGACAAATGCCCGTCGTGTGGTTCTGAAACGATTCGCCCTGAAGGCGAAGCCGCCTGGCGGTGCACCAATGTCGCCTGCCCGGCTCAGGTGATCGAGAAGCTGTCGTACTTCGCATCCAAAGACGCGATGGATATCGAGGGCATGGGCGGCAAGCTGGCGATACAGCTGTACAAAAATGACCTCGTCAAAGATCCATCGGATATTTATTACCTGACCAAAGAAAAACTTCTTCCACTCGATTTGATGGCGGAGAAGAAAGCCCAAAACCTGCTCGACGCTATAGACGCCTCAAAGGCCCGCGAACTGCCCAATATAATAGTCGCTCTGGGCATTTTCGGTGTCGGTGAAACCGCCGCCCGGGCGCTGGCCGAACATTTTGAAACGATTGATGGTTTCATGCAGGCCGATGAAAAAGCCCTGATTTCTATCGAAGGCATCGGCCCGACTATCGCACGGTCCGTTATTGATCATTTCTCAAAACCGGCCAACCGTAAAATGATCGACAAAATGAAAAAGGCCGGAGTGCAGTTTAGACCTTACAAAGTAGAAAAAGGCGCCCAGCCGCTGGCGGGTAAGACGTTTGTCATCACCGGGACGCTATCGAAGCCGCGCGGGCATTTCAAGAAGATGATCGAAGACGCTGGCGGAAAGGTCAGCGGATCAGTCTCAGCTAAGACGGACTTCGTGCTCGTCGGCGAAGATCCGGGAAGTAAGTACGATAAAGCTAAGAAGTTAGGTGTTTCCATTCTCGACGAAGACGGATTTAATGGGTTAATCTAATAATTACGCTCGTTTCCGGAAAAAAGACAGGCAGGTCTGATGACCTGCCTGAACTTTTATTGGAATTAAGAGTCAGGAGCGCCCTTCATTCCATTCAGGACCTTCGGCACAGCTCTCGACCTGTAATTCAAGTGGGCGGCAGACGCCCTCGTCTGCCGCCTGAAACAATATTTATTACAACTTCCCGGCTACGGCGTTGGCCACGTCGAGGGTTGAGGATGAACCGCCCATATCGTACGTGCGAACCTTACCCTCTTTGATGACCCCCGCGATGGCTTTATCGAGCCGGTCGGACATATCCTGTTCGCCCAGCCATTCCAGCATCAACTGCACCGTGATCAGCATAGCCATCGGATTGACTTTGTATTTCCCGGCATACTTCGGCGCGGAACCGTGGGTCGGCTCGAAGACGGCGTACTTGTCGCCGATATTCCCCGACGACGCAAACCCCAGCCCGCCGACCAGCTGAGCACACAAATCAGAGATAATGTCGCCGAACATATTCGAGGTCACCAGTACGGAATAATCCAGCGGATTCTTGATCAGCCACATGCACATGGCGTCGATGTTGGTTTCCCAGAGCTCGATCCCCGGATAATTCTTGGCAATCTCTCGAGCGGTGCGGATCATCAGACCCGACGTCTCACGTATCACATTGGGCTTTTCAACCACTGTCACCGACTTGCGCCCGGTTTTTTTGGCGTATTCGAAAGCATCGGTGATGATATTGCGGCACCCGGTCCTGGTGTTGATGCGCAGCGACACGGCTATTTCGTCGCCCGGATGCTTGTCGAACTTTTTCATTTTGGGGTTGGCATCGGAAATTGCCTTGCGAACCGAATCCGGAAGCGGGAAAAATTCCACGCCCGAGTACAGGTCTTCGGTGTTTTCGCGGAAGACCACGATGTCGATGCCTTCTTTGTAATTGAGCGGATTGCCCTCGTACGCTTTGCACGGCCGCA
>CAZMWI010000277.1:0-2078 GCA_964569945.1 uncultured Ignavibacteriaceae bacterium
TTACTATCCTCTGCCTGATTTGGGGATCGACGTGGCTGGCGATTAAAATCGGGCTCGAAGACGCGCCGCCGTTTTGGGCCGCGGCCCTGCGCTTTTCCGCCGCCAGCGTTATTCTTCTGATCATCAATTATGCCGTCAAAAACCGCTATCCTGCCAAAATCGCCGAGTACTGGAAAGTGGCCTGGCCGGGGATTTTTATGTACACACTGCCGTACCTGTTGATCTACTGGGCGGAAACTCATATCGGCTCGGCTTTGATAGCTGTGCTTTACGCCTCGTTTCCGTTTTTCATCGCGCTCTTTTCGGTGGCGATGCTTAAAGATGAAAAGCTCAACGGTCCGGGCTGGGCCGGGCTGATAGTTGGGTTCGGCGGGATAGTCGTGATTTTCTATAATTCGCTGCAGGTGTCCGAACTCGTTTTCGGCGGTTCGTTGGCGGCGGTGGCCGGGTCGGCATCGTCGGCCTTCAGCAGCGTCCACGTCCGCGCCAAACTTCACGATTATGATTACCGTATGATAGCCGTCATGCAGATAATCCTCGGCACCGTCCTCATGCTTGCGATCGCGGCCGGCACCGAACCGTTGTCGTCGTTTGAAGTTACCACCAAATCGGTGCTGTCGCTGGGGTATTTGACCGTGTTCGGGACGGTTATAGCTTTCTCGGGATATTACTGGATTTTGAAAAAGACGCGGGCTATTATTGTCTCGATGATAGCTTTTATCACACCGATTATAGCCATATTTCTCGGGGTGGTTGTCGAAGCAGAGACGATCGACCTGCTGACTGCGGTCGGGTCGGTTTTGGTTTTGTCGGGCGTCTTTCTGGTCGTGAAAAGGAAAAAGCATGCCGGAGTACGTTAAGAAACACCCTATAATTTTCTGTTTGATTGTCGCGCTCGTACTGCGGCTGTTCGCGGTCGCTTTTTCCAAAGGGTATATGGCGTCCGACGATCATTTCGAGACGGTGCAGGTGGCATGGCAGGGGGTACAGCACGGGCTTCTCGATCAGGACGGACATCTGCGCTGGAACGATCTGGCTCCGACCGAAATCAACCGCTCGCCGCTTTATAATGTCGCACTGTACTATAATATGAAGATAATGACCGAATTCGGCTGTGACGATCTTGATTGCGTCATGTACTTTGTTCGTTTGAGACATGCGTTTATATCAATGATTGCAGTTCTGTTCGGGATGCTTTATGTCCGTCGCGCAACGCGTAACAGCAAATATATTCTTCTGGCCGGACTGATTCTCGGTGCGCATTTTCTTATGCCGTACCTGTCGGTGCGGACCCTTATAGAAAAAGTCGCCGAGGGCGCGCTGGTGCCGGCGGTATTCCTGGCCTATATCGGGGTCAAAGATAAAAGAACCAAATGGCTGATTCTGTCCGGGCTTTTGGGCGGGCTGGCGTGGATGGTTCGTTTCAATACCGGTGTCTGCCTGGCTTTCATGGCTCCGGCGATTTGGTACTCCGCGAAAAATATCCGTCCGGCTCTGGCGTTTTGCGCCGGGGTCGTGGTCATGATAATTTTCAGCGGACTGCTCGACTTGGCATATTACGGCCAGTTTGCGGTCAGCACCATGAATCTGCTTCACAGCGCGCTGGAAATGCAAAAAACCGGCGGGCCGCTTCCGCAGCCGTTCTGGATGTATATCCCGCTCATTTTTGGGATTTTCATCCCGCCGTTTTCGTTCTTTTTTATTTTGAGCTTTTTCCGCCGCGAACTTATTAGGGAACATATAATCTTGCTGGCGGTGGTAGCGTCGTTCGTGATTTCGCACAGCCTGATCCGGCAAAAGGAAGAGCGCTATATGATCACGGTATTCTCGCTGATAACGATTATGGGCACGATCGGGTTGTGGGCGTGGCTTAAGACGGCTGCTAAAGACCACTGGAAATACAAGCTGTTCAAAGCCTCGGCTTGGATTGCGGTCGCAGTGAACGTCATCCTACTACCGGTTTTCACATTCAATTACGCTCACAAAGGCATGGTGGAACCGTTCGTTTATTTAAGCCATCGCAAAGACGTTAACGCAGTTCTGGTCGACCGCACGGAAAGACTTCGACTTTTACCGGT
>CAZMWI010000278.1:0-2069 GCA_964569945.1 uncultured Ignavibacteriaceae bacterium
GAATTCTGAAGGTTGTGCGGTCCGGGTATGCGTATATCTTTGGCGTCGATTATCGGCGCCTTTATATCGCCCACACTGCCGACCAGTGTCTCTCCCCTCTGAAAGACCCCGGTCGACAATGTGCGGGCCACGGAAAATTGTATTTTCTGAGCTTTGGTTCTGATATTGTTCTGCGCGATGACATGATCGTCGGCGTTCAAAATCAACCAGTCATTGTCCTGCATGTTTTCTGCGATGCGGTACTTCGCCTTGCAGTACCCCGCGAAATCCTCGTACCGATCAAGATGGTCGGGCGTCAGGTTGAGAATCATCGCAATATGCGGACGGAACTCCTCGATAAGCTCCAGCTGAAAGCTCGAAACTTCGAGCACCGCCACGCCGGTTTCGGAGATGTTCAACACGGCGTCGGAAAACGGATATCCGATATTCCCACACACGACCGCTTCCATCCCGGCGGCGTTGAGAATTTCCCCGACGAGTGTGGTCGTTGTGGTCTTTCCGTTAGACCCGGTAATGGCCACAATAGGGGCCCGGCAGTACCACGACGCCAGTTCTATCTCCGAAAATATCGGTATCCCAGCCTGTTGAATCTTTTGTACTATCGGTGCAGTCAGCGGGACCCCGGGCGACAGGATCACGAAGTCCGATTCCAGAATGCGATCGGTATGGCCGCCGAATTCATGGTCAATATGCAGCGCCTTGAGGTCAGCTATTTCCTGCGCCAGCTGTTCGGCCGGTTTGGTATCGCTGACAAACGGCGTCCCGCCGATGTTTTTGATCAGGCGGGCGGCCGCCATTCCCGAGCGGGCCATTCCGACCACGCCGACTTTTCTTCCTTTAATTCTTTCTTTTGCCGTCATCGTATTTTTAAAGTGGCTAAGGTTAATAGTGCAAAAAGTGCTCCCAAAATCCAGAAACGGGTCACCACTTTCGCCTCGGCCCAGCCGAGAAGTTCGAAATGGTGGTGAATCGGTGCCATTTTGAACACTCGTTTTCCTCCACGGTACCTGTATGATAAAATCTGTATGATCACCGACAGAGCTTCGATAACGAACACACCGCCGACGATCACCAGAAGCAGTTCTTTTTTAATCAGAATCGCTATTGACCCCAGCGCTCCGCCCAATGCCAGGGCACCCGTGTCGCCCATGAACACTTCGGCCGGGTTGGAATTGAACCATAAGAATCCCAGCGCCGCGCCCAGCGCCGCGCCGCATAGTACAGTCAATTCTCCCGCCCCGGGGATGTACTCGATCTGCAAATAGCCCGAAAAGTCCGCCCGGCCCGCCAGGTATGCAAACGCCGTGAAGACTAAAAACGCGATGCCTGACAGCCCGATCGCCAAACCGTCACAGCCGTCGGTTAAATTGACGGCATTTGAGGCACCGGTTAGCACGAGTATGATGAATGGGATGTAGAATATCCCGAGGTTTAGCACAAAGTTTTTGAAAAACGGTATATCGGTTGTACCGTCGAAGCTGGAGTTGGGCGGCATATATACCAATATCAATCCGAATAATAAACCGAGCGAAATCTGCCCGATCAACTTCTTGCGCGCCACCATACCTTTGGTCTGATGCTTGACGGCTTTGAGATAGTCGTCCATAAAGCCGATCAATCCCAGCCACATCGTCACCAGAAGCACCATCAGGATGAAATAATTCGTCAAATCGGCCCAGAGCAAGGTCGGGATCAATATCGCAAAGAGTATGATCAGCCCGCCCATCGTCGGCGTCCCGGCCTTGACCAGGTGAGACTTCGGCCCTTCGGCCCGGATTTTTTCTTTAACCTGGTATTTCTTCAACAGCCTGATGAAGTACGGCCCCAGAAACAGCGAAATCAAAATGGCCGTAATGGTTGCAAAAGCCGCCCGAAACGTAATGTATCGGAAGAGGTTGAATCCCGACACGTACGGTACCAAATGTGTAAACAGGTGATAAAACATATCAGCTCTTCTTAGCCGCCCTTTCTTTTAAGAGATCGAATATCTTGTCCAGCGCAATTCCGCGCGAAGCTTTTAGATAGGCAACATCCCCCCTCAGAGCATTGCCTATCATAAACTCACCGAC
>CAZMWI010000279.1:0-2062 GCA_964569945.1 uncultured Ignavibacteriaceae bacterium
ATAAACGTCGCCTATCAGGTCTTTGGTGAAGGCGATGTGGATCTCGTCTTCGTACCCGGGTTTATCTCCCACATAGAGAACTACTGGGATGAGCCGAGATTAGCGCAATGGCTGCGAAGACTGGGAAGTTTTTCTCGTGTAATAATGTTCGATAAGCAGGGCACGGGTCTTTCAGACCGGGCCAGCAAACTTCCATGCATGGATGATCGTATGGACGATGTTCGCGCAGTCATGGATGCAGCGAAAGTTGAGCAAGCCGCGGTATTCGGGATATCTGAAGGGGGATCACTCGCGACACTCTTTGCTGCCTCACACCCCGACCGGTCCCAGGCTTTGATTCTCTATGGTGCATTTGCCCAATTCAAGTCCTGGTTTCCAACGCAAGAAGCGTTGGAAGGCCTTTTCCAATATATCGACAGCGCCTGGGGCAGCGGCGAAAGCCTACCGCTGTTTGCTCCCACCATGAAAGACGATCTGGCACTGAAAGAATGGTGGGGTAAGTTCGAAAGGCTTGGCGGAAGCCCCGGTGCTGCAAAAACAATCATGCGCATGAACAGCCAGATTGACATCACCGACATTCTGCCATCGGTTAAGGTGCCCACGTTGATCATTCACAGAAAAGACGATGTAACAGTAAATGTTGAAGGGGGTCGGTTGCTTGCCGAGCGGATCCCTGATGCAAAGTACGTGGAACTATCCGGGACTGACCATCTGCCGTTTGTTGGCGAGAATCCGAATCAGATTCTCGACGAGATGGCGCAATTCCTGACCGGAGAATTGCGACCCATCGAGACTGAACGTATCCTGGCCACTGTCCTTTTCACAGATATTGTGGACTCGACTAAGCTGGCCGTCGAACTAGGAGACAGTCAATGGCGAGATCTCCTCGAACGTCACCACAGCCTCGTACGCGGGGATCTGAATCGCTTTCGAGGCCAAGAGGTCGATACAGCAGGTGATGGGTTTTTTGCCACTTTTGATGGACCGGCACGAGGTATCCGCTGTGCTTGTGCCATCCGAGACGCTGTCTCGAGCCTCGGTATTAACATCCGAGCGGGTTTACACACCGGCGAGTGTGTAGTAATGGGAGACAAAGTCAGCGGGATTGCTGTTCATATCGGAGCTCGCGTTATGAAAAAAGCTGATCCGGGCGAGGTCCTCGTTTCCAGCACTGTTAAAGACCTTGTAGCAGGATCAGGTTTGGACTTCAATGATCGTGGAAAGCATTCCCTAAAGGGCATTCCCGGTGAATGGCGTCTCTTTCTTGTTGAACACTGTATTTGATTCTGATAGCTACACGGATAGGAATCTTTCCATTATTATCCACGCCATGCGCAATGATAGACGCCAAGCAATTCCGACTTCCGACTGACAAATGCTGACACCTCATATGAAACTTCCCGTGGTAGGGCCAGTTAACAATTTGAACGTCGAACATCGAACGTCCAACATCGAATTTTGAATGATAAAAGATGAAAAAACGGAAAAAGTCGTAAATTTTGGGCATTAGATTTTCGAATATAAATTAAATTACAATATTTATTAAATTAAATGCGGAGCGTAGCGACATCATTATTCGATGTTCAGCGTTGGACGTTCGATGTACGACGTTCATTAGTTTCTTTTTCGATCAGACCGGCCGTTTTTTTGGCCGGCGGCTGGGCTAAAACCTGAAACCTTTTTTCTGTCATCTGACCTCTTCTGTCACCCGTCTTCTGTCGTCTGACCTCTGTCCTCTGGCTTCCGTTATCCCTTGAAAATCTTCGCCGCCAGGTCAATGTCTTCCGGACAAAATACAAACAGGCATTTGGAGTCGGGCGAGTGCACCGAGCCGTAAACGTAATTTATGTTGATGCCTTCTTCGCCGAACTGGGTCGTAATTTTGGCCAACTCCCCGGGACGGTTCTCCAGCTCAAGGGCAATGACCGGCATCAGATCAAAAATATAATCGTTTTTCGACAACAAGTCGACGGCCTTGTCCGTATCGCCCACCAGCAGTCGAATCAGCGCATACTCGGCCGAATCTTTGCGCATGGAATTATAACTGGCAGCAGAAGCGATT
>CAZMWI010000280.1:0-2045 GCA_964569945.1 uncultured Ignavibacteriaceae bacterium
TCCTGATCTAACGCCCAGTCTTTTTCTGTAAAGAAGGCCAAATCCTTGCTTAAATGTTTTCATAAATTCAGATAAATTACGAGATTTCGGATCGACTATAAGATGCAAGTGGTCAGGGAGAATGACCCACGCCGTAAGAGTAACGCCGAGTTTGCTGCAAGTTTTACCCATCGCATTCATACAAAGGTCGATATTGTTGACAAGGATGGGCTCTCGATTCATCGTGACATTAGTTACAAAGACGTAATTCCCGGGAGCGTAATATCGACGCAGATTACTCATATATACAACATGCCTTTCGTTCGTATCCGAGCCAAGAGGAAGATGTCAAGCCCCCCTTCGCAAGGCTCAGGGCCTTCGGCAAGTGGGCTTGACCTACAAGAGTCTTGCCCCGTTTTGTATACCATTTCTAAATTAATCATTGCCGGGAGGTTCTTCCAATAAAAAAGCTGGGGGACAGGGATTCGAACCCCGATACTACGGTCCAGAGCCGCATGTCCTGCCGTTGGACGATCCCCCAGAAACCTAGAAGATACCTATTTTTAATGAACCCGTCTGTTAAGACGGGCTTTCAATCGGCGAATATATATCTATTCGGCCAATTGTCAATTCTTTTTTATGACCCATCAAAGTCGTTTATCTATTATCGGATTTTATTACCAGGGCTTTGCCCCGGATTTTGATTCGGGCGCGGGATCCCGCCAGTTGATTGCGCAGGCTGATCGTGTCGCCGACTTTCAAAGCCCGCTTCGGAGCGGGGTAAGAAAGCCCCGAAAATTCCACCCGGCACCCTGATGAAAACGGCAATATGGAAAGATAGTCGTCCGGACGACCTGTGACGGCCACGGCTTCGTTTTGGGCGAGAAAAACCTCCCAGCGCGGATGAACCAGTTTTGCGTTTACTTTTCGCTTTGACTTTGAAGCAATATCGGCGATCAATTCCAGAAGAAAGACGTTGCCGAGGGTGTGGTCGATTTCATCGATACTCGCCGCTCCGCAAATGATGATTTCACTCGCACCGTTTTCAAGCGCCATTTCGACTGCGAGCTGACTGTCGGTCTTGTCTTTATGCGACGGGTGAGCGATGACAGTCGTCTTATCCCGCAGCCCCTTGGGGATTCTGGGGGCGGAATCGAAATCACCGAGAAGATAGTCAGGGATGATCTTATTTTTAATGAAAAAGCGCACGCCACCATCGACGGCGATTGTGCTTTGTCCCTTAAGCAAAGCCAGATAGAACTCATTATCTTTTGCGGAATAGTGGTTGTTCAAAAACAGGATGTAGCGACTGTTTCTTTTCTTTTTCATATTCTGAATCTACTGCGTAAATATCGCTCCCGCCAGTGTTAAAACACCGAGAATCAGGACCGAGCCCAATAGCCAGCCCAGCCCGAGAAGAGGCAGGCCAAGAGTCAGCGCGGTGAGGGCCGCGAGGCCGGATCCGGCAATTTCCATTGCATACCCCGCACCCCGGTTGGCATAGGCGCGCCCGAAATAGAAACGCCTTGTCGCCCCGACAAATATGGTCCCGGTGGCGAGTGCCGCCGACCCAATAAACAGCGCATTGTAAATCAAAAAGATGCGATGGTCGATTTTCTGCCAGGTGGCCATGTAGATGACGGTCGCGGTCAGGAGCATGAGAATGGCGGGCAGTTCGATATTGCGCGAGTCGATGCGGTCGGAATAGTATGTCCCGGCGGCCAGGCCGAGCATGAAGACGCCGATCAATATGCCCATGTCCGAATAAAGCGAGCCCGCCGTCGATTGATAAACATAGAACACGACCAATTCCAACAGCAACGATGCAAACCCGGCGACGAAATATAAGAACAGACCGTACATTCGTGTCCGGCGATGATTGAATACTGTAATGCAAAATAGGGCAAGAATAATAATTCCTACCACTGAAGCGGTGTACGGATTATCTAACAATATCGGAATGATGCGGTCATCCGAGCCGTGCGCCCGTGATTGGAATAAAGCCTCATAGATCGGCAGCATCGGATGCTGCACCGTTTGAGGCTGCGAGGGTTTATCCAGTGCCG
>CAZMWI010000281.1:0-2023 GCA_964569945.1 uncultured Ignavibacteriaceae bacterium
GGTCTTTATACGCGCTTTTATTACTACGGCCGAACTGTCGAACTTGTCTACCCCGACTATTTCCAAAGGTTCAATTATGTCACCGCTGAAATCTTTGTCGGCGCGGATTTCCTGATCGACCTCACCGATGAGCCGAACCACCTCGTCGGTGTTCTCTCTATATGCGACGCCGATGTCGAAGACATAGTACGAAAACGTTTTGGTCATGTTCGACACCAGGTCTATTTTGCCGTTGCGGATGTAGTGCACGGTTCCATCGAAGCCGCGCAGGACGGTCAGCCGCAGGTTGACCTTTTCGACGAGACCGCCGTTGCCGTTGATAATGACCACGTCGCCGACCCGAATCTGGTCCTCCATCAGAATGAAGAAACCGGTGATGACATCCTGCACCAGGGTCTGGGCCCCGAAACCGACTGCCAGACCGACCACTCCGGCCGCGGCCAGGACCGGTCCGATATTGACACCCAACTGCTGGATGATCATTATTAGGGCCGTACCGGCGACGGTTACCGTAACAGCGTGGCCAATCGTCACCGCGAGGGTATTGGTCCGCTTGTGCATTTCCTCGTCTTTCTCCATGCCTTTGACGGCTCCGAAGATGCGATTGATGATTATCTTGGCTACGCGCAGGACGATAAACGCCAGAACCAGTATGACGAGTACTTCGAGGCCCCTCGTAATCAGCCAGTGTCTGCTTATTTCCCACCAATCAGTGATATTTTCCATAGATTTTTCTCCCGTCCGTTAAAGCCATTGCTTTCTTCTAAAAAACCAAAGCAATCCCCCGCCGATCAATACCACCACGCCCCAGAATAATAAATAACCGAATTTCATCCCGAGTTCCGGCATATTGAAGGGACTGATCGAGCGGTCGAAATTCATGCCGTAAACCCCGGCCAGAAACCCCAGCGGTATAAATACCGTGGCTATGATGGTCAGGACTTTCATGACTTCGTTCATCTTGTTGCTGACGCTGGACAGATATATATCCATCAGGCCGGAGACCATATCGCGGAAAGTTTCCACCGTGTCTATGATTTGGATGGTGTTTTCGTATAGGTCGCGGATGTATGGCGCGGTTTCTTTGTGCAGGAGTTTCGATTCCGAGCGCTCCATGGCGCTGATGACTTCGCGCAGGGGCCAGATGGCTTTGCGCATCAGGGCCAGCTCTCTTTTTAAGTCGTGAATCATTTGAAGTTGTTCGGTGCGCGGGCGGTCGATTAGCTGTTCTTCTAGGTCCTCGATTTTCTCGCCGAGACGTTCGACGACGGCGAAATAATTGTCGACCACGGCGTCCATCAGGGAATAAGACAGATAATCGGAGTAGATGAACCGTTTGCGCGGGACGGTCTTTTTTATTCGTTCGCGCACCGGGTTGAAAACGTCACCCTCGATTTCCTGAAAAGATATGACATAGTTCGGTCCGGTGATCAGGCTGATTTGTTCGGAGATGACTTCCTCCCGGTCCCGGGGCCAGTATTTCATTTTCAGCATGTTCAGAAAATAGCCCTCGCCCTCCTCGAATTTGGGCCGCTGGCCGGTGTTGGCGATGTCCTCGAGAAAGAGCTCATGGATTCCGAAATGGGCGCCGATTTTTCTGATGACTTCGACGTTGTGGATGCCGGTGACATTGATCCATGTGATAGTTTTGCTGTCGCGGAACGGAAAGCAGTCTTCGACCGTCTGCGCCTCGAACTGTTTGAGGTCGGTTTGATCGTAGTCGATGACGTTGATTGTGACTTTGTGGGTCCGTTCATCGCCGACATAGGTTATCTGTCCGGGTGTCATTCCGGATTTCTGGGATATTCTTTTTGTCAGCCGGGCCATTTTGCTCTCCCCTGCTTTTTTGGCATTATGATATTAAAGATAGAATGAGGAGGAATTGAAGTCTATTAATTTATGATTGTTACGTGAATGTCAGAAACCCTTCGCAAAGCTCTGGCCCTTCGGCTCGGCTTCTGACCTACCATTCTTGGCCATTATGCAATTTCGTCCTAGTAGGTCAGGAGCCGTGCGCTCCTGA
>CAZMWI010000282.1:0-2005 GCA_964569945.1 uncultured Ignavibacteriaceae bacterium
AAGTTGTATATTATATCAGTCATAATATACACGATATCAATGCCAATTATGATGATGAGACTACCCAAAAAGGGTCGTTATTGGATTTCGGAGTTCATAATTGATAAAGCTACGCCTTTAAAAAAAAAGGCCCAAATATATTTTATTAATGGGTTGTTATGCTTTGCACTTATTGAATTGGTGGAAATGTTTACCTGTGAATCGTTTGTGCATAGATTTTGGCCGTGAAATCAAGGCGCCAGGGTGGCCCGACATTCTATGTCGGGATTTAAAAATAGAAAAGATGTCAGGAGCACAGGGCTCCTGACCTACTGAAGACTTCGCAAGCTCAGCGCAGGCAGGGCCTTCGGCAAGGGCTTTTCCTGCCAAGACTTTCTTCATATAATTTCTGTATAATAAATCAAACTGAATATTTGGATAACGAAACGGAAGCCGGGGCTTGTGTCCGGTTGGTTTAATAAATAAGGAGGTGCTTATGAACAGCGACTCAACGGCTCACCATAGACGAGTTGCACTCGTGTGTACGAATTTTACGATGCAAAGTGCGTTCGGCTTGCTGATCATCGCGCTCAATTCCGCGCGGTTAGGCTTCGAGACCATGATCTATTTCACCTTTGAGGGCCTTCACATGATTCGTCCCGGGCACCTCGAACAACTGCGCTACTATCCAACCGGGGTTGATCCGTCGGAAGCCGAAGTCGATCGCTACACGACCGAACTTCGGGAAAAAATGGATCGTAAGGATATCCCCTTCATAGAGGATATGCTACAGATGGCTCATTTTGAAGGAGTTAAATTTCTGGCGTGCAAGACCAGTGCCGATTTATTCGACCTCGGCCAGGATGACTTTTTAGAAGGTGTGGAAATTATGCTTGCCGGTGATTTTATGAAGAAAGCAACCGGCTCGGATCTTCATTTGATGTTCTGAAGCCGGGGTGGTATGATATTCTATATCAGGTTCATTGAAACCGGAAAGTCATGAAATGAAGATGTCGAAACCGCAGGGGTTTCGACCTACAAGAATTCTGAACAGTCACGGTCTATTTTAATAAATGTTTGTCAAGAAATGCGTACGCTTTCTGGCGCATTTCTGTTGTAAAGGCATGGCCGCCGGGATACATAGCCAATTCGATTTGACCGGGAGGGAAGGATGATTTGACTGCATCGTACAAATTTTGTGCACCGCGGCTCCACTTATCCTGCTCGGCCGCCGAAATCAAAATCGCGCGCGGTGCAATCATCCTAACAACGTCTTCAATATCGCCCCACTCCATAATTCCCGGAACACAGAATTCGGTTTGTATGCCGGTATCCTCGGATAGGGATTCACGATAGCTGATGCACCCGCAATTCGAAACCGAGGCTTTTATCCTGTTGTCGAACGCCTGCGCCCAGATAGCCATACGGCCACCATAGGAATGACCGATGAAACCGAATTTATGCGCATCGACGTCATCGCGCGAGACGAGATAATCCAGTCCGACCGAGATATCGTGCAGCACTTTGGCCAATAGCGTCCGACCGTTGACCAGCCGCGCAGCCAGGTCGAGATAGGCGTGGATTTCGGGCGGGTCGCTCCGGTATCGTTCTTCGAAACCCACGGCATCGGGTGCGAAAGTAATATATCCGCGTTCGGCCAATTCGCGGGCGTACGCCTGCGTGGGATCGCCGTCAAGACCGACGACCTCACTTTTACCGAGAGCATAATTCCCGGCGTGCTGATGATGACAAAAGACGGCCGGGGCTTTGGCTTTAAGCTTTTTGGGGATTAATACATACGCGGAAATACGTTCACCCGGCTCGACGTTGTACGAAACTTTTTCGAGGGTGAATGAACCATGGTCGGTTGAATCTTCGATAGTCGCATCCTGTGGCGCTTTCTCCGGAAATGGACCAAGCAGCGATATAAGATCGGATTTGGATTTCATAATGTAATTATGATATAATACGTGCCGGGAGGTTCTTCCAATAAAAAAGCTGGGGGACAGGGATTCGAACCCCGATA
>CAZMWI010000283.1:0-2005 GCA_964569945.1 uncultured Ignavibacteriaceae bacterium
CACGCTCAAAACAACGTCAAATTATCAACCAATCATTGAAAAAAACACAAAATCAATCATTAAACCGAGCCAATCCAACATCTCCCAACTTTGCGAGTATATAACCGGATCAGAAGAGTTTCTTCTCGAAAAGATCGTGCAGTTTGCCAGAGAGCAAGGCTATCTGAAATACACCGCCACCTCCAAAGAAGCCTGGCGAATCGCCATAGTGGGCCTATCTGAGGCCTTGGTGAAGGGGCTGCAAACTCTGTATCCAAACTTCGAGTTACCCGTGCTGGCGGATTATAGCCGGGATCCGATTGCCGCTTTTGCAGTGCTGGAAGCGCAGCGGCATAGATCCAGAGGGGTGAGCCTGGATATGTTCCTGGGATTGATGAAGTACTTTAGAGAGGCCTATTTCGAACTGGTGCGGGCGCAAAACCACAACAACACTCACAGAGACCAGTGCACCGGCGTTATTCAACGCCTCTTTGATCGAATAGAAATCGCCTTTTGTATGGAATGGGCCAAGTCAGAAAAGAGCGAAGTGGTCAAAGAGCTGCAACGGCGCAACCGTAGTATGGCTGATGAAAAAGGCCGGTACGTCACCATTTTTGAAAGCCACCCGTTGCCGGTTTTCATCCTCGATAAAGAATGCAAAGTCATTGCCTTTAATTTGACCGCAAAATCGTTTCTGGAATCCGCGGGGCATGCGGACTGTACCTCTTTATACGATATGAATAAAACCGCTTTGGACGGCAGTGGGAACCTGGAACAAGGCGATTCCATTCCACAAGACCGGAAAAAAATAGACATCGGCAGCGTATTTCCCTGGCTGATCGACGATCTGGAAACCTTCATCCTGAGCAATGATGCCACCATCAGCATTGACAGAGAAACTCTCATACAAAAGATCCGCAAACATTTCCGTATCATTTTCTCTAGAATCCTGGATATTAGTGAGAAGTTAAGTGGCGTCATAATCACTCTAGAGGATGTCACCGAACGGATACAGATTGCTGAAGAGCTTCAACGCGCCCGAAAGCTAGAATCGATCGGTCAACTTTCGGCTGGCATTGCCCACGAGATTAATACTCCAATACAGTATATCGGCACGAACACCCAATTCCTTCAAGACGGATTCAAAGATATTATGGTTATTCTAGGCAGTTACGAACAACTACTTACTGCGGCCAAAGAGAACAAGCTAAGCACCGATCTGGTACACACTACTGTCCAAGCCATAGATGAGGCTGACGTCGATTTTTTGCGTGAAGAGATTCCTAATGCGATTCTGCAGTCTATCGAGGGAATCGATCGTGTGACACAAATCGTGAGATCCATGAAGGACTTCTCTCATCCCGGCAATAAAGAGAAAAGTGACACAGACCTTAATAGATGTATCGAAAGCACCATCACTGTCAGTCGCAATGAATGGAAACTTGTTGCAAATATCGAATCAGATTTCGACCGGGACCTGCCGATGGTCCCCTGCTATCGCGGAGAATTTAGCCAGGTCCTTCTCAACTTGATAACGAATGCCACCCATGCGATCAGCGACAAAGTAGGCGATGGGTCTAAGGATAAGGGGACCATAACCGTCACCACACGTCGCAACGGCAATTGGGCTAAAGTGTGCGTTGCCGATAACGGGAGCGGGATACCGGAGGACGTCCGGGACAAGGTCTTCGATCCGTTTTTCACAACGAAGCAGGTGGGCAAGGGTACAGGACAAGGACTGTCTATTGCTCACTCGGTGATTGTTGAGCAGCACGGGGGAACGATTGCTCTCGAAAGCGAGGTTGGTAAGGGAACCACCTTCACCATTCGGCTACCGCTGGTCTCGACGGCCTAATGACCGGGTTTTTCGGTTCTTCCGACTCAAACGTACTTTTGTCTCTGAAGCCCAGAATTGTTGAGGTCCGCAAGAGAGCTCTCACCGATCTCAATAATGTTGATGAACTCGTTGAACTCCTGATGGATCATTATGGACGTGTGACTGACCGGGATTCACTTTCTAGTACTT
>CAZMWI010000284.1:0-1994 GCA_964569945.1 uncultured Ignavibacteriaceae bacterium
ACGGATCATCGGACGGTACGGTCGAAATAGCCACCGGTTTCGGCGGTATTAAACTGATCGATAGCCGGGGCACGACCGTTTCTGCTTCGCGCAACAAAGGCGCCAGACTCGCTTCGGGAGAATTGTTGGCTTTCATCGATTGCGATTGCCGTGTCTGTCCCGGCTGGCGCGATGAGGCGATAAATATCCTGAACAACGACTCCTCTATTGCGGCCACGGGCTCACACTATGATCTGCCCGAGCAATCTTCCTGGATCGAGCGTGCCTGGCTATATCCAAGAAAGAAAGAGCCGACCGAGGCGGAGTATATCGTAAGTGGTAATTTAATAGTCAGGAAGTCCGCTTTTGAAGAAATCGGAGGCTTTGATGAAGAATTGGCAACCGACGAAGATACCGATATCGGTAGAAGGCTACGCGAAAGAGGATTCAAAGTCATCCAGGCGCCAAGAGTTCGGGCCATCCATCTCGGTAATGCAAAATCATTGCGACAATTTTTGCGGAAGGAATATTGGCACGCCACCGGTATCACACAAAAGGTGGGCTGGAAGTACATTGATAAACCGCTTCTGATGACATTTGCCTTTTTCTTATTTATGTTGATTGCCGCTTTCTTGGTGCAGCCGGTTGCGGCTGGCAAGATCAGTCCATGGTACGTTGTCGGATCAATATTATTTGTGCCTGTGATTACAGCGCTGTATAGAATTTACCGTTATGGCAGTGCCCGCCAGTTTATTCCTCAAATATTTCTATACTTCTTGTTTTATTGCATTAGGTCCGTAATTGTCTTTCGATATTTGATTATGGCTGGTTCCGGGAAATCGCAAAGGGGCAATGAGTAAAATGTCGGGATTTCTCGATAAGCTGTATCAGCACAGTCCGTATTTCGTCCAAAATATCGGTGTATCGCTTTACGGATTAAAGCTCTACAGGCGCGAATATGGTACAAAATTGAAGGAGCTTTTGAACATTTATGAGAAACGCCAATGGGACTCTCCCGATGACTTGGAAAATTACCAGAATCAAAAATTGGCGGAGTTGATTGATCATTGTTATAAAAACGTTCCATACTATCGCAATGTCATGAATGACCGGGGTCTTAAGCCGGAGGATATTCGGACAGTTGGCGATATATCAAAATTGCCCATTCTGACAAGAGATGACGTACGCGATAATTTCGATGCACTTACTGCCGCGAATTTCAAGCGATCCTCGCTTATTATCGGCCATACCAGCGGGACCACGGGATCACCGCTGGAATTTTATTATGATACCGCAGTTTGTCGAGCCAAAAATGCTGCCGAATGGCGTCAGAAAGGTGTCGCGGGTATCAAACTTGGCGACCCGATAGCGTTTTTTCTGGGCCGCATGGTCGTGCCAATTAAAAGAAAAAGTCCTCCTTTTTGGCGCCACAACTGGGTTCTCAAACACCTGTATTTTTCTAGCTTTCACCTGTCCAAAGCGAATATCGGGGCCTATATTGACCAATTGTTGGCCTTTAAGCCCAAAGCCATTGAGGGGTACCCCTCTACCATTTATATTCTGGCCGCGTCTCTTGAAAGCGTCAACCGGACTCTGCCGCTGCGGGCCGTGTTTACATCTTCGGAGCCACTGCAGCCTCACCATCGAGAACTAATGGAAAAAGTGTTCAAGACGTCCGTCTTTGATTATTATGGAATGGCGGAAAGGGTTGCGTTCGCGACAGAATGCGAGCTTCATGCGGGAAAACATCAAAATTCAGATTTTGGTATCGTGGAGCTTCTGGGGCCGGACGGCAGCCCCGTTAAGCCAGGTTCACTGGGGAGAATTGTCGCAACCGGACTTCATAATTACGCGATGCCGTTGATTAGATACCAAACGAGCGATATATCCTCGTCATCGTCCGAAAAATGCAAATGTGGCCGAGGTTTCCCCTTGATGAGCAATGTTATGACCAAAGACGAAGACATTGTAACGACTCCCGACGGGCGCTATATATCCTCGTCGATTTTGACGCA
>CAZMWI010000285.1:0-1988 GCA_964569945.1 uncultured Ignavibacteriaceae bacterium
TACCGCACGACCGATACCATAAGCCGAACCCACTGCGGCAAAACCCAGGCCCAGTGGGGCGCCTAAACTGATCATCGCCTGAAAGTCCATTGTGTCCTCCTAAAACGTTTGGTCTTTTATTTAACTTTACTTCTTATCCGTTTAATGTGCATGCTCCTCGTGGGGCAGCATCAGCAAAATGTATATCGCCGACAAAAGTGTAAACACCAGCGCCTGTATCGTCGACAGCAGCAGCCCCAGGAAATAAAACGGGAACTGCAGCGGCAGCCCGACTGGAAGGAACGACAGTATCGCCACCCCGAGCCCGACAAACACCGCGATCAACACGTCCTCACCGGTGATGTTACCGAAAAGACGAAGCGACAGGCTTAAAGGCTTGGCCAGCTCCCCGATGATATGCAGCGGGAACATGATTATCACCATCACCCACGAAACCGCGTCGCGCGGCGACCCGGCCAGGTGATCGAGATACCCGATTATCCCTAACCGCCTGATGCCGGTGTACTGGGCGTAGAGGAATACTATCACCGCCAGGGCGACGGTCGTGTTCAAATTCGTCGTCGGTGCATGGGCCAGCGGAACCATGCCCATCCAGTTCATAGCTAAAATATAGAAAAAGAGCGTTCCCAGAAACGGGGTGTACTTACGGGCTTCCTTGCCGAGGATCGTCTGCATGAAGTTGTACATGCTTTCGACCAGCATTTCGACTGCATTCTGGAACGGCCCCGGAATCATCTGACGTTTTTTGTATACCGATACTGCGATAATGCACAGGAAAATCGCCGCGGCAAAAGCATAAATGATATTAACCCACGTGTGAGCGAGGCTTTCGTGCCCGAACACCATGCTGATAAGGCTCGGCAGCTGCGGGGTCGAGCTTTCGTGCCCCCCGCCTTCGTGACCGGCCGCCGCTCCGTGTTCGGCGCTTCCGGTAGTCGTGGCAAAAATAAGCGGCATCCACTTGCCGACGGCCATGCACATCACATGCAAATAATATATCAACATCAGGCAGCCTCCTGCTGGCGTTCGTGATTGGGCTTTTTATTGTCCAGTCCGAGCAGCACCCGGCCCAGGACCTTCAAAAACATGACCGCAAGCGGTACCGAAAAACCGATGACCAGATAACCGAGACTGAACATCGGAACTTGTATAAGAAAATATCCCGCCAAATACAAAAGCGGGACTTTAATAAACAACAAAACCAGGGCAACGACTTTGTCCGGGCCTTCGGGTCGAATCGTAGCTCGAATCAAAAGCGCCAGGAAGTACAAATTAATGATCGACCAGATTGCCCCGGAAACCACGGCGAGGACGTCATAGAACTGAAAGTGTAAAGTACCCAGCGCCAGAAACAGAAGGATCAGGACGGCGGTAGTCTTCAATGTCCGGTCGATAAAAGATATGTCCATCGAAGCAGTCATCAATCCTCGGATTCGCGGTTAGCCTCTTTTATTATCTTTATGGTCTCTTTTATCGCCGCTCCGAATCCCAGCGCGATAAAGACGACCATCAAATAGGGGCCGGTGCCGAGTTTGGTGTCGAGCCAGTTGCCTATCACATAACCTATCAGCGGCCCGACGCCTATCATCAACGGAATGACGCCCAATAATCCGACGGTTCGAATATTGCGTCCTCCGTCTTTCGGTGACTTGAAAAATCCGGGCACTTGCCACCCATCCTTAAAATTAAATTTTGAAAATATGAATTTCGGATTAAATGTCAAGCCCGATTCGTGATATTTTGTTATTTTTTTCACAAACAGGCCGAAAAAAAAGCCCGGATTTACATAATGGCGTTGATATTGACATATTTAGCACAATAAAATTACCGGGAAATTTGCTTCCCGCTCCGGTTTCGTGTTAGGCAGTGGCACGATCGCACGAGATTTCCAACAATCATCTTTGACACTGCAAATACACAATCATGGACTCATATTGTCAATTTAATTATCCTATGCCAAAATGAAAGTATGCTGGACCTGGAATGAC
>CAZMWI010000286.1:0-1964 GCA_964569945.1 uncultured Ignavibacteriaceae bacterium
GATTTGGGCGCGACCCTGCTATACCACCGCAGTTATACGAATACTACCTCGATAATTACTGGTTCAAATCGGCCGGATTTGACACCCAGTCGATGAATCCGCCGCTAAAGGGCTCCCGTAAGGCAGATATCGTCATCTTAGGCGGCGGATTTACCGGGCTGGCATCGGCCTACCACCTCATCCAAAAATTTCCGGATCGAAAAATTGTCTTGCTCGAAGGGGCCTGTTGCGGATACGGCGCCAGTGGGCGGAACGGCGGATTTGTCGACACGCGGGTTCCCGGTATATACGGCTATATTGAAAAAGCCGGGCACGAAAAAGGGCGTCACGCTTTTGATATCAGCCTTTACGGTATCAAATTGATCAAGCAGCTGGTTTCCGAGCACGGGCTCGATTGCGAATTCGAGGAGAACGGATCGCTGGTGACGGCGATTGACGACAAACAGGCCCGAGTGCTGGATCATGATTGTGGTACTTTTAAAGCGATGGGCCTTGATGTATCGGTCATACAGGGCGCGGAACTCGAAGCAGAGATAAAGTCTCCGCGCTATATTGCCGGGCTGACGTTTCCATACACGGGCATCGTCAACCCGTATAAGCTGGCGCGCGGAATGAAGACGATCGTCGAAGATATGGGGGTTGAGATTTTGGAATGCACGGTGGTGATGCGATTTACACCGGGCAAATTGCACCGGGTCGAAACGGAGATGGGCGATATCGAAGCCCCCGACATTGTGCTTGGCTTAAACGGGTATTCAGCCAAGCTTGGTTTGTTTAAAAACCGCGTCATCCCGGTATGCAGCTACGTGATCGCCACCGAACCGCTAACAGACGCCCAGTGGGAATCCATCGGCTGGCAGAACCGGCAAGGTGTCAACGACATGCGCGCCTCTTTTGATTACCTGCGCCCGACCGCTGATGGCCGGATTGTCATTGGCGGCACGGACTACCCGTATTATGCTGATGACCGGCTCAGCTCCGGCAATAACAAACCTGTGATAGCAGCCTTAGAAAAAAGCCTGTTTGCAACTTTTCCACAGCTCGAGGGATTGGGGATTGAACATGCCTGGGGCGGCACGATGGGAATAAGCTACGATTTTACACCGTCCGTGGGGCAGATGGGGGAATACCAAAACATATATTACGGGGTTGCTCATAATGGAGAGGGAGTCGGCAACTGCCAGACGGCCGGACGAATCATCGCCGATCTGATGGCCGGGGAACCCAGCGAACTGACCAAACTTTATTACGTCAATCACAGGATACCCTGGGCCGGCCCTCAGAAATTGCGTATTATCCCGGCACGTCTTTATAAATGGTATAGGGACCGCTGGGGTATGTCGATTCACTAGTATGGTGATTCCGAAATAACAATAAATAACATGTAATTCCCGGCCGGGACAAACTTTTCGCAAGGTCGTCCTGCCGCTGGCTTTTCCGGGGGTGGTGGCCGCCTCCATATTTACGTTTTCGTTAACCCTGGGAGATTACACCATTCCCGGGATTATAGGCTCCTCCAGATTTTTTATCAGGCAGGCTGTTTTTACCCATCAGGAAACCGCGGGCAACATTCCGCTGGCGGCAGTATTCCGTTTAGTTTCTGGACGATTGTTCTCGGACATGCTACATTCTGCATTGTCGTTGTTTACAATAATGCGTCACCCGGGGTTCGGCGAATGTCGAGGGCTCCGGTAAATGAAGCATCGGGCTCGCCAAGCCGAAGAATTGAATATTTACGGAAGTCGCTTTGCTCCGGCTATTTAAAAAAAAGAACTGCTATTCATAACCTTTGAACGTTGAACCCTGAACCCGGAACCGATCAATTTTGTTATTAAGAAAGGAGAACGCATGAAGTTTATTAGAGTAAATTTGACAACCAAAAGCATCGATACCCGGGACGTTCCGGAAGCATATGCCGGGCTTGGTGGACGGGCGCTGACGTCCACCCTGATCAACAGCGAAGT
>CAZMWI010000287.1:0-469 GCA_964569945.1 uncultured Ignavibacteriaceae bacterium
ACGCGCGGACGGTTTCCGGCCAAATCTCAGGGTACGCGCTCTGTAGGCGTGCTGCAAACCACGCAGCCTGGGCAGCGGAGGCACTGGTCATGTTGAAAGGACAAAAATGGCTGTCCGTGGGTTTCCAGAAAGTGGATAAGAGCGATAAGTCTTCACACTCGGTAACAAATCCATTTCCATCGTGGGCTAGGTTGCCCCCCTCCATAACGATTTCCGGTTTCAGTGGCCACTTGTTGTCCCAGGTCGTTGAAGTTGTGCTAAATGGTGAAAGGCTGTTTTTAGTCGCAATGAGTTCATAGCCTGCATATGTTTCATCTTCAATCTGATCCAATGTTGTGTAAGCCCCAACAGTCAAGACGTTCCACGCATGGGCTGGGTCATGAACCGAATCGTTGAGTTGACTTTCTGGGTATAATAGAGCCTGATTCAGATCCGTTAAGTTACCAGCGCATAAGATGGCCAATCGCCG
>CAZMWI010000287.1:479-1951 GCA_964569945.1 uncultured Ignavibacteriaceae bacterium
GAACGGCCCGGACTCGATCATCATCCCCAGCATCGACACCTGCGGTAATCTGATCCAAAGCGCCTGACCAGGAGCTGGGGCGTCCACGATCTCTGGTGTCGCTCGCCGTCACGGTCATGCAAAGAATTCGTTTTCTCTCTGGTGCCTGTATTTCGGCACGGCTGACCCCTTGAGCAGTGATATAGCCCCAAAGATCTGGTTGGTGGATATCCGGCGGCGGGGGCAATATTTTGACCGACTCCAGGCAGTGCCTCAAAAAGATCTTATCCCTGCTCGTTAGACAGTGTTTTAGGTCACCATACGCTGCCACCCCTGCTACCCGGGTCCCATGACCATGATTTTCGCTATCATGGTCATGAACACCCCATCCAGGATCTATCGTTAAACAATCTTCGTCCCGCAACATTGGTGCAAGTAGCGGGTGACCGTTATTCACGCCACTATCCAGAATGCACACAGCCACATTAATATCCGAGTCCACATAACATCGTTGCAGCAGATCCCGTACCCACTCAGCTTGCTCCCGGTTTTCCATTTCCGTCCAGAAGGCGACAGTATCCTTTGCACGACGATATTCGGCAATATCATCTGACAGGGTTGTCAAACGCTCCAATTGATGCAACGTGGCATGAATAACCTTAACCGCACGCTCAGGGAACCTGACAATGCCAGGTTTGGTCTCAATCTGTTCTTGAGTAATTAAAGCTTCGAACCTGTCTATGATGTCTTGAGTATGGTTGCTCAGCCAAACCTCGCACCACTCCGGTTCGATGCCGGGCTGAAGGCTCGGCAGATCCTGCCAGAAGGAGTCCACTCTTAGGGCCTTTCGGATATCGCCAATGCTGTTGACTAAAGAAGCGTTTTTGGGCTTGCCTGATCTTTGGTCTATTTCATTTGTGTAGGCCTCAATTTTATTTAGAAAATGATTTTTCTTTTCATGCGGGATATAAACAGTGGCGTAGGTTGTTTCTACTGATTCCAGCGCGCCTGTTTCTTCATTTTGCACTTGATGGGTTTCTACGCGCACATTCAGCAGACGAACCTTTTTATCCCTGGAACGTCTGTCCTCAAGACTTTTAGTCACTAGATCGAATCCGGGATCACTCTTGAACTCGAGGTAAACGCCTTTGCGTGTCACATGGGCTACGGCCTGCTCACGTTCAGCGCCTGCCCACGCAGTTTTTAATTTGTGTGAAAGAAAATCGCTGTGGGATTGTCGGTCCCGTTCAGGAATACGTTTATCCGGGCCCCTTGAACCGACACTTTTAAACTTTTCTTCGATAGGCGGGCGGATCAGAATAATGTGCCGGAACCGTTCCCGTGCCATAATGAGCTATTTCTCCTTTCCCTGGTAGGCGGCATGCCGTTCCTTTAGCAATGTTTTAAAAGATGTGTATGACACACGGCTTTTATTACTCAAGATGGCCATTTTGATAGCGTCTCGACATGCTCTGTCAATTTCGGAATGGCTG
>CAZMWI010000288.1:0-1933 GCA_964569945.1 uncultured Ignavibacteriaceae bacterium
CGGTCGGTTCCAGCCAGGGGGGAAGGGCGTCGGGGTACGGAAACATATCGAACGGTACGGACGAAAAATAGATGTCATAGCCGGTGACATTCGGATATACCCACGGATCCCATTCGATGCGGACCGAGTCGCCGCCGTGCGATTCTTCACGCAGGCCAAGCACCGGGAACTGCGGTCGAATCAGGGAATCGGCCAGCAAATCAGCATTTTGGGCGCTTTGTGTCAAACCGGTAAAATCGAGATTGGCAAGATACGCTGCAGGATTATCAAAGTTATTAATAAAATTATAGGGATCGGAATGAAACTGCTGAGCTGTAAGAGTCGAGAATATGACGCGCGCGCTCGAATCCGGCATTAAGTCAATCGGACCGACGGACAATAAGAAACGTGAGTCAATGGCTATGTTGTCATCAAGCGAACTTACAGGAAAAGTGTTCAGCCAAACGGGATCGTCTTCCGCAATATACGGTGCATAAACCAGGTCATAGTCCCATTCCTTATGACTCAATAGATAGTACTTATTTTTGTCGCCGGAAGGTGTTCCCGTACCTCCCGTGCCGAAATCGCGGAAAGGATCCTGCTCGGTCCCTTTCATGCGAGCTCCAAAATCTTTGTAGGGATTAGTATTGGAAACCCACCAGTTGAAATTGGTGTCGCTGGCATTAAATGACGTTCCGATCAGTTTAAGCCCGATAACACGGGTCGCGCTGTAACCGTCAACATATTCGTGACTGATCGGATCAGGGTCACCATCGTTGTCGTAGGCGTACGCCAGCGCCTGATCTCGAAATGATCCGACAAAATCATCCTGGGATGCGGGCGGATCGACAGTGGCGCTGCCGACGTCGGCATCGATAAAAATACCGATATAGGCTTTTTCAATAGTATTCTCGCTGGTATTGGTTATAACGAGATCATAAAGGATTGTCTTGTTGAACTGGTCGGTGTTTATATTGTGGCTGTGAAGGGCCAATCGCAATCCCATAGGATTATTTGGCTGATCTGTAGGCCAGAGTTGATCGGGTATCGAATCATAAAACAGAGCGCTGAAGGAATGGTCGGCCGGGTAATATTCGCGAGTTACCGACGGTTCAGCTCCATTCGGGCCGCCGTGCGGAAACATCTCAGAAAGCTGGTCCCAGCCATCTCCGGCGGTTGATACCAATGTATCACCGTTAATGATGCCGCCTACCCAGATAAGGCCGCCGAACAGATATTCGATATCTTGTACGGGTGGTGTAATAAAATTTGGGTAATCAGGCTTGTACACGATAAGCGGTCCATAGACTGGACTTGGCCAAAAGCCAACCCCCAGCTGCCCGAAGCAGTTAAAAGAAGCCAGAATCTCATCGGTGCTTTGAATTGCTGCCCACTGCGGCCAGACTTCCGCTGTATCTACCAAAAGCCTTACGGCTGTATTAGGTGAATTGTCGAAACCCGGTTCGGGTTGGGCGGAATTATTTCGCGCAAAAGTCGATCCGCCGACCAATAGCACTGCTATAAAGAAAAGCGTTATCAAATTTCTCATAAATATCCCCCACAGTGAAAATAGACATTAAGTTCTTTTTTAATATAATATAGAAAGGCGAAAAAACTAACATTATTTACCCTTTGATAAGGACGATTATATCAGGCCGGATGATTAATGTGTTTTAGCGAAAAACCGTCTTTCTTCAATACGATTTTGTGAACTGTAATTCATTGCATTTTGCAATACCAGGGTAACATGCCAAACCCTCCTGTTGCCTTACAATGACTTACAGAGAACAAAAATCCGCATCCGACATGGCAAAGGGTTTGCCCTGATAAAGGGCATGAACTGTTATTTTGGTATATACAACAGAGACAGCCAGGCCGGCGATGACAAATTGATGCTGGTCTGCTTTTCGATCCCCGAAGCCGGGATAAGCTTCAAAGCTCCGTTCGCGGGGGA
>CAZMWI010000289.1:0-1914 GCA_964569945.1 uncultured Ignavibacteriaceae bacterium
GTGGCTTCGCGGGCGAAGCGGATGTATTTCGGCCCGACCACGTCGAACAAAAGCGAGTGAGTCATGCGTTTGGTTTCGACCGAATCGATCGGTGACGCAACGTGCATGTTGGGCAGGCCGCAAATCTGAAACAGGGATTCCAGTTCCTGATGAGTGGCGCCGTCCGGTCCGACAGAAATCCCACCGTGTGCACCGACGATCAGGACGTTGAAATCACCGTAACAGACAGAAACGCGAAGCTGGTCGAGATTGCGGGCCGATGAAAAGACGCCGTAGGTCCCGAACACTGGAATCTTGCCTTCTTTGGCCAGACCGGCCGCTACTGTCGTCCCGCCCTGCTCGGCAACACCGACCGAAATCCAGCGGTTCAGCCTTTCCGGGTGTTTCTCGTAAAACTGCGATATCGTAATAGAGCCGGAAATATCGGCCCCGATGCAGACGATTCGTTCATCGTCGCCGTACTCGTCGAGCGCCCTTCCGAGACCTTTACGGGTCGGGTCCATGTCGACTTTCATTTTATCGCGGTGATTCCACCAGAAATCGCCGGAGAACTTCGGAAGATTATCGGCCAGTCGTTTTTCGACTTTCTCCTGATGATCCGTCCCGACCTTGAAAAAAGTGCCGAGATCGTACGTTTTGGACAGACCCAGCTCTTCCAGTGCCTTGGTCATTTCGTCTTTGTTCGGCGGCTTGCCGTGCCAGCCGACGACGTTTTCCATGAAACTGACACCCTTGCCCTTAATGGTACGAGCCACGATCATGGTTGGTTTGTCTTTGGAAGCACAGGCTTTGTTCAGGGCGTCCAGAATCTCTTCGACCTTGTGACCGTCGATTTCGATGACATTCCATCCGAACGATTTGTACTTGTCAACCAATGGTTCCAGAGCCTGCACGTCCTCGGTTTTGCCGTCGATCTGCAGGTGGTTGCGGTCGAGAATCGCGATAAGATTGTTGAGTTTGAAATTACCTGCTTCCATATAGGCTTCCCACATGGAACCTTCCTGCTGCTCGCCGTCGGACGTAATCACAAAAACGTGGTAGTCCTTTTTATCGAGTTTGCCGGCCAGGGCGACACCCACCGCCACGGACATACCCTGCCCCAACGATCCCGATGAAATTTCAACGCCGCCGAGGTCTTTGCGATGAGGATGGCCCTGAAACGGTCCGCCGAGCATCCTGAGTTTGGCCAGTTCGTTTTCGGGAAAATACCCCGAGATGGCGAGAGAAACATAAAGCGCCGGAGCCTTGTGTCCGGCTGACCAGATGATTCGGTCGCGGCCGTCCCATTCCGGGTTCCTGGGGTCGTGTTTGGCGACTTTAAGGTACAATGTAGACAGGATGTCCATCATCGACAGGGTTCCGCCCGAGTGGCCGGATTTGCCCGAACACAAAGAAATCATGTCCAGACCGCGCATGTAATTGGCGCGTTCCTTAAGTTCTTCTATGGTAAAATCTTTTATTACTTTACCGGTCTTGGAATCTATCAGGGGCATATAACCTCCGACTCAATAGTTTGTGAATTTTTTAACTTTCCGGGCAAAATATATCGGCTTGCGATTACAATGTCAACCCATTTCGGGCCAGCCGATTGACGATTCTTTCAACTTTTGGGCGGAGGTCTTTTAGGGTCCCGTTATTTGATATAACAATATTGGAAGCTTTTCTCAGCGCAGAGTATGTTTGCTGTGCCCTTACGCGTTCAAGCGCTTCCTGTCTGGAATACCCTTTTTTTATCAGGCGGGAAACAAGAATTTCTTTTTTGGCGTGGACCAGAATCGTTAAATCCACTTTTTTCTGCCAGCCCCAATCTACAAGTAGAGCGGCGTCGATTACGACGAATTTATATTTTCGGCTCGCGGTTTTGGACAGCCGAGTCAGTTCTTTTAAAAGATACGGATGGACAATGGCATTAAG
>CAZMWI010000290.1:0-1902 GCA_964569945.1 uncultured Ignavibacteriaceae bacterium
AAATGCACAATAACGGTCTTCCATTTTCGAATAAAACAACGATTTCTATCAGATTTACAGACTTTTAATCCATATCCGGCACCTGTTTTATGGTGCTTGCCATTGTTCCATGCTGTGACCTGCATAATCGCCCTCCTTTGAATAAATTGCGATACGAAATGTCAGGAGCGCACGGCTCCTGACCTACTTAAAATCATATCTACAAAAACTTCAACACCTCGTCGTGTAATCTGGCGCGGTAGTGCAGGCCGCCGGAATCCATCGTCATGATTATCCGCTTGTACTCATCGAAATCGGCCAGGTCGGCCAGGCGCGTCTCTCTTATTTCGCGGATATCGACCGGCTTGATCCTGCCAGATACATATTCGGCCGTAAAGACGTGCGACTTCCACGGGATATATCTTCTCCCAAACGAAAACGCGACATTGACCTGCAAAATATAGCGATTCAGCTTGATCTTACACCCGGTTTCTTCGTAAGCCTCGCGGTTAACCCCGTCGATAAACGTCTCGCCCGGTTTCAGGCCGCCCGACGGCGCCCGGTAGAGGCCCGTTGGATAGTGGTGCTTGGCGTTGACAATGATCTTGTTGTCCTTGAAAATATAGAGTGTGACGTCGTGACACCGACCGAACGTCTGTGTCGACCTGATGAAATCGTACTCCTCCTGATCGACCGGCGCATTGATATTGATGACCGGCGGGTAACCGAACTTATCGGCGACCAACTGGATCATGCGGGGAGTAAAATACATCTTAAACCATCAAAGGTATAATTTCTTTTTGCATCGGCTGGGTCGTGATCTCCGGTCCGAGGTCGGTCAGGAGGCAATCCACTTCGGAGCGGAAGCCGAACTTGTCGAGATAAATGCCCGGTTCGAGCGAAAACAGGTGTCCGGACAGAAGCCGCCGCCGGTCCTCGGTTTCGCGGTTGTCGATATTCGGCCCCGGCCCGTGGACGTTTTCCAGAATCGAATGCCCGGTGCGGTGGAAGAAATTCTCACCATACCCGGCGCGGTCTATCACGGCGCGGCAGACGTCGTCGACTTCGTAGCCGAAGACCTGCTCCGACGGAAACTTCTCTTTAAGGAAATTGAAGGCGGCATCGCGGGCGTTGGTGACGACCGAAAATATATCGCCATAGGTGTCCGGCACCGACTCCCCGGCGTAGGCCATCCATGTTATGTCGGCGAAGACGGCCTTATGAATCTTATACTTGGCCCAGAGGTCGATCAAAATCAGCGAATCCTTGCGGATCGGCGAGGAATTGCCCTCGGTCGGCTCATAGTGCGGGTTGCAAATATTGGTGTTGACGGCACAAATCGGCGGGAAATCGGTCGCGAGGTTTTCCTCCTCGAAACGCCGCTTGATAAAATAGACGACCATTTTCTCGTTGATGAAATTGCCCTCATTGAGAGCGTCGCGGATCATGCGGAAGGCATCGTCCTTGATAGCGTTAATCATGAAAGCCGCGCGACGGTGGAGATCGACCTGTTCTTCGGTCATGCGGGCGTTGAAATGCGAGACGATATCGGCCGAGGAGACAATCTCGGCGCCGAACGAGCGGACCATCTCGATGGTCCCGGCGTCGACCAGCCCGATATACGGCAATCGTCCGCTGGGGGCGTATTCCATCGCGACTTTCTTGCAGCCCTTAAGGATCGCGGCGAGTTTTTCTTCCATTTCTTTGTACGATGCATAAATTTCGAGCGCGGCCTCCAGATGCCCGAAACGGTCCTTTTCGATATGGCTGACTAGACCGACCGGTTCGCCCTGGGTTGGTATGAAAAAGAAAGAGCGGCGGGTGATGTGACCGGGAAGGTTCAGCACCTCGACCGCGACATCGATTTTGCCGAGGAAATCGTACAGCAGCCAGCCGACGAATATTTCCTGCATCAGATATTCC
>CAZMWI010000291.1:0-1886 GCA_964569945.1 uncultured Ignavibacteriaceae bacterium
CGAATCACCATCGAGCCCTTTCCAGTTGTCGTGTATATACGGACTGCTGCCGTCGACACCGGTGTCAAACGAACAGACCAACCGACCCTTGCCGGTATATCCGGCTGCCCAGGCATCCTGAGCGTGAATGTAAGTCAGATTTGGCTGCACCGAAGTTGTCTGGGCCGGAGCGGGGGAAGTTTCAACCGGAGTTATCGCCGTAATCCTCGGAACAGCGTAGACCATCTCGACGTCGGGTCGAGCTGCTATTTCGCTGAGATCCGAGATCGGTACTTCGGCTTCGACCATGTTCACCAGCCAGTGTGATTTGATTTGGGTCGCCGATTTTCCTTTCGGGAGTGACTTCAAATAGGAGAGAAGGCCCTTCTGTGCGGCGGCATGTTCCGTCCTGAAGTGCTTCATCGCCACACTATGCTGTACCGCGAGGCTTGTCGATTGGGCTGAAAGGGAAGTCTTGTACGCCTTGATATTTTCGGTTCGAGGAAGCTGGATCCAGACTTTGACAGTCTGATCACCCGATTTGCCGGAGATTTGATTGGCCAATTGCGGGTCGAGGTCACCTGCGAGGAGCGATTCAAAACTGAAGGCGAGAATGGTTAAGATCAAGCCGATACGACGCATATGTATTCTCCTGAGTATTCAATTGACGATCTAGATACAAATTTAGTGAATGAAAACCCAATTCCAAGCGCAAAATTATCCGATGCGACACGCCCGAATGAGCTGATTTTCCGGTTCGTTCAATGCGATAGTGGTTGATTTTAGCGACAATTGTCCCCACTATTGTCGGGAATGCGGAAAACGTTGGATTGGAGAAAAAGAGAATGACTCGGACAGAAGAGATCCCCCGCGATATTCTCGAAGGAATGCTGGTAGATTTTGCCAAAAACTGGCTGGCCCACGATGGCCTCTGGTTCCAGGCGGTCGAAAAAAGCTTTGGCATGAAAGCCGCGATCGAACTTGACACCGAAGCCTGGGAGCACTTCACCGTCATCGAAGCAAAACGGATCATGGCGCGCCACGGGATTGCCGAGAACAGCGGACTCGAAGGGCTGAAGAGGGCGCTTGGGTATCGGCTGTACGCGTTCATCAACGAACAGGAGATCCGCGACGAAACGGGCAATTCGTTTGAGTTTGTTATGAATGATTGCCGGGTGCAGTCGGCTCGACGGCGCAAAGGCTTGGCCCTGTTTCCGTGCAAGGAAGTCGGGATAGTCGAATATCGGGTATTCGCCGAGACGATCGACAAGCGGATCAAGACAGAGTGCATCTGTTGCCCGCCCGACGAAGCGGCCGGCAAAGAGTTCTACTGCGGCTGGAGATTCTCGATTTAGGCCAAAAAAACAGGGCGCCGAGCGCCCTGTCTGACTTTCCTACCGGTTGACCGGCTGGCTAGCCGGTATGCCAAGATGTCTCCGGTAATAATCAACTGTCTTCCTGAGACCTTCTTCGAAACCGACCGTCGGCTTATACCCAAACTTCTGCAGCTTGTCGATCGCGGCATAAGAATGGAGAATGTCTCCCGGCCGCGGATCAGAATACTCCGCCGGAATGTCGACGCCGATTATCTTCCGAAGAACGTCGAGCATCTCGTTCAACGTGTACCGGGCGCCACAGGCCACATTGAAGTGATCGCCGACGATATCTTTGTTCGTGGCCGCGAGGATATTGGCCTGTACGGTGTTTTCGATATAGGTGAAATCGCGGGACTGCTCGCCATCGCCGAATACCAGCGGCCGCTTACCGTTAAGAAGGGCCGCGATGAACTTCGGTATAACAGCTGAGTATTCGCTTTTCGGGTCCTGATTGGGGCCGAAGACGTTGAAATAGCGCAGGGCGACGGTCGGAAGACCGTACAAAGTCCAGTAAACTTTCAAATAGTACTC
>CAZMWI010000292.1:0-1817 GCA_964569945.1 uncultured Ignavibacteriaceae bacterium
TACGCCGGTTTATATGAAGAAAAATCGTCCTGGCCAACTGCTGACGGTCCTCTGCAAAAAGGACTTGGCCGGGAAATTGAGTGATATTATATTCACCGAAACCACCACGGCCGGCATTCGTTTTCAAACCGTCAAACGCCGCATATTGGCGCGACGGATGATCCGGGTGGAAACCGAATATGGGCAAGTCGCGGTGAAAATTTTGGAATTTGGCAAAATGATGAAATTACAGCCGGAATATGAAGACTGCAAAAGGGCGGCGGAGAAGCATGACGTTTCTCTGGCCGAGGTTTCCCGCGCTGTCGTCAAGCAGGCTGAAATACAGGAAGGACTTGATAAATGAGCGCCAGGGTACTCTCTATCGCCGAACACAAAAACGGAAAATTATCACATATAAGTTATGAATTGATCAGCGTCGCCAAAAAGATCGGCGGCGAATTGATGACCGCTGTCATGGCCGAAAATGCATCCGATATGGCCAATGACCTGGCCGCGCACGGAGGCGGTAAGGTCCTGTCGGTTTCGAATGCCGGATTCAAGTATTTCAATGACAGCGCCTATTGCAAAGCTGTCACGGAGCTTATCAGCAAACACCAGCCGACTCTGGTACTGGTCCCTGCCACGTTTTACGGCAAGGCTCTGGGGGGTCGTCTGGCCGCCGCCAACGGTGCCGCCATGGTATCGGATATTACGGGCATTACCGCCGATGGCGATAATGTAGTTTTGACCCGCCCGTCGTATGGAGGCAACGTCATCGCCAATATCACCGGAACGTCCGGCAAGCTCACGATTGCCTCGATCAGACCGAAAGTATTCGATGAATCCAAAGAAGGGGCGGGAGAGGTTGTCGAGGAATCGGTCAGCGAGGCCGTCTTTGATGTTAAATCTGCCATAAAAGATATCGTCGTCGAAAGCGGGCAATCGGTAAATTTAACCGAGGCCGATGTAATCGTATCGGTCGGGCGCGGTATTCGCGGCCCGGAAAATCTCGCGCTGATAGAAAACCTGGCCAAGGCGGTCGGCGGGGCGGTCGGTGCCTCGCGCGCCATAGTCGACGCGGGATGGATACAGTACCGTCACCAGATAGGTCAGACCGGCAAAACAGTCAATCCCAAGCTCTATTTCGCCTTGGGGATTTCCGGCGCCATTCAGCATCTGGTCGGTATGCAGACGTCGAGGACAATTGTCGCTGTCAATCGCGATAAAGATGCCCCCATATTCAAGATTGCATCGTACGGTATTGTCGGGGACCTTTTTGAGATTGTCCCGGCCCTGACCAAAAAGTTCGAATCGGCTAATGCTTGATTAAAATTGGGAATAAAAAAAGGCCGCTCCAGTGGAGCGGCCTTTTTTATAGTCTTTCTCTATGGTAATGGATTGTTCAGACTGTCGATGTAATTTTGTATATACTCGAGCGAACTCGTTGCCAGCCTCAGGCTATATTTGGGATTGTGAATGCCATTGCTCCGATCACCCGTCAGGAATCGATAATTATATATAGCACCGACCACCCCTTCCCCGCGAACGTAACCTACGGTATCGAGAAGACCGAGGCTGTCAAGCTTGAAAGCCAGTGAATCCATAGCGTCGAAATATCCCTGCAACGTAGTCGTATTGTTATAAGTTCCAAAATCATCAATGGCCGTGCTGGCTACATGGCACCCCGACACATTACACGCTGCAATGTTTTCGGTTCCGTTGTCGGTCATATTCATGCTGTGTCCGCCCAGGGCAAATCCATTGGTGACAGAAATGTGGCATTTCACGCACCCTCCGGTAAAAGATACAGCGTGCTTCGAATTCGAATAATCGACGCC
>CAZMWI010000293.1:0-1806 GCA_964569945.1 uncultured Ignavibacteriaceae bacterium
CCCATGCCGCGCACTTTGTCCTCCGGGAACCGTATCGCCTGGCCCTGATGCGTGGCGAGGATAATATCAAAAGTTCCGTCGGTGATAGCCGCCTCGATCAGTTCATCGGTATCCGGAAGGCTGGTGGCGATGATGCCGTCGCGGCGAGGGTTCGAGAAATTATCGAGCGAAGTCTTCTTGACGACCCCGTCGCGGGTGGCCATAACGACAAAATGCTGGTCGTCGAAATCGCGCACCCTGCAGAAGGCGGTGATTATTTCGCCGTCCTTGAGATTGACCATATTGACGATCGGTTTGCCTTTGGCGAGCCGTCCCCCGGTCGGAATCGAATGCACCTTGACCCAGTACACCTGCCCTTTGTTCGAGAAGAACAGGATATAATCGTGGGTCGACGCAATAAACAGGTGTTCGGCGAAATCCGTTTCTTTGGTTTCGATACCGATTACGCCTCGTCCGCCCCGGTTCTGGCGGCGATATGAAGTCACCGGCAGCCGTTTGACATATCCGAGGTGCGAAATTGTGATGACCATATCTTCTTCGGCGATCAAATCCTCGACCGTGAACTCCTCGGCTTCGTCCTGAATTTCGGTGCGACGTTCATCGGCGTAATTTTTCTTGAGCTCTTTAAGCTCGTCCTTGATAATTTTCATACGGCGGGCCTTGGAAGCCAGGATGCCGCGCAGCTCTTCGATAAGCTTTATGGTCGCAAGATATTCTTCTTCAATTTTCTGACGTTCCAGACCGGTCAGCCGGGCCAGACGCATTTCAAGAATGGCGTTGGCCTGTTTTTCCGACAGCTTAAATTTATTCATCAAACCGTCGCGCGCGGTTGGCGTATCTTTTGATTTTTTGATCAGCTCGATGACGGCGTCGATATTATCCAGCGCAATCTTGTAACCTTCAAGTATGTGCGCCCGCTCCTCGGCCTTATTCAAATCGAACTGTGTCCGGCGGACGACTACTTCGTGACGGTGCCGCACGTATTCCGAAAGCATCTGCTTGAGGGTCAGGAAATTCGGCACGCCATCGACCAGGGTCAGCATCATAACTCCGAAGGTTGCCTGCATGAAAGTGTTCTTGTAAAGCTGGTTGAGGATGATTTCGGCCTGGGCGTCGCGCTTGAGCTCGACCACGATTCTCATCCCGTCGCGGTCGGATTCATCGCGCAAATCGGAGATGCCTTCGATCTTCTTATCCCTGACCAAATCGGCGATCTTTTCGAGCAGGTTTGACTTGTTAACCTGAAACGGGATTTCGGTAATGACGATGCTGTCTTTACCGCTTTTATTCTTCTCGACGGCTGCACGGGCGCGGACGATAATTCGACCTTTACCGGTTTCGTAAGCCTCGCGAATGCCATTACGTCCGTTTATTATGCCACCGGTCGGGAAATCCGGACCGGGCACGTATTCCATCAGCTCTTTATTGGTTATTTCTTCGTTGTCGATCACTGCGCAGGTGGCGTCGACAATCTCAGCCAGGTTGTGGGGCGGGATATTCGAGGCCATCCCGACTGCAATACCCGAGGTTCCGTTGCAGATCAGGTTGGGAAATTTGCCCGGAAGCACTTTTGGTTCCTTGCGGGTTTCATCGTAGTTGGCCATCATATCGACCGTCTCTTTTTCGAGATCGGCCAGCATTTCCATCGCAATCGGGGTTAGTCGGGCTTCGGTGTATCGCATGGCCGCCGCGCCGTCGCCGTCGACCGACCCGAAATTGCCCTGCCCGTCGACCAGAGGATAGCGCATATTAAAATCCTGCGCCATGCGTACGAGGGTCGGATAAACAACCTGTTCGCCGTGGGGG
>CAZMWI010000294.1:0-1773 GCA_964569945.1 uncultured Ignavibacteriaceae bacterium
GGTATGACCGACCGCTACGCCTACAAAATCTACGACGCAATCAAGTAGCCTCTATTTCAGAAGTATCATCTTCCGCGTCAAGACGGTTTTGTCCGTCTTTAGACGATACAGGTAAATCCCCGATGCCACTGTCTCACCGCGGTCATTCATGCTGTCCCATCCGGCGACATACCGTCCCATCGGTTTATCTTCATCGACCAGGGTCCGTACTTTCTGTCCCAGGATATTGAATACGTCGAGCGTGATATGGGACCGTTCCGGAACGACATAAGATATGTTCGTCGCCAGGTTGAAGGGATTGGGATAGTTCTGATCGAGTTCAAAGCGATTCGGAACGGGTGCATTGTCTTCGTCGCCCACACCGGTCGGCATATCGTCCATGAGAGTGTTTATCAAGCTTTGTGCATCGTCGGTTTCCATCTGCCATAAGTGAAAGCCGAACAGATACGTCGTGAAGTCATCACCGACCGTTTTGACCCCGACCGGCTGATTGTCAAAAAGCGAATATGCTGGATAAAGCGAACTATAGTTATACAGCGTCTGACCTCGGCTGTTGACCTTAAACGTTGCCACTTGCGGTGCGGTTTTATAAGGCCATGCCGCCGAGATAATTTCCGGCCGATACATCTTTTTTAGAGTGTCGACGTCCATGACCGGGAAGACTCCCTGCGTTGGTATGGCTTGCATAAAACCGCTCAAGGAATCCGTTGCGGGCAGAGGCTCGGGATACGTCTGATCCAAATAGTAGGTAGCTCCGATGAAGTTAATCGAATCAATTCCAAAATAATCTACCGTGAAAGGGGCCTTGGCGCCAAAAGAGATCAGAAAAGGCATGATATTCGAGCCACCATTCAGGTCAACCTGATTTCCGAAATAAATTAAAACGCCGCCCGATGCGAGGTATCGACTCAGCCAGGCATTGTCTTCTTCATAGTCTGCAATCGGCTCGGTAAGTCCTCCGTCTATGATAAGGGCCTTGTACTGGAGCAGCATTCGCCAGTCAAAACAATCGTCGGGATTTGGCAGCATACAATCAAAAGAATGTATATATATATCGGGATAGATTATATCGAAGTCATACCCATCCAGTAGCCTGCTATATAGACTTACAAGAGAGTCATTGTTCACTAATCCAAAAGAATTTGAAAGCGCGGATACAAAAGCCACGTCTCTGATTTTGGCCGGTTTATTATAGGCGCACACCGCTTCGGAGAATTCCGATTCCAGACCGTTGGGATCGACGGCTGAAATATAATAACGGTATCGTTCGTCGACCGGATTAATGTTGACTTCGGTCGTGGCGGCATCCGTCACCACCCACGGCTGCTCGGCATAATAGTAGTACAACTTGTTTCCGATCTGGAAACTGTCGACCAGGTTGTAATAGCCCCCGAGTTTACGCTGGTCGTAAAGAGCGTGATGAATAGTCGTGGCGTGATTCGTCGAATCTATTCTGTAGACATTATAGTGGTCAATATTAACGCCCTCGGGTGCGGCCCATCTGATGGTCGCCGGTTGACCGGCTTCGGCGAAGATATATTCAGACTCGATTTGCGGCGCCGGATAGCGGTTGCCTGAGCGAACTATTAGCGTTTGCCCGGGATCACCAATTGTCTTTCCGCTATTGTTGACGACGTTGACAAAATAGTACTGATTGGGATCGAGATCGGTTAACAGGTGGGTATAGGTGCGATCAACCTGAGCTAAAAGATTGTACTCGGTCGGTTCCAGCCAGGGGGGAAGGGCGTCGGGGTACGGAAACATATCGAACGG
>CAZMWI010000295.1:0-1761 GCA_964569945.1 uncultured Ignavibacteriaceae bacterium
TTTTAGTTCTGTGGGGACTGGGATTGATGACCGGCTACACGCTGGGCGGCGTCATACACGCCCTGCTGGTCATCGCCATCATCGTGATATTGATTCAATTTATTCAAGGACGAAGACGCGCCTAACACTTTTTGACGGTCAACAAGCAACACATGAAAGACAGGAGGAACACCATGAAATCAAGCACAAAAGACAACGCAGAAGGCAAGATGCACCAATTGAAAGGTAAGAGCAAGCAGATCCTTGGGAAAATAGTCAAGAATCGCAAATTGGAAGCCGAAGGCAAAGCCGAAAACTTAGACGGGAACGTTCAAGAAAAGATCGGGAAGTTCAAGAAGGTCGTGGGGAAATAAAACGGCGTATCATGCGCCGGCACGCCTTTGAGGCCATTTCCACGGCTGCATCAAACACTCATACTATAATGCCGCAATGCATGGAGTATTCGGCGTGAAAAGATCGGAAAGGAGTAACCGCTATGAAAAAGAGATTTATGTTTATCCGCTGTTTTATGCTCGTGGTGCTGATCACCGTCTTTGCAGCCTGTGCATCGACATCCAAACAGGAAGGTGCGGGTGAATACGTTGACGATTCGGTCATCACGACGAAGGTAAAATCCCAACTTGCCGCCGATGATTTCCTCAAGTCATTTGAAATCAGCGTGGAAACTTACAAAGGCATCGTTCAACTGAGCGGCTTCGTTGGTTCTCAACAGGCAGTCGATAAAGCGGGTGAAATCGCCCGAGGCGTCCAAGGCGTCAAATCCGTAGAGAATGATCTGAACGTGAAAAAATAAGCGACGGGTAGCCATTTTTGACCGTCAACAAGCAACACATGAAAGGAGATAAACAATGCCGCTCATTCATTTAGTAATCGTTTTGGCTATCGTTGGAGTGGTTCTATGGGTAATTAACAGCTACATACCGATGCAAGCTACAATAAAGAAAATTCTGAATGTGGTAGTGGTTGTTGCAGTAGTTGTCTGGCTTCTGAGTGTCTTTGGAGTCATAGGAAACATCTCGGCAATTCGTATTGGTTAGTGAAGAGTCTTATAATTCTTTTGACCGAGTTTAAACAGAGGAATTGCGAATGTAAGGAAGTGAGTATCACGGGCTATCAGTTAGAAGATAACGAAGACCGCGAGCAGCGCTTCGAAGCGTATGACTGGCACTTGCCATCGCTGGAGGATGGGAAACGATTTGGACGCGATCGACAATGCGCTGCGAGTGGCGATTGAACCACGGGACAGGCCGCAGCGTCCTTGGACTGGACCGGAATCGCTATGCGGAGAGTTTTCTTGGAGCGGATCATCTGCGCCGCATCCTGGAGGAAGCGCAGATAATCGTCAACGATGCTCTGGCGGCGTCCCCGCAGCAGCAGGATAATTGATCGTGTCGCCGCGAAGCTTGACCTAAAACGCTGCGCATCGTTGCAGGCATCTGGTGTGAGATAACTCATTGACTGGATATATATCCGGCGAGATTGGTTTTATCGGGTTGAGACATTTAAGAAAGGGGAAAAGATATGAAGACCGCGATTTGGTTTAACCCTATAATTGCATAAAATATTGCATTGGATTTAAGCTGTTCCGACGAAAACCCTCGGGAATATTGATTGATCCTGGATACTGGTTTCCAGTCTTCGCTCTTTCAGAGCTTCGGCCCGGCAGGCTGGATGCTGGATGATTCTGGATCTCATTGTCGGTGCATTCCTGACTATCCAGCATCAAGTATCGAGCATCCCCGCTGCGCGGGATCTCCGTTT
>CAZMWI010000296.1:0-1722 GCA_964569945.1 uncultured Ignavibacteriaceae bacterium
TTTTCAATCGAGTTGGCGTATGAAAAGCGAAGATAACCTTCACCGAATTTACCGAACGACGTGCCGGCCAGAGCCGCCACGCTGTATTGTTCGAGAAGGTAAACTTCCATTTCTTTCGACGTCTTCCCGAACTTCTTGATGTTCGGAAAGACATAGAAAGCCCCCAGCGGCTTCTTGCAGGTAATGCCGTCGATGGCATTCAGGCCGTCGACGATCACATCGCGGCGTTTGTTGAATTCCTGAACCATCTTGTGGGCGTCGTCCTGCGGGCCGGTAATCGCTTCTTTTATCGCCATCTGCGAAAAAGCCGATGTGCACGAATTGCAGTTGGTCACCAATCTTGTTATATGTCCGGCGAGGGTTTCGTTCATAACACCATAGCCAAGTCGCCAACCGGTCATGGCATAGGTCTTGGACATACCGTCAAGTATTATTGTCCTTTCCGGCATACCGTCGAATTGCGTCACCGACTCGAATTTGGTGCCGTAGAGAATTCGCGAATAGATTTCATCTGATAACACCCAGAGATCATTGTCGTTGGCGATGCGGGCGATCTGCTCCAGATCGTCGTGGGTCAGCACGCCGCCAGTCGGATTCTGAGGGGAATTGATAATCAACAGCTTCGTCTTCGGCGTCACCAGCTTTTCCAGCTCTTTGACATCTAGGCGGAAATCATTTTCTTCGCGAAGAGCAATCGGCACGGCTTTGGCCCCGATGTAATTGATCAATGATTCATAAATCGGAAAACCTGGATTGGGATAAATAACCTCGTCGCCTTCGTCCACCAGAGCGAACAGAGTATAAAACATGACCGGCTTGCCGCCCGGTACTATGACGACATTATTGATCCCGGTATTAAGGCCGCGTGTCTTGTTGATTTCATTGGCAATAACCTCGCGAACTTCCGGGTATCCGGCAGCGGGGTTATAATGTGTATAACCATCGCGGATGGCCTTGATGGCCGCCTCGCTTATATTCGACGGTGTATCGAAATCGGGCTCGCCGATTTCCAAATGCACCACATCCTTGCCCTGCCCTTCAAGCTGACGGGCACGGAGAAGGACTTCAAAAGCGGTTTCGGTCCCGAGCCGTTTCATTCTTTCGGCGTATTTCATATCTGCACCTGATCTCTATATTCGTAAAATTCGTTTTATTTCAACTTCAGCAGCTTGCGGGCGGCATCGGCAATGTATTCGGCGCTCACACCGAACTCTTTAACCAACTGCCACGGTAGTCCGGACTCTCCGAACCGATTCTGAACACCGATCATATCGAACGCCGTCGCTTTGCCGGATGTCGCGGCATCTTTCAGAATGACCGAAGCTACCTGATTGCCCAGTCCACCGACCTGATGTTCTTCGGCGGTTATAACCGCCCCGGTTTCACGGGCTGCCCGCACTATGGCCTCTTTGTCCATCGGCTTGACCGTATGTAAATTAATTACGCGGGTTTCGACGTTATAATCGGTTTTCAAAATCCAGGCGGCGCGAAGCGCCTCGGCGCATTCCGGTCCGCAACTGATTATACTCATATCTTCATTTTCGTTCTTATAATCGGTCGACAGCTTGACTTCAAAGGCGTCTTTGAATTGCGGCTTTTCTCCCCGGAAGCGATAGACATTGGCGACACCGAATTTGTACGGCGTTTTATCGTCGGTGACAATCGGAGTGGCTTCGCGGGCGAAGCGGATGTATTTCGGCCCGACCACGTCGAACAAAAGCG
>CAZMWI010000297.1:0-1708 GCA_964569945.1 uncultured Ignavibacteriaceae bacterium
TGATTCAGTCAACCCCAGGAAATACGCTATAATAAACAGGGCGATTATCCCCATTGCGGATAAGGCAATCACGCCCCTTTTGTCAGCTTTTTCGTTAATTTCTAATGTTTCACCCATTTTATAATTTCCGGTAATGTCGGCCGTTTGCCGTACATAAGTATCCCGACCCTGAATATTTTCCCGGTCACCCAGATTATACCTAAGGTCGCCAGAAGTGTCAGCACCACGCCGATTGTCGCCTGGACAATCATCGGGTTGGCAAAACTGAAGGTATCGACCGCGGCAAAATTAAGCCGCAGAACCATCATGGTCGGTGTAAATATCGGTATCAGCGACAGCACTACGGCAATGGTCGAATCAGGATCCTGCACGATATACATGGCAATCATGACCGGCAAAATCAACGACATCGTAATCGGGAATATGAAATTTTGCGCTTCTTTATCCGAGTTCACGATCGAACCGATCAAAGCGAACAGCGTCGAATATAACAGGTAGCCCAGGATTAAAAATAAAATGAAGTAAACCAGAAAGACCGGGTTGAATATAATGCCGGCAATATCGGCACTTACGTTCAAACTGCCTCGGAAAAACCATAAGCCCAGGCCTATGGCGAACCAGATCGCCACCTGCGTGAGTGAGGCCATGCCGAGACCCACCACCTTTCCGGCCATAAGTTGAAACGGCGAAATCGAGGACACCAGTACTTCCATTATGCGGGAGTTCTTTTCTTCGATGACCGAACGCATGAGCGTCTGTCCGTAACCGAGAGCGGTCATGAAGATAATCATTACGAATATGATTCCGCCGAGATACATGGTCATGAAATCACGCTCTTTTCCGCCCGGTGCCTGTTGTCTGAAGTCGACACTTCGGGTAGCTTCCAGCACGGAATCGATGCCGACGTTGATATCCATTTTCTCCAGCCTGTGTTCGGCCAGAATATTGCGCATACGGTATTCAAAACGATTAATCGTCCTGAAACCGAACGATTTGGCCACGAGAATGGCGGAATCATTTTGTACTATGTTTTTTTCGACTATTATATAGCTCTTCAGGCCGCCGTTGTTGATCAGCGAGTCCAGATATTTCCTCCGAGATGCATAGTCCGCTGTATCCGACGGATCAATATTATAAATATCCGTGACCTCATAGGCCGGATTGCCATTGTCGAGCTCGTAATCGGCCAGTTCATCTTTGAACTTCTCGCCTATCCCCTGTTGGTCCAAATCGATAATGGCTATTTTTTCGGTCGTATCGGATTTCTTGGACGCCAGAAGCATCGGCACCACCGTAACCAGTACCATAAATAGCGGTGTCAGCAGAATCCCGATTAGAAACGACTTTTTCTTGACTACCTGTGCGTATTCCCGCTTTATGACAATCCACATCTTATTCATGAGTCACCTCCGCCGTCGTTTGCCGGGGATCCGCTTTGGCGACTTCGATAAAGATGTCATAAAGCGACGGTTCAATCAGTTCGAATCGTCGTACCTTCACTTTTTCCGATATGGCCCTTAATATAACCTGGGTGTCGGCAGCGTCGGCCAGTTTCAATTCGACATAATTATTGAACTCAATCATCTGCGCCACCCCGGGAACATCCTTTATAAAGCCCCCGTCGCCTTCGATATCGACCTGTATCGAGTTTGACCCGAATTTCGCTTTAACCTCGGACAGACTGCCATCGAGGACCTTAAGGCCGTTA
>CAZMWI010000298.1:0-1692 GCA_964569945.1 uncultured Ignavibacteriaceae bacterium
GGCAAATACCTTACCAATCCTCCGATTGCCCGTATCGATCGGGGAAATTTATTGTAATAACCAATCAATTTTTCATTCTTATGCCGAGTATAACCGGCGAACAATTCATCACCTCCATCGCCGGAGAGAGCTACTTTGACGCTTTTTGCGGCTAATCTGGAAACATACCAGGTAGGGATGGCGGAAGAATCGGCAAAAGGTTCATCAAAGCATGATGCAAGAATAGGGAGAATTTCAGAGGCCTTATCTACCTCTATCACCTGAGAGGTATGCTTACATCCAAGGTGCGCGGCTATTTTCTCAGCATATCTTGATTCGTCATATCTGTCGTCGCTGAATCCAATAGTAAATGTCTGGACGACGTCGCTAGACACCTGTGACATCGCCGCGACTATCGCCGATGAGTCTATGCCCCCCGATAAAAACGCCCCATAAGGAACATCCGCTACCAAATGGCGTTTTACTGTGGAAAGAAACTGATCACGAAATCCGTCTATCCACTCTGATTCCGATAATGTGTAATCAGTATTGAATCGCAGATGCCAAAATCCTTCGGATTCAATAGTGCCATCTGCCCTGAACGCCATCCAAAAACCCGGTTCCAGCTTCTTTATTTCATTATAAATCGTATCTTCGGATAACACATGCCCGAACGCGAAATAACAGTCAACAGATGCGGCTTGCGGTGTATATGAGAGTCCTGGGACGGGTGATAAGGTCTTTATCTCAGACCCGAATGCCAAGCCCCCGTTCTGAATGGTATAAAAAAGCGGTTTAATCCCAAGAGGGTCGCGCGCCAAATACAGGGTCCGGGACCGATGATCCCAGATCGCCACGGCAAACATTCCCTCCAGCATCGGCCATATCTTATGGCCCCATTCCATGAATCCCAACAGAATAACTTCCGTATCCGAGTGCGTATGAAATTTTCGGCCGAGTGATTCAAGTTCTGCCCGAATAGCCTGATAATTATATATCTCGCCGTTAAAGACGATAGAGTAAGAACCGTCGGCGCTGGTAATCGGCTGGTGGCCTCCACCAAGGTCAATAATGCTGAGCCGCCGCATGCCGAAGCCAAAGTCGCCGTCTATAAGGATGCCTTCATCGTCCGGCCCACGGCGAATAATGGAATCGCATTGCGCCCTGACAATACCTTCATCGACTCTGCTGTTTCGACGGGAATACCAACCTGCTATGCCGCACATAAGATTTCCAAAAAACTGGATAGATAGTGGTTATTAGCGCAAGCAACTACGCAAATACGATAATTATTTAAAGAAAACATGGCATTTCGCTTTCCATAAAGCACGTCATCGACAGCCAAAGAACCGGAAAAATTTCTTGCCTGAATAATCATTCAAATTTCGCCGCAATTGTCCGCACACTTTCATATACAGGCATACATATCTTCCCGATCTGGGCCTTATCGCTCTCCGATAGCCTCTCTGCCTTGTCGAGGCTTTTCTCGTTAATCTTGGTTTCGTAGGAGTCATGATATGGCAAATCAATAAACTGATATATCCTCTTCAAGACAGTTCCCTTGCTTTTAACCATTTGATCATAGTCGATCACAATCATTCTTTCATTTCCAAGAGCACTCATCAGCTCCAGGGCTTGCAATTGCTTTCCATTATAGGAGAGGCAGGCGCGTCTAGTTCTTGATAACGCTGGAGGACCATATTTTTTGTAACG
>CAZMWI010000299.1:0-1668 GCA_964569945.1 uncultured Ignavibacteriaceae bacterium
TATTTCGACAGCGAACTCGACGAGAGCAACACGGCCGAAGCCATGGAGCTGATCGAGCAGTACGATGAAGCCCGGCTGTATTATGAAGAGTTGAAAGCGATGGCCGAGCAGGCCGATAAATTTATGCTCGACGGCGGCGATTATTTCTTTAAGAACCAGAAAGACTCCATTCTGGAGCGGATAGCCGAAGAAGACGACAAAAAGATAATACCCGTCAAAACTGCCGGCAACCGTCGGCTGCTATACAGTACACTGGCCGTCGCGGCGTCGTTGATTATGGTCGGGGTTATCACGGTTTATGAAATAAGGAACGTGCCGGATCTTAAGAGTACCCACGGTCAACTGATGACGACTCCTAACCAGTCGGTACAGACGAAAAAGACGGATTCGCTTTCAGTCGGGATGCGGGAGGCGGCCGAAGAGAATTTGAAAGACGAATCATACGCCGCACCGCAGGAAGAAATACCCCCGGCACCGGCTGTATCAGAAGACAAGGGCGTCCAGGCCGAAAAGTCTTCTGAATCACCAGAAAGAAGAACAAGGAAGCAATTAGCTCAGACAGAGTCGAAACTCGAACAGGGCGGCAGCAATCTTCTGCAGCAACCGACTCGCCACGAAGAAATCACGCTCGATCAGGGAATGGCCGCTCTGGACCGGGGCGCGGCTAAAAAGGCACCGGATCGTTTGGATACACAGGATCTGGAATATAATGAAGGAGTGGGAATAAGACCCGAGGCGTTGACCGAAAATCAACCCGTCGAAAAAGCCAAACAACCGACAACCGAAGAAAGTGCCAATAAACAGCTGACCCTTGATATACAAGGCGCCGAAGAGCACGAGCTCAAGCCGCCGTCGACCGACGCTTTGGCAGGAATGCCCAGCTTTGAGCCGATGGCTGAAAAAGCGGCCGGTCAGATGCAGTCCTTTGCTCCATCGCAACAGGTCAAGCCGATTTCGATTGATGATGAATATATTCCGGATTCGCTGGCGTACTGGTCGCACCGTCTCGATAGTCTTGAAAACGTCCTGGCCGGGGTAAGATCCCCTCATTACAAAATGGCCGCCGCCAAAGCCAACCGGGGAGAGACACCGGGCCAACCGTCGAATATAGATTCCCTTCGATTAGACTATGCCGAAGCTATCTATAAAACAGCCCTTCTGACTCCGGATTCGGTCGGCGTTGTGCCGTACCTGGCCAAACTCTAGCGCCTTAAAGATTCGGCCGATGATTCTCTGGCTGAAACCATCTCGCGCTATATGTCAGAAATCGAATCTATCAAAAAATAGAATCTTTTTGTCGACGACATCGTAATTTCTGATAAACGCCTTATGAACCGATAAAGGAGGCCGCATGGATAAGAAATTATACCGCAGCCGTATCGATAACAAAATCGCCGGAGTGTGCGGCGGGATAGGCGAATATTTCAATGTCGACCCGACCTTTGTAAGAATCGCCATGATCCTCATGGTATTCGCGCACGGTATCGGAGTAATCGCCTATATCATCTCGTGGATAGTGATGCCACTTCGTCCGGTTCTGGATGCAACCGAACCTCAGAAGGTGACATATTCTCACACCAATAAATTCCTGCCCGGTATTCTGCTTATAGCCGTCGGGCTTGTATTCCTGATGAACAACCTGTGGTGGTGGTTTGACTTTTGGTACCT
>CAZMWI010000300.1:0-1656 GCA_964569945.1 uncultured Ignavibacteriaceae bacterium
CCTCTACTCCCGCCGAGAGCTGGAGACATTGCGCGACATAATCAGGAAGCACGACCTGTACCTGTTCGCCGATGAAGTCTATAAAGAATTCTGTTACGACGGTTTGGAATTCATTTCGACCATGCACTTGAAAGGCATTGAAGACAACGTTGTCATGCTGGATTCGATATCCAAACGGTACAGCTCGTGCGGCATGCGAATCGGTTCACTGGTTTCGCGCAATAAAGACCTGATCGCCACGGCTCTTAAATTCGGTCAGGCGCGGCTCAGTCCGCCGACCTACGGCCAGATTGCCGGTGAGGCGGCTATCGACACGCCGGATTCTTATTTTAAGAACGTGCTTGATGAGTACGTTAAACGGCGCGATATAGTGGTCGATTCTCTGCAAAGTGTCGAGGGTGTTGTTTGCCCCAAACCGACCGGCGCGTTTTATGCAGCGGCCAAACTTCCGATCGACGATGCCGACCGGTTTTGCCAGTGGCTGCTTGAAGATTTCGAATACGACAATCAAACCGTTATGCTGGCTCCGATGGCCGGCTTTTATGCCACGCCGGGGCTGGGCAAGGATGAAGTACGAATCGGCTATGTTCTGAATGTAGAGTCAATGAAAAAAGCCATGAAATGTCTTGTTGAGGCTTTGAAAGTTTATCCCGGACGGACCGAGCTTGCCGCCGCCCGGACGGCTTCAAAAAGTGGTTAAAAAAATCGAAATTTAAAGACCTGAGACTATGAGCGATGTCAATCATTATGCCGGTATAGATATCGGCGCTTCTAATATCAAATATGGTATAATCAATTCCAAAGGCGAAGTTCTCTTTCGTGAACAAAAACCGGCCCTGGTGGAAAAAGGCCCGATGCCCCTGATGCACCTGGTCACCAATATCGCCGAAAATCTGCTGCTGCGCGCCGCCGAAGAAGAACTAAACGTCCAATGGCTGGGTGTCGGCTCACCGGGCGCCATAGACAATCAAACCGGGACGGTCAAAGGCCGTTGTCCCAACATACCCGACTGGGTCGGTATGGAGATCGCCTCGCACCTTAAAGAACACCTTAACATGCCGGTCTATGTCGACAACGACGCCAACGTCGTCGCTCTCGGGGAATTCCGCTTCGGGGCCGCCAAAAGATTTTCCTCGGCGATTTGCATTACAATGGGAACCGGGATCGGCGGCGGGATTATAATTAACAGACAGCTTTGGCGGGGAGCGAGCTTCTCCGCCGGAGAAGTCGGCCATATTATCGTCAACGAAAACGGCCGCCCGTGTAAATGCGGAAACAAAGGCTGCCTGGAAACGTATTGTGCATCACAAGCCATTATCGACCGGACCAGGGAAAAACTGGCCGCCGGGATGACCGAAACGATGGATGAAATCTTAGAGGGCAACATCGACAACCTGACCATAAAAAAGCTCTTCGCCGCAGGCAAGAAATCCGATGAAACAGCGCTGGCAGTAATCGAAGAAACCGGTCGGATTATGGGTGCGGCCCTGTCGGGCGTGGTCAACCTGCTCAACCCCGAAGCGCTCGTGTTCGGCGGCGGGATTATCGATGGCGGCGCCGGGCTGGTCGAAGTGATCGGGGCCGAAATCCGCAGACGGGCTTTCCCCTCGGCGACCGAGAATCTTAGAATCCTCAAGGCCGAACTTGGCAACAACG
>CAZMWI010000301.1:0-1655 GCA_964569945.1 uncultured Ignavibacteriaceae bacterium
TCGCGCACGCCCGGATACAGCGCGGACCTGATGAGCTACCTGTTCGGCAATATTCTGCTGGTCGGGGCGCCGGACGTACTCATGATAGCCGTCCTCGATGCGGCGGTCATCGGGACGGTCGTCCTGTTCTACAACCAGTTGCAGGCGGTCTGTTTCGACGAGGAATTCGCGCGGGTGCGGGGGATAAATGTCGAGTTCTATTATCTGCTACTGCTGATTTTGACGGCGCTTACGGTGGTGATACTGGTTTCGGTCGTGGGGATTATAATGGTTATCGCGCTGTTGACGCTTCCGCCGGCGGTGGCCTCGCTTTTCGCCCGGACTCTTAAGCGGACCATGATTTACGCCGCGATTTTGGGGCTTCTGTTTACGGTTTTCGGTTTGGCTTTAAGTTACGGTCCCGGCTTGCCCGCCGGGGCGACGATTATTCTTCTGGCCGGGGTGGTGTATATTGTGGTTTCGCTGGTTTTTGGGAATCGCAGTCGGTAATCGTATAAAATTAATCTCTGCTTTACTTTTCACCCGGTTTTTTGATATAATTCACGGACATTGTTGAAGACTGTCAGGTCACACTCCCGACTTCGTCGGAAGCAGGACCTGACAGAACGTAGAAGGCGGGAATCCAGGATGTCGGGTTTCTCGAAGAATCGGAACCCGACCTACGAAGATTAAGACCCCACCGCCAGCGGCGGGGCACCCCGAAATTAGAAGACGGAACTTGGATTGAAATCAAGCGAAAGGATAGATATATGGCAGGTCAGAACCTCGTTGAGAAAATAGCACAGAAGTTCGCGGTGGGACTCGATGATGGGCATATCGTCCGTTCGGGCGATTATCTGTCGATTGCACCGGCGCATGTCATGACTCACGACAACACCGGCGCAGTTATGGGCAAATTCAAGTCTATCGGGGCGACCAAAATGGCCGACCCGCGTCAGCCGGTTTTCGCGCTCGACCATGACATACAGAACAAGAGCGAAGAAAATCTTAAGAAGTACGCCAATATCGAGGCCTTCGCCAAAACGATGGGTGTCGATTTTTACCCGGCCGGAAGAGGCATCGGGCATCAGGTGATGTGCGAAGAAGGATACGCCTGGCCGGGCGAGATGATGGTTGCGTCGGACAGTCATTCCAATATGTATGGCGGTCTCGGTTGTTTGGGGACGCCGATAGTACGGACTGACGCCGCGGCGATCTGGGCCACGGGACGAACGTGGTGGCAGGTTTTCCCCGTAGCAAAAGTGGAGCTGACGGGGACCTTAAAAACCGGTGTGACCGGCAAAGACGTCATTATTACCCTGTGCGGGCTGTTCAATAGAGACGAGGTGCTCAACTATGCGGTCGAGTTTGTCGGTGAAGGAGTGAAGGCGTTGTCTGTGGACCAAAGGCTGACAATTGCCAATATGACGACCGAGTGGGGCGCACTGGCCGGAGTTTTTCCGGTCGATGAGCTGACCATTGGCTGGCTCAAACGCCGTGCAGCGTTTATCGAAAAGCGCGGTCCGGCGGGGGTACCGTCGGATGCCGATAGTACCGATGGCCATCCGCGCATGAATGTACAACGAATAGAGGAACTTAAAAAGAATATCCCCGAGGCCGATCCGGATGCCTCATACGCCACGGAGATGTCTCTGGATTTATCGACGGTGCAGCCG
>CAZMWI010000302.1:0-1644 GCA_964569945.1 uncultured Ignavibacteriaceae bacterium
ATGATCGGAATGCCGCGCTTTTTAGCCTCGGCCACTTCGGGATTGTCCTCGGAAACCGCCGACGATATAACGACCACGTCGGCTTCGCCCACGTAGGCACCATTATGACCTTCGTGCACCTTAATGCCGAGCTCTACGAGGTGTTCGGTGATTTCGCTGGGCGACGTATCCGATCCGGTTACGGCGTAGCCGAGGTTGTTTAGAATCTCGGCCATGCCGGACATCCCCGCTCCACCAATGCCAACCAAATGGAGTCTTTTGAATCTGCCAAAAATCACTTTGCTGTTCTCGAATTTCCGTACGGTCGCGGTTCCATTTATCACGCTGTCTCCTTTACCACACCGGTCAGTTCCAGGATGTCATCGACGATCAAGTCTACGGCCGGTTTCTGCTGCGCCTTATGAATTCCGCGCACGCTGTTATTCATAGCTTCCAGTTTATCAGAGGTCAATATGTCCCGGGCCATCGCGGGCAGACTGACTTCGCTTAGCTTTGCATCATCTACCAAGACCGCCGCGCCTCTGCTTACAAACGAGTCGGCGTTCTTGCGCTGGTGATCGGCTGTCGCGTACGGAAACGGGATCAGTATCGACGGCAACCCGGCGGCCGCGATCTCCGCCATAGTCAGTGCCCCGGACCGGGAAATTACTAAGTCCGCGGCGGCATAGGCAAGCTCAATCTTATCAGTAAAAGCAAAAAGGGCGCGGCCGGATACCCTGCCGCCCGCCGAGGCGGTCACTTCCGTGTAAGCCCTCTCTCCTGTTTGCCAGACAAGCTGGATTTCATCGCCGAAATCTTCCATGTTGTTCAGCACATTCTGATTGATGCTTAAAGCTCCCTGACTGCCGCCGAGGACTAAAATGGTTTTTTTATTTTTATCCAGTTCAAAATAGGTCATGGCTTCGTCACGATCGGCTTTTCCGATGCTCTTTCGAATCGGATTGCCGGTTACCACCGTCTCGCTGTTGGGCAGGAACCTTTTTGCATCTTCAAAGCCGAGATACACTTTGAATACTTTCTTGGCCAGCGTACGAGTCGTGACGCCGGGGAAAGAATTTTGCTCCTGTATGACCCGCAGCGTATTGAGCGTAATGCCGCCCAGAAGAATCGGGCCCATTACGTACCCGCCGGTGCCGATGATTATTTTCGGTCTGAATGTCAGTATCACGAACATCGACTTGAGGTACGCCCAGAATAGCACGAACGGGAAAACTATATTCGATAATATCGCCGAGCGCATGTAGCCCCGGACGCTCATCATGATCAGCGGATAGCCCAGTTTATCTCTCATCCGGTATTCCAGACCTCGCTTGGTCCCGACGAACTTGAACTTTATCTTGTACTCCGGTTCCAGCCGCTCCCTGAGGGCCGCGGCGATGGTTAGCGCCGGGAAAAGATGTCCTCCCGTACCGCCTCCGGCGAATATGGCCTTAAAGGTTTTCACCTTACCTTCACCCCTTTGCGACGCGACAAATTCAGCAGTATCGCGATCGATGCAATCGACACCAGAAGCGACGTGCCGCCGTACGATAGAAATGGCAGCGGTATACCCGTCGTCGGAAGAAGCGACGTCACCACGCCGATATTGATAATCACCGCCACGAACAAAGTCGCGGTTACGCCCGCTCCGAGCAAATATCCGAA
>CAZMWI010000303.1:0-1625 GCA_964569945.1 uncultured Ignavibacteriaceae bacterium
TTAAGGGTGTATATGGTCCCGTTTTGATTAACAATTCCTTCGATATCGTCGGCCGGGTCGGCTTTTTCCAGGGATATTACTATGATGCCGAAGGTAACGTACTGGGCGTTTTGGGCGGACGCTACCGGCAGGTTAAAAATACGGGATATGGTGTCTTCATGGGGCGCTGGCGACAATATTGCGCTTCGATTACGTCGGCCAGAGAATATGACGGGCTGGACTAAATGTCTCGAGCATCGAGGCATACCTCTTGTGTAAAAAGACCGGAAGCAGAAGCTTCCGGTCTTTTGTTTCAGAGAAGGTTACCCATAAGGGCAGAATGACTCACGTCTCCAAAGGAATTGATGTATTTTTTTCTCGATTATCGGCGCTCTTTTGCGAGTGGCCAATAGTCCCGTGAACCGGTTGACGACATAATTTGTCGAACTCTTCCAGTTTGGTCTCTACAAAAGACCTAAGATTATCGCGGAATTTTTTCACGGAGAATTGCAGGGCGTTGGCTCGAATCATTGACGGATCAAAGCTCTTGCTGTGTTTTTCGAAACGTCTGACAACTTCAATCAGGCTTTCCGGCGTTTGTTTATCGAAGAATAGACCGGATATGCCGGAAATGACGGTTTCAAGCGCTCCGCCGCGACCGAAAGCTATCACAGGTGTTCCGCACGCCTGCGCTTCCACCGGAACAATGCCGAAATCCTCTTCGGCGGCAAAGATCAAGGCTTTCGCGCGCTGCATATAATCTATAATTACATCGGTCGGTTGAAAACCTATGAATTCGACATTTGGTCCGGCCAGAGACACGATTTTTTTAAAATCGGGGCCGTCACCGGCAACGATCAGTTTTTTATCAGGCATTGCTGAAAATGCCTGGAGAATCAGGTCGACCTTTTTGTAGGGCACCATCCTCGACACGGCAAAATAGAAATCCTCTTTTTCTTTTTTTAAAGCGAACTTATCGATTTCGACCGGAGGATAGATGACATCGGCATCGCGGCCGTAGACTTTTTTGATCCGTCGCGCGATAAAATTCGAGTTGGCGATAAAATGATCTACACCATTCGACGTGCGATTGTCCCAGACCCGCAAACGGTGCAGAAAATACCGGGCCAGCCAGCTTTTGGGGCCTTTGGTCAGGCCGGATTCGCGCAGGTACTGGTGGGTCAAATCCCAGGCATAGCGAATCGGTGAATGGCAATATGATATATGCAATTGATTGGCGCTGGTTATAACGCCTTTGGACACGGCGTGGTTGCTCGACAGGACAAGATCATACTCGGACAGATCGAACTGCTCGACTGCCAGCGGCATAAGCGGCAGATAGCTCCTGTATTTTGTTTTGGCCCCGGGTAGCTTCTGAATAAACGATGTTGTCACCGGTTTGTTTTTTATAAACCAGCGTAGATTGTCCGGTAGAAAATCGACGAGGGCATACAAGTCAGCTTGTGGAAACAACTCCAGCATCTGCTCCACGACTCGTTCAGAGCCGGAATAGTCGACAAACCATTCGTGTACGATGGCGACTTTTAACTGCGGAAAATCAGCTCTATTATCTGAATCGTGCATCAGGCGATTTCCTCTTCAAGTTCAACAACCGCGCGGCGGGTTTTTATTGGAGACAGGGGTCG
>CAZMWI010000304.1:0-1527 GCA_964569945.1 uncultured Ignavibacteriaceae bacterium
GCATTCTTCAGCCGGAGTCCCCGGAGAGACGAAGAACACGGCTATGTTGTCGTCGTCGGTGACTATCATCTGTAAACCGGAATTATCGAGCGGGAATTCATGCGCGAAATTATCGCCCTTTTCGATTATCATTTTCTGGTCTTTATAATCGAAATACATGACAAAATGGCGGAAAAGCGTATTGCCGAGGTTGCCGGTAATATCGGCCTGGCGAAACGCCCCCTGACCTTCTTCAAGAGGATATGATATTATCGGATCGTTGACAGTAAAACCGGCCATTTCTATTGTTTTGAATCTGGCGGATTTGGTCTCGAAAGTCCCGCCGGCCCCCATGCCCATTCTCTCGATACCGCCCTTGTCGAATATTCCATGGTCGCGGGCGTAGGGATAATGAAAACTGACACCACCGGCGCCGACGTCGACCATCCAAAGCCCGCTGTATTTGCCGTCGACGGACGCGTTAATCTGGAACATATTGCCGGAAAGCGGCGTGTCCGAAACAACACCGTCGCCCTCGTATTTGAACTTGTCGGGTTCATAGAATGAGATCAGCTCTTTGGCGTAATCAATTTTGATAACAAACCGGCTCAGGAAATCATAGCCAAGAATGCCGTAGACTTCGATGCCCCATTTGTGGAAAATCGGGGTGACGTCGATAGACGCCACCTTTTGCTTTTCGAATTTCAATCCCCTAAGTTCAAAGGGTGGCAGCTCGGTGAAGGATACATTTACCACGTTGCCCGCTCCCTGCCCTTTGAGATTGCCTTCGAGTTTGAGTCCCAATTCATCGGCGTATTTTTTATCGATGACGGTCATACCCGCACCGGTATCGAGGCACCAGCGCCGCTTTTCGCCGTTGAGCATAACCATAATATACAAATGGTTGTCGAGATACTCAAACGGGATATTCTCAGCCGAGACGCCGTTGTCGAACACGTAATCTTTGACGTCTTTTGTCGGCGGCTGGAACATCGACGGGTTAATTTCCGGATTGCTCTTATATTCGACTATTTCGATTTGCTGCTTCTGGCCAATCGGGAGCGTTTCGATATCCTGTTTGAACGGTATTATCAGCTTGCCGACCGGCCTGAAATCCGAAAAGGTGGTGTGGGTTTCACTGCGCGGTGTGATCAAATCCGACCTGAGCAAACGAAAAGAAGCCATGTCGATATAGTCGTATGTGATATCATCGTTTATGGTATTGGCGATTTTTATTTTGTAGCAGTCCTTATCGCCGACCTTTGCGGAGCTGTCCAGAGTAACTTTGTATATTTTCGAGTCCCGATTCAGAAATTCGTTTTCACTTTGATATTTCTGCAGTTCCCGGCGCTTGAGAGACTGCTCGTCCTTGACAATCTGCAGTTTGCCGTTGGTGTCGATCCCCCACGGGTATTCGCCGTTGTCGCCGCTGGTCTGCTTGATAACGCCAAGGTCCACTTCCTGGCGGCTCTTATACGGCCTTTGTGACCAGGTTTTGGCCGTGCCTTTCAAGCCGGTGCCCACCAAATCGACTTTGGCTTCGACATA
>CAZMWI010000305.1:0-1503 GCA_964569945.1 uncultured Ignavibacteriaceae bacterium
TATCCGGGCAATGCCGTCACCAACCTGGAGAACCGTCCCGACCGACTCCATCTCCAGTTTGGTTTCGTACCCCTCAACCTCTTTTTTTATGATTGAAGAGACTTCTTCTGGATTTAAACCCATCGTAAATACCTCTATTCAAATACAGACTTTATTTCGTTGTTAAACCGTACTCTCCGTCCTGGCGGCCGCGACGAATCTTGCTCTTTCGTCCGGCGCGATTACAACCGCCGCATATCGCGCGGCGCATCTATATCAAAATTCCGCCAAATCCGAACACTATGATCAGTGGACGCGCACCTTCATCAGGCGGTTCTTCAACTGATCCAGACCGTACTTTATCGAACCGTCGATAATCTTATTGTGCAGTATGACAATCATACCACCGACGATGCTCTTGTCGATCTTTTCATCCAGTTCGATTTTGAAAGACGTCTTCCGGGTCAAATTTTCAATCAGCCGTTTACGCTCGGCGTCGGAAATCCGGGTCGTCGTAATACAGGTGGCCCGGGCGATGCCTTTCTCCGCTTTAACCAATCGGTCAAACTCATCGGCAATATCGGGCAGGAAAGCTATCCGCCTCTTACGGGCCAGAAACAGCATAAAATTGAACAGCGGTTTTTCCAGCCGAGTCGAAAAGACCTTGCCAATCAATTCTTCTTTGGCTTCATCCGGCACCTGCGGTGCGGACATGATATCAAGAAAGGTTCTTTCCTTCTTGAGATAATCCCCGACGGATTTGAACTGATCCCAGGCTTTATCGAGTATATTATGTTCGTTGGCCAGTTCGAGCAATGCCCCGGCGTATTTTTTGGCTACCTGTTGCGCGAGCATATCGTCTAAGCTTTCTCAATATTGTCGATAAACTGACCGATCAGTTGCCGCTCTTTGGCATCGTCCAGTTTTTCCCGCAAAATTTTCTGCGCCGCCGTCAGAGTGATCGTGATCATCTCTTCTTTGAGCTGAACTTTGGCCTTGGCCACGTCACGCACGAGCTGCTCATTGGTACGGTTGATAATTCCCCGGGCTTCTTCCTGGGCGCCTATTTTTATATCCGAAGCCATTTTGTTGGCCTCGTTAACCGCCTCGGCGATTTTCTGCCGACGTTCAGCGTCGATATTTTTCAGCTTGCCTTCATAGTCGGCCCTGATCTTTTCCGTTTCCGCTTTTTCGGTGTCGATTCTCTCGAACTCGTCTTTGATCTTGTTCCGGCGCTCATCCATAAGGTTAAGCAACGGATGCCAGGCGAATTTCTTGAGAACCCATAACATCAGCAGAAAGCCGACGGCATGAGTGAGCAGTTGTTGCCATTCAAGACTTATCATATTTTCACCGTCTTGCTTGTTAATTACCGGAGACGGCCGAAAGAAACACTTCCGGCCGCTTCCGAATCGTAATTATTATCCTACCTTGCCCATCGCAATGAAGAAAGCGATAAAGACATAAATGGTCAGAGCTTCGATAAAGGCCGCACCGATAATCATGGCGGTCTGAATCTTGGCA
>CAZMWI010000306.1:0-1501 GCA_964569945.1 uncultured Ignavibacteriaceae bacterium
GTTACACTGCCGCTGATCATGGTATCGGCCAGCGAGATCATGCAATTGGGTCGGTTGTAAACCGAAGTATCCGTCCCGACTACGACGCAGGCCATAACGCCGAAGCGCCCCGGCTGCGTGTACGTATGCAACGGAGATTGCACCGTCGCCGAATCGCCGTCCCCGAACGACCAGATCCACTGTTCCGGGTTAAGAGTGGAAATGCCCGTGAAAGAAACGTCGAACGGGACCTGTCCCCAGGTCGTGTCCATGGTAAACATAACCCCGCGATCGGGCTCGATTCCGGTCAGCATCCATTCCCAGTACGTGGCGCATCCGTCCCACGGGCAATAGAGATTGTCCACGGTGTACCAGGTATTATGCGAATCGGACCAGCCATAGTTCATATGAACCTGATCCTGTCCGATAAGCTGTCTCCAACCGTCGCAGACGATGGAATGGCTGTAAATTTGATATTGAATCAGGCGATTGGCCTCGATTTCCTGACGAATCATATTGGACCAATCATAAAGAGTATAATCCGTGCGGTCGCGTTCCTGCACCGTGTTCATGTAACGAAAATAATTATGATAAACGGCGGCCGAGTTGGACATATAACTGCCCGATCCGCAGACGCCGTAATCCATATCGAAGGCGATGCCGACCTCGTAACAGAGTTCTGAAAGCGCCGCTATCTGATCGGCGTTGCATCCGCCGAGGCATTGATCCGGCATGTTGGCCCAGTCGTAGGGATCGTTGTAATCAGCCGTCAAAGTTTCACCCGTCGATGAGCCGCCGCAGGAACCGTCACCGGACCAATAATAGCTTTTTACACCCTGACCCTCAGGCGGCCACTGGTAATAGTGCATGATTTGAGAAGCGGCCGTCGCCACGCACCCGACCACGGTCCGACCGCCGTCACCTATCGGGCATAAGGCATTGTACGGATATCCCTGGTCCCACCGCGAAGTCATGAGCGGGCCAACGTCATTGGCATCCAGTGCGGCTTTGTCGGCCAGCTGGGCTTTAAAGGCGTCATCGTCGAGTAAAAACGTATCCCACTGCTGTCGGCCCGAGGGATCAAACACCGGCTGGCCTTTATTGACCTGCGCGGCCTCAAGACTTCCGTTGACCGAAATATAAATCCTGGCCTGGTGCATAAGGACTTCCTTGATGATTTCGCCAAAACTCTCGGGATCATCGAGGTTAAGTGGTGATTCATCGGAGTACGCCTTAATCGGGGATTCTTCCATCAAAATCGGCACGACCACATATCCCTGCGGGGAAATGTCATAGCAGCGACCGAGCAGCGTATCGTTGACGATTATATCGCGAACTTTATCGACAGCTGGAGCGTCAGTACCGGCCCAGCCGCCTTTTTCCTGCACTATATAATTAAGCAGGTTGCGGGACACCTGATCGGTTTGCGCGCGCGTTGCGACCGTTGCCTGTACTTGCGATCCCAGAATGATTAAAAATGAAAATACTAAAGTTAGGGTATTTGTAAACCATATAGCGGACT